>JAYTMY010000304.1:0-12744 GCA_043748535.1 Lentisphaeraceae bacterium | reverse complement strand
GTGCGGTGTTATCTTTGCTCATGGCGTCTGGCTTCCTGAAGTTCACGGTTTTGTGGTGGAACAAAACTATGAATGAAGCCAGGCGCCTGCCTATTGGCGTGGCGACGATTTTCTTGGTGGGGGCGTCACGCTATCTTGGATACGCGTGGAGCGAAGCTGGGTTTGCCCTTTTTCCGATCTCCATGTCGCCAGTTTCATCACCAACAGTTTCTGATCCCCCTGGATAGACCTAAGTCGCTGATCACCTGATTGCCCTCACTCACATTTTTCGTGCTTAATTTGACTCTCCCCTCTAATAGTGGAACGCTTATTGCGTAATTTCTTCCCGGGGGGATCTCCCCACTTCTGAACTCCTAAGCTGAAAAAGGCAGGTGACCGGCATGGCAAGACTCCCGATAGCGCAACTTCAAGCTGGTATGACGGTGACCGAAAAAGTCATGACGCCGCGCCAGATGATGTTGCTTCCTGCCGGAGCAGTCTTAAGCGAAACCCATCTCGCCACTTTCCGCACCTGGGGCATCCGCGACGTCATGGTCGATGCCGAAGACCCCAATGCCATCGCGCTAGCCGCTGACGCCAAACCCGATGCCGCCCATGAAGAAGAGATCCGCCAACGCTTCATCCATGTCGACCTCAGCAAAGCCCTCGCCGCTGGACTCCTCGCCGCCACCCTGAATCCTGGCGCTGGAAAAACGCCATGAACAGTCAAGCCCAAACCCTGGTCGATTCCGTCAAGGATCTTGGCACTTTGCCGGAAGTCTTTTCCAAAGCCAATGAACTGATCAACGATCCCTCCAGCTCCGCCCAGGATCTCGCCAAGGTCATCGCCAACGATCAGGTCTTGACTTCCCGTCTGCTCCGCCTCGTCAATTCCGCTCTTTACGGCTTCCCTCAGCACATCGACAGTGTTTCAAGAGCGATCACCATTGTCGGCTTCCGCCAAACTCGCGACTTGGTGATGGGGGTTTCCATCATCGGCAAATTCTCGAAATCGACCAGTGGCCTGATGGATATGAAAGCTTTTTGGCAGCACAGCCTGGCCACCGCAGCAGCGGCTAAAATCCTCGGCGAAGCCAAACGCCATCGCAGCGTCGAAGTGCTGTTCTCTGCCGGCTTGATGCACGACATCGGCCGCCTTGTTATCATCGAAAACGGCACCCGATTGCCGGTGGCTGAACTTCTCCGAACTGCCGCAGAATCGAAACTGCCAATTCACAAACTCGAACGCCGCCTCCTGGGCTTCACCCACGCCGAAGTCGCCGAAGCTCTCTTCATGAAATGGAATCTGCCGCCGGTCCTGCGCGAAGCTGTCGCTTATCATCACCAACCCAGTATGGCCCCGCGCTTCAAGGAAGAAGCTCTGATCACCCACTACGGCGACTGTTTCGCCCATGCTCTTGGCCTCGGCAACGCCGGCGACCTCTATATGCAGCAACCTGATGAAGAGAACTGGATCCCTTTCAGCACCGGCCTCCCGCCGATTCAAAGCATTGCCGACAAAGTTGCCGGCGCCACCCCAGAATTGATTAACATTTTCTTCCCAGAACCATGAACCCAAAAAACACTATGAATCAGGTCAACCCCATCGATAAAATCGCCCTTCTCGAAGCCCGCCAGCAGCGCATCGTCCAAGCGTTGGAGATGATGGCTGAAGCCGGTGAATTCCAGAAAGAAGCGGAAGCCGCCGGCGACCAGCGCAGCCTCTATAAAGCTGCTGCCCGACGCATCGAAATTGTCGTCGATGCCAAAGCACAGGTATGGATTGAACTTTCCGCCGCCACCCTCGACCTGCTACCAGTGCACTACCATCCTGAATCCTGTCAAGATGCAATGACCCTGCTGATCACTCGACTCCGCGACGACGGTACCATCGCCATGGCCTTGTCCCGACCCGGCCCCCTCCTCCTTCCGGGCTCCAGTCCCGAACACGGCACCGTGATCCTCCAAGCCCTTGAAACCCGTGATGACATCCTCGGCCTGCTGATTGCCAGCACTCCAGGTGCAGCCGAAACCATCCACCAAGCCGAGCTTCTCGTCTTGAATGCCACCCTCACTTCGACCGCCCTCGCCATGGAAAATTCCCGCCTCACCCGACAGCTTCTCGCCGCCAAGGCGAATCTGACTCAAGAAGTGGCCATGAAGACCATCCATCTTCGCGAAGCCTTAGGCGCCGCCGAACTCGCCTCGAAGGCAAAAAGCGACTTCCTGGCAGCGATGAGCCACGAGCTGCGCAATCCCCTCCACGCAATTAGCGGCAGCCTCGAAATCCTCGGCCCCGAAGTCCGTAACCAGATTTCGTTGAAATCGGCCGCTTCGGCTTGCCGACGCCTCACTGCAATCGTCGACGACATCCTCGACTGGACCAAGCTCGAAGCCGGCAGCATCCAGATCCATAACGCCGCCTTCGACCCGGTCTGCCTCGCCGAGGAAGCCTGCGAAATCATCCGCGACCTCACCCATGAGAAAAAAATCGACTTCCATTGCTTCATCGACACCGCCGTCCCCAGCGGCGTCATCGGCGACCGCAAGCGCATCCTGCAAATCCTCGGCAACCTCCTCAGCAACGCGATCAAATTCACCGATAAGGGCCGCATCCGTCTCAGCCTCCGCCTCGGCATCGACGACACCCTCCTCTTCTCCGTCCAGGACTCCGGCATCGGCATCGCCGAAGACAAGCAGCAATGCCTCTTCCTGCCCTTCCAACAGCACGACAGCGGCTTCACCCGCCGCCACTCCGGCTCCGGCCTCGGCCTCGCCCTGTGCAGCGGACTCGCCCGCCTGATAGGCGCCGCCATCTCCCTCACCTCCAAACCCGGCCACGGATCAACCTTCACCCTCGAAGTCTCCTGCCCTCCCGCTCCGGATTTTATCGGCCTCTCCATGCCCAAGCTGCAAGGACGCCACGCCGCCCTCCTCGGCCTCGATCCCGACACCCTGCTCGCCGCCTCCAGCTGGCTCAATCACGCTGGCATGACGACCCAGACTATCGCTCCCGACGCCTCCCTCGCCGGCATCAACCGGCCCGACCTCCTCATCGCCGATGACCGCCTCGCCCCGGGCGACATCCTGCGGATCTACTCCACTATCGCCGCCAAACGCCTGATCGTCGTCCGCGGCCACGACCCCCTCGCCACCCAGCTCAGCGCCGTCACCTCGGGCGAGATCTTCCGTCCGCCCCGCCGCGGCGACCTCTGGGACGCCGCCGCCGGCCGCCTCGCGTCGCCTTCCGACCTGCCCCTCAAATTCCGCCTGCCCGAAGGCTGCGAAGGCCTCATCCTGGTCACCGACGACGACTCGACCAACCGCCAGATCGCCCAACACATGCTGACCCGCCTCGGCCTCCAGGTCAACCTCGCCGCCAGCGGCGCCGCCGCCGTCGAAGCCGCCTCCATTCAACGCTTCGATCTCATCCTGATGGACTGCCACATGCCCGGCATGGACGGCCTCGAGGCAACCATGCTGATCCGCCAAAACGAATCCGCCCTCGATCTGCCCAGGACACCCATCATCGCCTTCACCGCCGATGTCATCAACGTCGAATCACGCCTCGCCGAGGTCGGCATGGATGGCATCCTCTCCAAACCCGCACGCATCGACGACCTCCTCGCCATCCTGAAGAAATGGATCGGCAAGTTGCCCGAAGGAATGTCCCCCGAGGGCCGCCCGCCGCCTGCCGCCCGCCGCACGACCCCGAGCGCCCTGCTACCCAAGGAACATCTCGAACTCACGGTCCTGCAAACCCTCATCGGCGGTCCCGACCCCGATTTCGAACGCATGCTGCTGCGCGAATTCGACAACAAGGCGCAAAACCAGATTTCCGAATTGACCGAGGCACTGGTCGAGCGTGACACCAAGCGAGCCGCCATGATCGCCCACACCCTCAAGGGCAGCAGCGGCAATGTCGGCGCCCGCCGCCTCTACTCCCTCGCCCTCGCCCTCGAAACCTTGATCAAATCGGATGCCATCGAAGAGGCCAAAAGCCAAGTCATCGACCTCGCCGACGAGTACCTCGCCCTGTCGGCGGAAATCCACCGGCTCTATCCCTGACTCGAGAGTCACGAGTTCTGCTCTTGCCCCAGGGGGCAGCCTGATCTTAGCCTGGGGCGGAGCCAAGGAACGAGGCGCAAGCCCAGGTTTCTAAGAGACGGATCCGAGCCCTAAAAGGGCAGCTTGAACCTAAAAACCGCAGTTGAACGGTTGAAATGATTAGCTGTAACAGCAATAACTAACGACGATTCAGCAAAAGTTCGGCAGTCATCTTCGCCAACCTTGGGCGATGATCTTAGATGCGGCGAGAAGAGCCGAGAACTCTTGACTCACGAGTCCCTGAGCGGCCAACAACCTCAGCCCTCGTCACTCTCGAGCCCGAGCTCTTGCAGACGACGGTGCAAAGTGCGCCTCGACATGCCCAGCAGCTTCGCCGCTTCCGTCCGGCTGTTGTTGGCGCGGCGCAAGGCTTCAAGGATGAGGTTGCGTTCATGGACGCTGACATCGAGACTGCGGTCACTCTTCGGCGACGCCGGGGCCACTAAAGATGGACGCGGGGCTTCGCCAAAACCGGCCGGTAAATCGCCGACATCAATCAGCTCGCCACGACACCGCACCACACTGCCTTCGACGACATTGCGAAGTTCGCGGACATTGCCCGGCCACGGGTGGCGGACCAGAAGAGCCAAAGCGCCGGCGGTGAAACCGCGAATTTCACGTCGGTTTTCCACGCAAGCCGCGCCCAACGCCGCCGCCAACAAGGCAGAAATGTCATCCGGACGCTCACGCAGCGGTGGCAGATGAATACGAATGACGTCGAGCCGGTAATAGAGATCCTCCCGGAACTTCCCCTCCTCCACCATCCGCTTCAAATCGCGATTGGTCGCCGCTACGATGCGGACGTCGACGCGCAAGGTTTCCGAGCCTCCCACCCGTTCGAAGGCCCGGGTCTCCAGCACCCGCAGAAGCTTGACTTGGGTCGAGGCATCGATCTCGCCGATTTCATCGAGAAAAACGGTGCCTCCATCGGCCGCTTCAAAACGCCCGGCACGGCGACCGGTGGCCGAGGTGAAGGCGCCTTTTTCGTGACCGAAGAGTTCGGATTCCAGCAGATTGGCGTTCAGGGCGGCGCAATGCACCGCGACAAAAGGCGCTGCAGCTCGGTCCGACAAGGCATGAAGGGCGCGTGCCACCCCTTCCTTACCGGTGCCGCTTTCGCCGCTGACCAGCACCGTCGAGCGCGCTGGCGCGACCCGCCGCACCAGTTCAAAAACCTCAAGCATCACAGAGGAAACTCCGAGCATTCCCGGCAGGCCCTCGATCGTGCCATTGGCCGCCGGAACTTTCACCGCGACCGCAATGGAGCGGGGTTTGCCGGGAGAGGGATTAGCATCGATGATCACCGCTTCTGCCGCGCTCTTGGCCACGACCACGGCCGCCGGCTGCCGCTGGCGACTGGCTTTCAGGGCCGACTTGAGCACCTCTTCGACCGCATCGAGATTCAACGGCTTGGTGATGAAATCCCAAGCGCCGGCCTTCATCGCCGCAATGCCAGTTTTCAAGTCAGCATAGGCGGTCATGATGACGCAGGGAGGCGCCGCATTCCCGTCGGCCCGCAAGCGTTCCAGGAAAGCCAGGCCATCCAAGCCGGGCATCCGCAGATCAGAGAGGATGACATCGGCATTTTCGCTGCGCAGCAGACGCAGGGCGGCTTCGGCATTTTCCGCCGTCATCACTTCCCAATCGTGGCGAAAACTCCGAGCCAGTCCCTCGCGGGTGTTTTTTTCGTCGTCGACAATCAGCAGTTTCGGCAAGGTTTTCATCACGGGGGTCTCGCGGTTTATCCCGTCAATCTAGCCCGAAGC
Source organism: Lentisphaeraceae bacterium (assembly GCA_043748535.1). Classification (GTDB taxonomy): domain Bacteria; phylum Verrucomicrobiota; class Lentisphaeria; order Lentisphaerales; family Lentisphaeraceae; genus CAMCSH01. The sequence goes on along the minus strand of JAYTMY010000304.1, from coordinate 6,892 downwards.
AGGCCGGCGCGCCACAACAAATGGGATCTTCCCGTCACAAGAGCTGACTGCTTTTCTTGTATTCTTGCACTTCCGGCACTTCCTTGTCCTCCAATCACCTAGCTTCTTCAACCTCAAGGTTCACGCCATGTCGATTCTCAGCTTGATTCCGATTTTCGCCCTGCTGCAAAATCCCGGTGCCGCCCCGGACAAGCAGAAACAAGAGGAAGCGCAAAGCCTGATCCATGACATTGAACAAGGCAGTGCCAAGCAGCGGCGCGACGCCAAACGCCGCCTCATCGAGCTCGGGTTTTTTGCTCGCGACGCGGTCAAAGCCGGCATGAAACACGCCGATCCGGAAGTCGCAGCCGCCTGCAGCACCATTTGGACCGAGATTGAAGCCAAAGTCGGCCCGGTGGAAATCCCCGGCCTCAGCGATTTCATCGCTTCCGTCCGTGAAAAGCATTTCAACCAGGACGCCTGGAATGCCGTGGTGAAAAGCCAAGGTCCCGCAGCCCTTCCCTTGGTTCTCGATTATCTCAGCGCCGAATTTCTAGCCGATGAAGAGGGTAAGGAAATTACGCAGCGGCAGTTCGGCCCCCATTACGCGGCCACGGAAGGCGCCTTCAGCCGAGCCCAGAAAGTCGCCGGCCTGATCGATCCTCTTCTCCGTGATGTCAAGACCCTGCAAACCTGGGCCCTCGCCAAGCCGGAACAGAAACAGGCCTGCCTGAAACTCCTGCAGCTGCGTCAGCCGAGCTTCCCCCTGCAAAATGAAATCGCCTACCTGCGTCTCCTCAGCGAACTGGATCTCGCCGCCGTGCCGATGCAGCTCGACGCTAAAGATTCCCTCTTCAGCCACGAAATCGCCCAACTCATCGCGGCGAAACCCGAACTTCTGACTCTCCTCAAAAACGGCTCCGCGCGCCTCAGTAAACAGGCCGCGACACTGCCCTTCCTGCTGGCCAGTAAAAAGGCAGACCAGGCCATCGCGGCCGCCGCCATCCCCGTGGATAACTTCCTCGGCGAAGAACAGCTCTTCTCCCAGATCCTCATCGCCCTCGGCGACGCCGGTCTGGCCAAGGAAGCCCGTCGCTTGAATGGTGGCGAGCTCAGCGTGGTTCCCTGGCAGAAACTCGCCGCCGAGATCTCCGATGGCAAGGTCGATGACGTTTCGGCCGCCGCCAAGGCCTTGCGCAATCAAAACGGCAATCAATTCAATCAGTTCAATCAATTCAATCAGTTCAACAGCCGCAGTGATTTCAGCAATGTCCTCATCGCCCTGGTGGCCGACGGCGACCCTCAGATCAAACGCCAAGTCAGCTATCTCCTGCCCTCCTACAACGATGACCTCCGCTTCGCCGGCATGCAATCGGAATTGATCGCTCGCGCCCGAATGTTCGGCCGCAACGGCCAGAACAAGTGGCAAGCCTTCGCCGATCAAATGAAGGCCACACCGGCAGAAGCCATCGACGCGTATAACCTCTACCTCAACGCCTCCCTCAAGCGCGACCCGAAGGCCCTCAGCTACCTCGAATCCGCCCTCAAAACCGCCCCGCACTGCCTGCCTCTTCTCCTTGAGAAAATCCTCGTCTCGCCGCCCGAATCCCAGCCCGCCGCCCTCGACGCCGGCCTCGCGAATCTCGCCAATCCAGACCTCGCCGAATGGTTCTTCGATCGACTCGAAGCCAACAAGATCCCAGTCGCTACCGAGCCCCTCGCCAAATGGATGAAGGGTTTTGACTTCACTGGCGTCACCGAAAAACATGGCCTCCTCGCCCGTCTCGTCCGCCTCTGTATCGAAAAACAAATCGATGCCAGCCCCATTCTCACGCTCCTTCAGGAAGCGTCCTTGAACCGCGCCCTTCTTCTCCTCGCCTCCGGTAAAACCGCAGAAGCCAAAGCCCTTGTCAAGCAGCTCGGAGGCAATGAGCAGCCCATCGCCAGCTTCTTCCTCCACTTGATGGGGGACGCCCGCCCACCCCAAGACGCCACCTTGGCCAAATCCGCCTTCGCCGGTCTCGATGGCCTGCCCTGCCCCGACAGCAGCGATAAACACAGCTGCGGCGTCTGGGAACTCGGCAAAGGCGTCAAAGCCCTCCGCAACGGCGACAGCGCCGCCGCCAAAGATGCCCTCGCCGCTTCGCAAAAAGTCTCGGAATGCCATTGCATCGATCCGTGGCGAAGCCTTTTCTCCGTTCTCCTCGCCAAGCCGGATCTGATCGCCGTTAAAAAATGAACGGTTTTCAGCCGCGCGGCAATCTCCTTGGCAGGGCGATGCAAACTCGACTTGCGCTGTACATTGCGCCAGCAAAATCGCCAAGGAGTCTTCATGCGTCTCGCCGCTTATCTCGCCCGTTGTGGCATCGCCAGCCGCCGCGCTGCCGAACAACTCATCCTCGACGGAAAAGTCAAGGTCAACAACCGTATCCACAAAGATCTCGCCGTCCCCATCGATCCCGAAACCGATGAAGTGACCTACCGCGACCGCGTCCTCAAGGTCGTCGAAAAGCTCTACTACGCCGTCCATAAGCCCAAGGGCTATGTCTGCACCAACAAGAAAGACGGCCAGGCCGAAGACATCGTTCTCGACCTCCTCCCCGTCCGCCACCACCTCTTCACCGTCGGCCGCCTCGACAAAGACTCTGAAGGTCTCATCCTCGTCACCAACGACGGCGAACTGGCCCAGATCCTGACCCACCCGAGCTTTGAAATCGTCAAGCAATATCGCGTTCTCGTCCGCGGCGACGTCAACCCGCATGTGCTCGATGACATCGAAGAAAACGGCATCCGCGCCTTCGGCGAAAACTACCGCGTCGAATCGGTCAGCATCAAGCGCGAAACCGGCGATGGCGCCGTCCTCAACTTCACCCTCACCGAAGGCAAGAACCGCGAGATCCGCAACATCTGCGAAGCCCTCGGCCTGCGCGTCCGTTCGCTCCGCCGCATCAGCGTCGCCGGCATCCGCCTCGCCCGCCTCCCCGCCGGCGCTTGGCGCCCCCTCACCGGCGGCGAAGTCAAGCAACTGCAGAAACTCGCCAAGGCCGGCCCCAAGCCCCCCCGCCGCCCCACCCGCGAAGTCCGCGACGACTTCGTCCCCGGCCGCCGCCACCAGGATAAAGGCCCCCAAGGTCGCGCCCCCGGCTCCGACCACGAAGGCGACTTCTTCTACGGCGGCTGAGACCCTCGAAACCTGATCTTTTCGACCCGATTGATTTCACCGAAGTCAATCGGGTCAATCTTTTCATTCAGATGTACCTGCCAGCTGAGCTGCTAAGCAAAGCCCGATAATTCACCACAGAGGCACAGAGGACACAGAGTTAGATCGTTCTTTCTCTCTGTGCCCTCTGTGCCTCTGTGGTGAAGGACTTGCTGTTCATTTCATTTGCTGTCAAAAATCCCCGTGCCATTCCGTCTCTCCTTGTGCCAGATCGCCCGTTTGCGGTGACAGCCCGCCCTGGAACAAGCCTTGGATTCTTAACCTAGATTTGCGCAAGTCGCAATTCGGCATGAACTTACGGCAGTGATCTTGGACCGTGTCGCTAGCCTGCTCAGTTGCAGGGGATCACCAAACCCAAGCCTAGGAGCCAAGCCATGGATCTCAGTAAATTCACCGAAAAATCGCAAGCCGCCCTGCACGACGCCCAGGAGCTCGCCCTCAAGCTCCAACACCAGGAACTCGAACCCGAGCACCTCCTGCTCACTCTGCTCAGCCAGGAGCCCTCGCTCGCCGCCCGCCTGATCGAAAAGGCCGGCGCCAGCCCTGCCCAATTGAAATCCCAGGTCGAGTCGCTCTTGAACAGTCGCGGCCGCCTCGGCGTCGCCCCGAATCAAGTCCTCCTCTCCCAACGTCTCGGCGCCATCTTGCGCAAGGCGCAAAAAGAAGCCGAGGCGATGAAGGATGAGTTCGCCTCCGCTGAACACCTCCTCCTCGCTCTCGCAGACGAAGGCCGCGGCGACAGCGCCCGCCTCCTCAAGGAAGCCGGCCTCGGCCGCGATGCCATCCTCAAGGCCACCAAGCTCTTGCGGGGTACGCAAAAAGTCACCTCGCGCAACCCCGAGGCGACCTATGAAGCCCTGAGCAAATACGGCCAGGACTTGGTCGAACTGGCCAAGGCCGGCAAGCTCGATCCGGTGATCGGCCGCGATGCCGAAATCCGCGGCGTCATCCGCATCCTGTCGCGCAAAACCAAGAACAACCCGGTCCTCATCGGTGAGCCCGGCGTCGGCAAGACTGCCATCGTCGAAGGTTTGGCCCAGCGCATCGTCCGCGGCGACGTCCCCGAAGGCCTCAAGGACAAAACCATCTTCTCCCTCGACATGACCGCCCTGATGGCCGGCGCCAAGTACCGCGGCGACTTCGAAGAGCGCCTGAAAGCCGTGCTCAACGAGATCAAGCAGGCCGAAGGCCAGATCATCCTCTTCATCGACGAAATCCACACCATCGTCGGCGCCGGCAAAACCGAAGGCAGCTCCGATGCCGGCAACATGCTCAAGCCCATGCTCGCCCGCGGCGAACTGCACTGCATCGGCGCCACCACTCTCGACGAACACCGCAAATACATCGAAAAAGACGCCGCTCTCGAACGTCGTTTCCAGCCGGTGATGGTCGACGCCCCCTCGGTCGAAGACGCCATCTCCATTCTGCGCGGCCTGAAGGAACGCTTCGAAGTGCACCACGGGGTCAAGATCCAGGATGCCGCCCTGGTCGCCTCAGCTGTCCTCTCCGACCGCTATATCTCCGATCGCTTCCTCCCCGATAAGGCGATCGACCTGATGGATGAAGCCTGCGCCTCGATCCGCACCGAGATCGACTCGATGCCGGCCGAGCTCGACGAAGTTTCCCGCAAACAAATGCGCCTCGAAATCGAAGAGGCTGCCCTGAAGAAAGAGACCGACGCCGCCTCGAAGCTGCGCCTCACCGACCTGCGCAAGGAGCTTGCCGACGCCAAGGAGAAAGCCGGCGCCCTGCGAGCTCAGTGGGAGTCCGAGAAAAAAGCCGTCGGCGGCATCCAGTCTCTCCGTGAAAAACTCGAAATCGCCCGCCTGCAATGCGACAAGGCCGAACGCGACGGCAATCTCGGCCGCGCCGCCGAGCTGCGCTACGGCGACATCCCTCGCCTCGAGAAGGAAATCCTCGCCGCCGAAGGCAAGAACAAAGACGGCCATTCACTGGTCAAGGAAGTGGTCAACGAAGAGGAGATCGCCAAGGTCGTCGCCCGCTGGACCGGCATCCCGGTGTCCCGCCTCGTCGAAGGCGAACGCAAGAAACTGCTCAAGCTCGATGTCACCCTGCACGAACGGGTGATCGGCCAGGATGAAGCGGTGCAAGCCGTCGCCGACGCCATCATCCGGGCCCGTGCCGGCATCAAGGACCCGTCGCGCCCAATCGGCAGCTTCCTCTTCCTCGGCCCTACCGGCGTCGGCAAGACCGAGCTCGCCAAAGCATTGGCCCTGTCGCTCTTCGACTCGGAAGACCTGATCCGCATCGACATGAGCGAATACATGGAGAAACACGCCGTCTCCCGCCTCGTCGGCGCCCCTCCCGGCTACGTCGGCCACGAGGACGGCGGCCAGCTCACCGAGGCAGTCCGCCGCAAGCCCTACGCCGTGGTTCTCTTCGACGAGATAGAGAAGGCCCACCCCGATGTCTTCAACATCCTCCTGCAACTGCTCGACGACGGCCGCCTGACCGACTCGCAAGGCCGCACCGTCAGCTTCAAAAACACCGTCGTCATCATGACCTCGAACATCGGCTCGCACCACCTTCTCGCCGCTCACACCGGCAAGGACGGCGCCCTGCCGCAAGCGGTGCGTGACCAGGTGATGGGCGAACTGCGCAAGCACTTCCGTCCCGAGTTCCTCAACCGCATCGACGAAACCGTGCTCTTCAAGCAGCTCAACCTGAGTGAGATCACCCGCATCGTCGACCTGATGGTGCAAGAACTCCGCAGCCGCCTGAAGGAACAGGACGTCGGCCTCGAGATCACCCCCGCCGCCCGCGACTTCATCGCGGTCCAGGGTTACGACCCCGCCTACGGTGCCCGCCCCCTGCGTCGCTGGTTGCAGCGTCAGCTCGAAACCCAGGTCGCCCGCCGCCTGATGTCCGGCGACATCCAGCCCGGCCAGACCATCCTGGTCGACGCCCAGGTGGACGAGCTCATCATCAAAGCGAAATAAGCTTCGGCGAAAGTCGAAAACCGCCGCACCCGAGATGGGGGCGGCGGTTTTTGATTCCCGCGAGTCTTCCGCCTGGATTCCGACGCTAAGCTGGCGCTCATCTTCTGAATCCATGATTTAAAATTCAATATAACTACAACAAAATCAATGAATAAATGTTCAACCTAAAAAAGATTGAAAGGATTCTCAGTTAATCGACCTTGGCGAAGCGCGGCACTTTGCGGCCCTCGCAAAGCACTTCCTCGGTGAACATCGCCAGCGGCCGGATCCATAAGCCGCGCTCGCCGTATTCGGTGCGATAGACGACAAACCACTCTTCGGTTTCTGAGTGGCGAGCGCAGTCGATAACGGTGTACAAAGGGCCTTTGTAGTGACGGTAAAGGCCGGGGGAGGGGAGTAAGGGGTTCATGAGGGAAGACTCCGGGGATTTTGATTCTCAGGCTTCTCATTATCGAGTTCCTGTTCAAGTGCTTTTAGATCCCGATCGATGTTCTTGGAAATCAACCGCAGGTAACGCCGCCATTTTTCACTGCGCCGATCCGGATGGAAGCCTGGCCAGGTGGGACAGTTCTCCTGCAGCAGATTCCATTCTTGAGAGTAGTCATTTTCGTTCTCATCCACAGGAAGCATGAGAGTTTCTATACACTATTCTGCACATGCTATCATCCATTAGGCAATCTCCTTGACAGCGTTTTTGGCCTTGCGGACCGAGGTCAGACGAATGGTTTTGGGG
>JAYTMY010000303.1:0-2320 GCA_043748535.1 Lentisphaeraceae bacterium | reverse complement strand
ATGGTTTGTAGTCCCGGCTTCAGCCGGTTCTTGAGCTAAAATGACGGACGCAGGAACAGGAGCAGCAGCCGGCTGAAGCCGGGACTACAAACTTGAGCTCAAAAACAGGAACAGGAGCACCAGCCGGCTGAAGCCGGGACTACAAACTTGAGCTCCAACCTTAAACCTTAAACCTCAAACCTTAAACCTTAAACCTTAAACCTTAAACTTTAAACTCCCATGCTTTCCTCACCTCTTCGCCCCCACGCTGGCTTCCGCCACACCAAGCCGCTGCCGAAAGGCCTCGACGCCGCCTATGACTGGGGCTGCGGTCAGGCCCTCCGTCTGGTGCCCCGACAAAGCCGGCTGATGTCGCGGGCCAATACCCTGATCGCCCGCTGGGACGCCCCCGCAGCGGCTTTGGACGATGCCTCTCTCAAGACCCGCCTCGGTGAACTACGCCTGATCTTCCGCCTCGGCCGCGAATCCCGGGAAGAGCTCGACGAAGCCTTCGCCCTCATCCGCGAAGCCAGCGGCCGTTGCCTGGGAATGAAGCATTATCCCGTCCAAGTCGCCGCCGGTCTCGCCCTCGAATCGGGGCTGATCGCCGAACTCGCCACCGGCGAAGGCAAAACCCTCACCGCCTGCCTCGCCGCCATCCCCGCCGGCTGGCGCGGCCGCGGCTGCCATGTCATGACCTCCAACAACTACCTCGCCACCCGCGACTGCGAAGAAATGCGGCCGCTCTACGAATTCTGCCAGGTCAGCGTCGCCGGCCTCGCCGACAACAGCAAAGACGACGAGCGCCGCCACGCCTACGCCTGCGATGTCACCTATCTGACCAACAAAGACGCCGCCGCCGACTTCTTGCGCGACACCCTCGCCGCCAAAGGCCTCGAAACCAGCACCGCCGCCCTCCTCGCCAGCCTCAGCGGCCAGGCGCAAGCCCCGGTGCCGATGCAGCGCGGCCTCGCCTGCGCCATCGTCGACGAAGCTGACTCGGTGATGATCGACGACGGCGGCACGCCCCTGCTCATCTCCGGCGAGTCAAACTCGAAGGAAGAACTCGCTGCCTTCGCTCAGGCCTTCGACATCGCCCGCTCCATCGACGCCGGCCGCGATTACGATGTCGATGAAAAACTCCGCCGCATCGAGCTCAAAGACGTCGGCCGCGAGCTGATGAATGAGCTCTGTGCCAAAGCCGGCCTGACCGGACTCTGGGACAGCGCCGTCCGCCGCGAGGAATTCATCACCCAAGCTCTCGTCGCCCGGCATTTCTTCATTCTCGACAAGCAATACATCATCGACGACGGCAAAATTGTCATCGTCGACGAATCCACCGGCCGCCTCATGCCCGACCGCTTCTGGCGCGCCGGCCTGCACCAAGCCGTAGAGGCCAAGGAAGGCGTCAAGGTGAACCCGCCCAAGGAAACCTTCGCCCGCATCTCCTTCCAACGCTTCTTCCGCCTCTATCACCGCCTTTCCGGCATGACCGGCACCGCCGCCGAAGCCCGAGCCGAGTTCTTCCGCTTCTATCAGCTCCCTTATGTCCGCATCCCGACCAACCGCCCCTGCCTGCGTCAACAAGGGGGACAGCTCTTCTTCCGCCGTCGCGACGACAAGCTGCAGGCGATCCTCGCGGATTGTGCCGCCACCCACGCCCTCGGCCGCCCCGTCCTCATCGGCACCGGATCCATCGCTGAAAGTGAAGCCATCAGCCTCCTGCTCAAGGAACGCGGTCTCGAACACACCGTCCTCAACGCCCGCTACCACGCTGAAGAAGCCGCCATCGTCTCCCGTGCCGGCCTCGGCGCCGCCATCACTGTCGCCACCAACATGGCCGGCCGCGGCACCGACATCAAGCTCGACCCCGTCGCCAAGGCCGCCGGCGGCCTCCATGTCATCTCCAGCGAACGCTTCACCACCGCCCGCGTCGACCGCCAGCTGCAGGGTCGCGCCTCGCGCCAAGGCGACCCCGGCAGCGCCATCAGCATCATCTGCCTCGAAGATCCGATCTTCACCGCTCAGACGCCTCGTCTCGCCAAAATCCTCGCCTTCCTCTGCCGCCCCCTCGGCTCCCGCCTCTGGCTCCCCGGCGCCGGAATCCTTGCCTCTTTCGCCCAGTTCATCTCCACCCGCTTCGGCGAACTCCAACGCGAATCAGTCCTGAAATCCGACGAATGGCTCAACAAAAGCCTGGGCTTCACCGGCAAGGATCAGCACTGAGCCTTGCTCCCCCTGGGAGCGCGCCAGCCCCCTGGCGCCGCCTCCTTGTTCCTTGCTCCCCTGGGAGCGCGCCAGCCCCCTGGCGCCGCCTCCTTGTTCCTTGCTCCCTTGGGAG
>JAYTMY010000302.1:0-15975 GCA_043748535.1 Lentisphaeraceae bacterium | reverse complement strand
GCGAGGCCGCCGCCGGCGTCGAAGTATTCCAGTTTGCAGCCCATCTTGTGGAGCTTGGCGTAGATGCGGGCGCCTTCTGAGACGGCCTGTTTGACCACCGCGATGTCGGAGATCTGCGAGCCGATGTGGAAGTGGAGAAGCTTGATGCAATCGGAGAGATCGGCTTCGCCGAAAGTGCGCACGGCTGAGACGATTTCGGGCAAGGTGAGCCCGAACTTGGCGCGGTCGCCGGAAGACGAGGCCCATTTGCCTTTCGACTGGATCGCCAATTTGGCGCGCAGGCCAATCATCGGCTTGATCCCCATCTCTTTCGAAATGGCGATAATCTGGGCGACTTCGGAGTAGTTCTCGATCACCAGGATGCACTTGCGGCCGAGCTTGATGGCGAGCAGGGCGAGGCGCATGAAGTCGCGGTCCTTGTAGCCGTTCAAGACGGTGAGGGAATTGCGATTGGTGTTGTAGGCGAGGACGGTGAGGAGCTCGGGCTTGGAGCCGGCTTCGAGACCGTAGTCGTAGGGCGATCCGGCGTCGACGACTTCCTCTACCACTTCGCGCATCTGGTTGACTTTGATCGGGAAAACGCCGCAGTAACGACCGCGGTAGTTGTTGTCCTCGATGGCGGTGCGGAAGGCTTTGTTGAGGTTTTTCACCTGGGCCCGGAGGATGTCCTGGAAACGGATGACGGCGGGGAACTCGATCTTCTGGGCGATCATTTCTTCGATCACTTCCGAGATGTCGATGGTCGGGCCGTTGTCGCGACGTTCCGGCGTGACGCAGAGGTTGCCTTTGTCATTGATGGTAAAGAAGCCATCACCCCAACGGGAGACGTTGTAGTAGTGATCAGGGTTCCAGTCTCCGCCGTTGGCGTCGGCAGGGTGTTTGGCAGGGTTCGGGCTCATCGGCATCTCCAGGCAAGGTCTCGTGTACGCGGGGAATTCCGTGCTCCGCCTAGGGAGCGAAACGGGGCGCTAATATCTCGGGAAAGCCCCGTTACGCAATGTCCGAGTGTGTGAATTTTTCGTGAGGGACCGCTCGTTCTGCGCAAAGCGCAAGAACGATATGAAGCTTCGCACCAGCAAATCACGGACGGCAGGCCAGCTCAATCCTAACACCTAAAGCTCTTCACCTCTCCGACAATTCCCGCCGCCGCACTTGCCGTCAAAGGTCGCGGCAGCATATTCCCCCCACTCAACGGAGAAGCTATATCCATGCGCATTGATATCGAGCTGGACGAGACCAGCAGCCAACACCTTCTGCACCTGCAAGCGGAAACCGATCTCGATTTCGACGAGATCGTCGCTGCCGCCATCCTCGCCTACAAAGGCCAAGCCGCGCCCAAGACTGCCGCGCCCGCCGCCAAAGCAGCACCCGCCAAAAAGGCGCAAGGGAAGTCCTGATCATGCGTCTCGGGCACGAGGATTGGACCCTGGACCATCTGGTTCAAGCCGCCGCCGGAAAACTGCGGATCGACACCTCGTCGCCCGATCTCAAGGCCCGTCTCGAACTCGGCGCCGATGCCCTGCGTCGCCGTTGGGATGAAACCGGCGTCATCTATGGCGTCACTACCGGCTACGGCGATTCGTGCAGCGTCGGCATCCCCGCCTATCTCGTCGCCGAACTCCCCGGCCAACTGGTCAGCTTCCACGGCTGCGGCCTCGGCGAACCCTTCTCCCGCGAAGAGACCCGCGCCATCCTCGCCGCCCGCCTCGCCTCCGTCAGCCGCGGCTGGTCCGCCGTCAGGCCGGAACTAGTGCATCTCCTCGCCGAATTGATCAATCGCGACATCCTGCCGCGCATCCCCCGCGAAGGCTCGGTCGGGGCCAGTGGCGACCTCACTCCCCTTTCCTATGTCGCCGCCGTACTTTGTGCTCGCCGCCAAGTCTGGACCGCCGAGGGCTCCGGCTTCGAACCCGCATCGGACGCCTTGGCCCGCGCCGGCTTGCGCCCGCTCGTCCTGCAGCCGAAAGAAGGCCTGGCCTTGATGAACGGCACCAGCGTCATGACCGCGATCGCCGCCCTCGCCCTGCGTCGCGCCGAAGCGATCTGCGGCGCCACCTGTGCCGCCACCGCCCTCGCTATCGAAGCCATCCGCGGCAATCCCGGCCACCACTCCGAACGCCTGATGAGCGCCAAGCCGCACCCGGGTCTGGCCCGCGCCGCCGGCGCCATCCGCTCCCACCTCGGCACCGCCCTGGTGTGCGGCGAAAACCGTCTGCAAGACCGCTATTCGCTGCGTTGCGCCCCGCATGTCGTCGGGGTCCTTCTCGACGCCCTGCCGCACCTCGAATCGATGCTCGTCATCGAGCTCAATTCCGCCAACGACAACCCTCTCATCGACCCCGATGACGGCCAGCTTCTCCATGGCGGCCACTTCTACGGCGGCCATGTCGCCTATGTCGCCGACAGCCTGAAGTCGCAGCTCGCCGGCATCGCCGACCTGCTCGACCGCCAGATGGCCCTGCTCACCGACCGCCATGCCTCGCACGGCCTGCCCGCCAACCTCTCTGGCGCCGAAGGCGAACGCGCCCCGATCAACCACGGACTCAAAGCGGTCAGCATCGCCACCACCGCCTGGTGCGCCGAAGCCGCCCGCCTGACCCTGCCCGCCAGCATCCTGTCACGCTCCACCGAGTGCCACAATCAGGACAAGGTGAGCATGGGTACCATCGCCGCTCGCGACGCCCTGCGCATCGCCGAGCTCTGTTCGCAGAACGCCGCCGCCTGCCTCCTGGCTTCGGCGCAAGGTGTCGAGATCCGCCAACGCCGCGGCCAGCTCGCCCTCGGCGCCTTGTCGGAACGCGGCCAACAGGCCTTTGCCGCCGTCCGCCGCCACGCCGCCTTCCTCGGCGAGGATCGCGAACTGGAAAATGAACTCCGCTCCCTCAGCCACGCCGTCCTCGCCGGCGACTGGCCGCTGGAACCCCAATGAAACCGCCGCGTCGCAATACCACACGGAAAAACTGATCCATGACTCCCGTCTTCCTCCGCGCCACCGCCGACATCGAAGTTGCCTTCCACGAATGCGACCCCATGGGCGTCGTCTGGCACGGCAACTACCTGCGCTACTTCGAAGCCGCCCGCAACGTCCTCTTCCGCGGCGTCAATTACGACTTCCAGGACATGAAGGATTGCGGCCACATCTGGCCCGTCGTCGACTGTCAACTGCGCTTCTCCTACCCTGCCCGCTACGGCATGAAGCTGGTCTGCAGCGCCGAGCTGATCGAGTGGGAAAACCGCGTCAAAGTGCGTTATGAGCTGCGCGACCCCAAGGGCCTGCGCCTGTGCAAGGGCACCACCGTACAAGTCGCCGTCGACGCCGCCAGCGGCGAAATGCTCTTCGTCTCGCCGCAATCCTTCCGTGACCGCCTCCTCCCGCACATCAAGCAAGGCTTGTAAGTGCTCAATGTGGCTCGATCGTCCCGATCGAGTTGTTCCTGAAGCTGAGTAAAATCAGGGAGATCGCCGATGATCGCGCTATTCGCCGCTCTAGCCATGCTTGCCGCCGAGCCGACCCCGGCTCCTCAAGAAGCTCCCGCGCCTGAGCTGGTGGCGAGCTTGCGTCAGCGCTTCGCCGGCAAGGCCGATTGGTCCGCCAGCTTCTCTCAAGAAAAAAATCTGCCCGCTTTGAGCCGTCCCCTGCGTTCCTCTGGACGCCTTCTGATCTCGCGTCAGGATGGCCTTTTGTGGCAACAGGAAAAACCCTTTGCTTCGTCGGTTGCGATCAACGCAAAGTCCCTGGTGCAGCGCGATTCCCGCAATCGCCGCAGCGAGATCAAAGCCAGCGACCAGCCGATGCTGGCGGCCTTTGCCGGCACCTTCGCCGCCCTCTTCGCCGCCGACCTGAAAGAGCTCGAAAAACAATTCACCGTCAAAGCCGGCGGCAAGGCCGACGCCTGGACCCTGGAGCTCTTGCCGAAGGACGCCGAAATGGCCAAAGGCCTTCGCCGCATCCTCGTCGAAGGAGGCGTCTCGATCCATCAAGTGACCCTCGAAGATCCCGCCGGATCCCTGTCGAAAATCGTGCTCAGCGACGAGAAGGCTTTGAGCCCCGAAGAGGCGGCGCGATTTGGCGTGGTTCGGGGCAAATAAAAGACCTCCGGGGGTTTTACACCACCAGCTCTTCATCGCTGCATCCATTGCCAGGAGGGGCGATTGATCAGTGGATCCTGCCCGGTGATTTGGGTTTCGCCGCCGTTTTTTTCGAGGGGATGATGCTGGCAGCGGGGATCGCGGTTCAGAGCTTCGATCAAAGGCAAGGAGTGCGACACCACCAGCACCTGAGTGCGCTCGGCGGCCTGACGGATGAGGCGGCCGAGGGCGGGCAGGAGATCGGGGTGCAGGCTGTTCTCCGGTTCGTTGAGGACCAGCAATTCAGGGGCGCGGATGCTGAGCAGAGCGGCGCAGAGCAGGAGATAGCGCAAGGTGCCATCGGACAGCTCGGAAGCGGCGAGGGGGCGCAAGAGGCCGAGCTGCCGCATCTGGATATGGGAACTACTGGTCTCCAATTCCGCCCCCGGAAAGGCGTCGGCCACCGCTCGCTCCAGCAGACCGGGCTGGCCGAGTTCCCGGATCGTCTGCAGCGTCGCCGCGAGATTGGCGCCGTCGTGATCGAGGACAAAGCTGCGCGTGCCGATCTGGGCTCGCCTAGCGGGAGCCTCGGCATCGGAGCGGAAATGATCATAGAAGCGCCAGTTGCGCAGGCGTTCGCGCAGCAGGAAGACCTCGGGCGAAGAACGCGGGTCGCTGAGGGCCTCAAAAAGACTCTCATATGCCGGCAGATCCTGATGAACAATGCACCAGGTTCCGGCCTTGTCGCGGCTACGCAGAAGCGGGCCGCGGCGCTCCGCCAGAAGGGTGCCAGGTCGCAAGGTCGGGCCATGCCAGATGGCTTCGCATTTGATCGCCGGATCCAAATCAAATGGCGAATTCAAAGGGGGTGATGATGGCGGATGACCGAGATCGATCTGATAACCGAAGTCTTCCGTGGCGAAACCCAGGCGCAGGTTGATCGGTTCACTCCGCACGGTGGCGGTCACCGGTTTTCCTTGCCGCAACTGCCGCAGCGCTCCTTGTTCAGAGCCGGCCCAGAGGGTCGACTCGATGCCGCCTTCACGGGCCAATCCCGGAATGATGCCGCCGCGTCCGGCGCTGGCGAGCAACTGGAAGGAGCGATAGACGCTCGACTTGCCGCAGCCGTTGGCCCCGGTGATCAGGTTCAGCGGACCGAGCGCGAGACGGACATCGCGGAGCGAGCGGTAGTTGGCGATGGCGAGGGTTTTCAGCATGGGACTTTGGCCTTGTTCAGGGCATAGAGGATAAACGCTGCAATGAGCACGCAGTAGACGATAAATATACACAGCATGATCAACAGGACTTTTTTAGTCATTCTGGATTTCATTTGAACCAGAACTCCCTGCAGAGACATAGGCTTGCAGATCAGATGTCGCCAGAGATGCAGGGTGTAAACGCCTGCGCCGGTGTTCAGTGCAATCAGGAGCCAGTTTCCATCGCCGGGAAGCCGATGATGGGATCGAAGCTGCAGCAAAAAAACCATCATCCACAAGAAGCTCAGCAAAGGCAAGCTTCTGACAAACGCCACTTGCAAGCGTCGCCAATGCGGCCAGGGACGCTGGAGAGCTGGTGCTAAAACCTGCAGTCGATCCAGGCCGAACATCAGCAGCGGCAGCCCCGTTCCGACAAAGCCGATCCACCCGGCTAGATCACTATTCGGCATGCAGGGCAAAACCGCCGGACGATGAAGGAGGAAGCCCACTTCGATGAAATAAGTGCTGAGTGAACCCGCGACCCAGATCCAGCCAAAGCTCAAAAGCCCGCTGAACCACCAAGCCAGAGGGCCGAGGGATTCTTGCGCCGGACGCAAGAGCAGTCGACGGCGAAGCTCAGGTGTCAGTCGTGTATAAGCGGGGAGGGGCTTGTGATTCATGAAGGCTTCTCGTTTTTGCGTTCATCGCGGAGCGATCGGAGGATGGTAGCCGGGGGTTTTGAACCCCCGGTGGACGCGAACCCCCGGTGGCCTGAACCGTCCTGACCCCCCGGTAGCTCGGAGAAGAAAAATAGGACCTATAGATTCTATAGGCCCTATTCTGAAACAGGATCAAATCAACCTGGAGGCACTTACTTCAGCAGGTCTCCCGCCTTGCTGTCGCCGAGCCCGAGGGACTGGACGGCGGCAATGGCTTGGTTGATCAGATCCTTGTCGCCACCTTGGGCCTGGCCGGCGAGCTTGTTAAGGAGGCGGGTGGTGCTGAGGCTTTTGAGCTCCTCGGCGCTGACCCCGAACTTGTCGACGAAGCCGCGCAGGTTGGCTTTGAAGTCGCCATTGCCCTGGCCGTCGAAGAAGGTGTCCTTGACCTGGGTGAGGGTCTTGGAGCGGCCGACGAGGGAGTCGATTTCGCGGGCCTTGATGACCGAGGACATGAGCTTGTCGAAGAAGATCGTGTCGCCACCGACGATGTCGATCTTGGCGGAGGCGAGGCCGGCCTTGAGGACTTCGGATTGAGCGGCGGCGATGTCGGCCTGGACCGTGATCTGGGCCAGTTCGACCGCTTGTTCCTTGGCGAGGCGAAGCTTGAATTCTTCGTGGTCGCGTCCGACGCCGTCGAGCTTTTTCATCGCTTCGGCTTTGTCGTGGATGAACTTGGTTTCGGCTTCGTACTTGAGGCGGCTGACGTCGGCTTCGGCGGCACCCTGTTTCTGGGTGGCTTCGGCGTTGGCGAGGCGGCCTTGGGCTTCGGCCTGGGCCTTGAGGCGGTAGACGTCGGCTTCGGCGGTGCCTTGTTTGAGGGCGGACTCGGCCATGGCGAGCTGGACGCTGGCTTCGGCCTTGCCTTGTTTCTCGAAGGCTTCGGCGAGGGCCGATTTGGCGCGGGCGTCGGCAATGCCGGGGGCGGCCTGCATGGCGGCGTCGCCTTCGGCTTTCGACTTCATGCCTTCGGCGTGCAGAGCGCTGGCTTTTTTCGCTGTTTCCGCTTCAACGAGAGCTTTTTCGGAGTACAGCTCGGCGCGCTTCTTGTCGCCTTCGGCCTGACGGACACCGACGGTGTAATCGCGCTCGGCATTGAGCTCGGCGGATTTCTTGCTGGCTTCGGCTTTGCGGGACTCGGTGATCAAGATGGCGTCACCAGCGGCTTCGGCGGTCTTGGTGGCGTCGGCCTTGCGGCGGTCGAGCTCGGCGAAGACGCGGGTGTCTTTGATCTTCTCTTCCTGCTCGGCGACGGTGCGCTCGACGGCGACGCGTTCGCGGATGACTTCCTGGATGGTCTTGCGCTCGATCTCGACCTGTTTGTCGCGCTCGATCTGGGCGAGGGTGACGACGCGCTCGCGCTCGGTGGCTTCGAGGGCGCGGTCCTTCTCGACCCGTTCGGTTTCGACCGCTTCGGTCTTCTCTTTCGATTTTTCGGCGACGATGATCTGGCGCTTCTTGTTTTCTTCGGCGATGGCGAGTTGTTCATCGGTGTTGATGCGGGCCTGTTCGGCGCGCAGGCGTTCTTCCTGCTGGACCTTGTGGGTCTCGGCTTCGGTGCGGGCGCGCAGGCTGTCGATCTCTTTGCGCTGGGTCGCTTCGGCGTTGGCCAATTCGCGCTCCATGTCGAGGATTTTTTCGCGGGCGTCGACGTTCTGGCGGGTGATCGCCTTTTCCTGTTCGCGCTCTTTCTCGTTGATGGTGATCTTCCGCTCTTGGGTGATGCGGGTGATCTTGTCGAGACCCTGGACGTCGAGGACGTTGTCGGGGTTGTGCAGGTTTTTCGGAGTCTGTTCGAGTTCGTCGATGGCGGCGTCTTCGAGGTGGTAGCCGTTGAGGTCGGTGCCGATCAATTGCTTAATCTGTTCCTTGAACTCAAGACGCTTGGTGTAGAGATCTTCGAAATCGAAGGCCTTGCCGGCGGTTTTCAGCGCTTCCGAGAATTTGGCTTCAAAGAGGTGCATCAGGGCCTGATGGTCGGAAGCGCGCTCGACGCCGATCATGCCGGCGACCTTGAGGACATCTTCTTGGGTGTTGTTGACTCGAACGAAGAAAGCGACCTTGATGTCGGCCCGGATGTTGTCTTTGCAGATGAGTCCGCTGGCGCCGTGGCGGGAAATCTCTACCCGTTTGACCGAGATGTCCATCACTTCCATGCGGTGCATCAAGGGAGTCACTGAAATGCCGTCGAAGCTTACCATTGACCCGCCTCGGCCTGTGCGGATGATGGCCGAGCCTTGCTGGACCTTGCGATAACCGAATAATGCCGCGTAAACCAACCACAGGACAAAAAGACTGCCCAAGCCGACTACAACAACGATTCCGAAGAGCTTAAACATATCATAGCCCCAGCCGGAGCCAGATTGCGCCAAAAGGGGATTCCCAAATATGAGCGATGTGTGCAGCATCATGTTCATTCTCCAGTTCAGTTTCAATTTCACAAGTCAGCTTCCACATCATACTCCCTCTTGTCCCCGAATGCCAAATCTTTTTTGCTGTTCGATCCTTACGAGTTTGGAAAAACTTGAGAATCGAGGGCGACTTCTGACCGAAAATTCATCTTGACCCATGCAACAAGTTTCTTTGTCAATCGTCCTTAAACACTTGGACGGGGGTTTGCCGGACTGGCGAGCCCGGATAAGATGCGTCCGTACTTTTCCCAACAGGAGCATAGAAGAACATGAGTGAAGAAATGATCCGAGCCGAAGGGCTCAGCAAATACTACGGCCAGTTCACGGCGGTGGAGCAGATCAGCTTCAGCATACCGCGTGGCCAAGTGGCGGCCTTCCTCGGCCCCAACGGCGCTGGCAAGTCGACGACGATGAAGCTGCTCACCGGCTTCCTCGCCCCCTCGGCAGGCGCCAGCCGCATCGCCGGGCACGACATGCAGAACGACCGGATCGCCGGCGCCAGCCGCCTCGGCTACCTGCCCGAAAACGGCCCGCTCTACCTCGACATGACGCCGCTGGAATCGCTGCGTTTCGCCGCCGATATCCGCGGGCTCGACAAGGTTCAGGAAGCGATTGACCGCGTCGTCGACTCTTGCCACCTCGAAGAAGTCCTGCACAAGCCCTGCGGCAAGTTGTCGAAGGGCTTCCGCCAGCGCGTCGGCATGGCCCAGGCGCTCCTCCACGATCCGGAAGTGCTGATCCTCGACGAGCCGACCTCCGGCCTCGATCCAAATCAGATCCGCAGCGTCCGCGAGCTCATCGCTCGGTTGGCCAAGACCAAGACCATCCTGCTCTCCACCCACATCCTCCAAGAAGTCGAAGCCATGGCCTCCCGCGTCCTGCTGGTCAACGCCGGCCGCCTCGTCTTCGACGGCTCCGTGCAAGAGCTCAAGGCCAAAGGCCCGAACCTCGACGAGGTCTTCCATCAGCTGACCGCCGCCAAGGCCTAAGGCTTCACCTTTACTTCTTTACCACTTAACCTCTTTACTGAGCTCAAAAATGTCCCAAACCCGCGTCATCGCCGCCCTCTTCCGCCGTCAGGTGGGCGCCTTCTTCACCAGTCCGGCGGCCTATGTCTTCACCACGCTTTTCACTGCGGCCTGCGCCTTCGCGCAGTTCTGGGGTGACGGCCGATTCTTCCTCGACAACATCGCCGATCTGGCGCCGCTGAACCGCGCCATGCCGATGCTGCTGCTCTTCTTCGTTCCGGTGCTGACCATGCACGCCTGGGCGGAAGAGAAACGCCAAGGCACGGAGGAATATCTCCTCACCCTGCCGGCTCGCGACGGCGACGTCGTCCTCGGCAAATACCTCGGCTTGCTCGCCACGCTTGGGGTCGCGCTCCTCTTCTCCGCCTTGATCCTGCCGGTTCTCGGCTTCGTCGGCAGTCCCGATCCGGGCCTGATCTTCGCTTCCTTCCTCGGCTACTTCCTGCTTGGCGCCGCGATGATCGCCGCCGGCCTGGTCGCCTCGATCCTGAGCAGCAATGCGACGGTCGCCTTCATCCTCGGCGTCGCCATCAACGGCGCCTTGCTGAGCACCGGCTATCTCGCCACTGCCGCCGGCTCCATCCCCTCGCTGGCGGCCTTCCTCGACCGCAGCGGCTTTGGCCGCGATTCCGGCTTGTCGCCGCTCTTCCAGGAAGTCAGCTCGGGCGTCTTGTCGCTCAAGGCCCTGCTCGGCTTCCTCGGCTGCGCCGCCTTGATGCTCTACGTCGCCCGCATTTTGCTGGCGCGTCGCCACTGGGCTAACGGCAATGCCGCCTCGGCCGGCCTCGGCCTGCACTACGCCCTGCGCGTCGCCTTCGTCTTCCTCGCCCTCGCGGCTGTCGGCGCCATCTTGCGCAAATTCCCCGCCCGCCTCGACCTCAGCGCCGAGAAGATCCACTCGCTGTCGCCGGTGACCCACGATCTCCTGGGGGATCTGAAACGCCCCGTCCTGGTCGAGGCCTTTGTCTCGCCCAAGGTGCCCGGCATGGTCGCCCCGGTGCGTGAACAGCTCCTCTCCACCCTGCGCGAAATGCAGGCGATGAGCAAGGGCAAGGTTCAGGTTCGCATTGTCGACACCGAAGTGAACACTCCGGCGGCGAAAGAGGCCAAGGACCGCTTCAGCATCGAAGCCCGCTCGATCCAAGATGCCAGCAGCGGCGCGGTCAATCTCAGCCAGGTCTTCCTTGGCGTCGCCATCTCCTCCGGCGCGCAGCAACGGGTCATTCCCTTCGTCGGTCCGGCCCTGCCGCTCGAGTATGAGCTGGCCCACTCGATCCGCACCGCTTCGGTCACCGAACGCAAGAAGCTCGGTCTGCTTCGCACCGAAGCCAATATCCGCGGCGGCATGAACTACCAGACCTTCCAGAGCACCCCCGCCTGGCAGATGGCGAGCGAACTCGACAAGCAATACCAGGTTATGGAAGTCGATCCCGCCTCGCCCTACCCGGCCGATCTCGATGTCCTCCTCGTGGTCCAGCCTTCGACCCTCGGCCAGCCCGAGCTCGACCGCCTCGCCAGCCACATCCTCGGCGGCGGCCGCAGCCTGCTTTTGCAAGACCCCTTGAGCGTTCTGCAAATGAAGCTGTCGCCCTTCATGGCCGACATGCCCGATCCCCGCGGCCAGCCGCCCGCCCCGAAAGGCGACATCGAAGCCTTCTTCCGCAAGATCGGCATGACCGTCCACAAAGATCTCGTCGCCGGCAACACCTGGAATCCGCACCCGCAGTTCAAACAACTGCCGCCGGAATACCTCTTCCTCGGTCGCGGTGAAGACTTCAACAGCTTCGCCGAAACTCCGAAGATCAGTTCCTCCTTGCAGGAAATGGTGCTCTTCTACCCTGGCAGCCTGAAGCTGGCTGAAGGCTCCAAAATGAAGTTCGAGCCCCTGCTCAATGCCGGCGGCGGGGTCATGACTTTGACCCCTTGCAGCGAACTGATGGAAGGCGCCATGATGGGGCAGCCCCGGATGAAGCAACCGGGCGAGCGCGTCCGCCGCGCCGCCACTTCGGAAGCCCCCTGCTTCGCCGCCCGCCTCACTGGCTCGGGCGATCAAGGAAAAGCCGTCGATTGCGTCGTCATCGCCGACCTCGACTTCATGGCCGACCCGATCTTCCAGATGCGCGCCGAAAACCGCGAGCTGGACTTCGATAACTTCGCCTTCTTCTTCAATGCCATCGACTCCCTCGCCGGCGATGAATCCTTCCTCGACCTCCGTAAGAAGCGGCCGAAGCAGCGCAATCTCGCCTGGTTCGAAGCGCGCCGCAAGGATCAGGAAAAAGCCCTCGACGGCATCCGCCTGCAATCCGAAGGCGAGACCATGAAGGCCATCGCCGAAGCCCAGAAACAGCTCGATGATGCGGTCACCGCAGTCAGCACCCGCAAGGACCTGAAAGACGAAGAGAAACAGATGCAACTGGAGCAGACCCAGTCCTACCAGCAGCGCCTCCTCGAGATGCGCCGCGTCGACATCGAAATGGCCGCCGCCGCGCGGGTCGAAAAATCCCGCGCTGATGTCGAGACCGTGATGGAAGACCGTCGCACCCGAGTCCGTCTTGCCGCCGCCGTCCTGCCGCCCCTGGTGCCGGTGATTTTCGGCCTCTTCATTCTCATTTCCCGTCGTCGCCGCGAATCCAGCGGCGCCCCCGCCAACCGTCTTCGCGGAGTCAACTGATCATGAGCGAATCCCTCAAAACCCTGTGCTTTGCCGCCCTCGCTGGCAGTGCCCTCGCCGCCGCCGTCTTCCTCAACCCCAGCCAGGGTGAAACCGCGGCCTTCTCCGACCTCGGCCAGCCCTTCTTCGCCGAGTTCAAAGATCCGACTGCCGCGAGCAGCTTGGAAGTGGTCAGCTTCGATGAGAAGAGCGGCCAGTTCAAGAACTTCAAAGTCGAGCTCAAAGACGGCCGCTGGTCGCTCCCCAGCCACTACGGCTACCCGGCCGATGCCAAGGAACGCCTGAAGACCGCCGCCTCACAAGTCGTCGGCCTGGTCAAGAACGAAATCCGTTCCGACCGCCCCGGTGACTTCGTCGAGCTCGGTGTCGTCGATCCCGCCGACCTCAATGCCAAGACCATCAGCGGCCGCGGCATTCAATTCACCCTCAAAGACGGCCGTGGCGCCAAGCTTGCCAGCTACATCTTCGGCAAGGAACTCGAGAACCGCCCCGGTTGGCGTTATGTACGCGTCACCGGCGAGTCGAAAACCTACGCCGTCAAGACCGATGCCCAGGTCTCCACCAACTTCGGCGACTGGGTCGACACCGATCTGCTGAAGATCGGCCAAGGCGACCTGCAGGCGATGGAGTTGCGCGACTACTCGATTGACTCCGGCGCGATCAAATCGAAGGGCGGCTACCGCCTCGAGCATCAAGATCAAGCCTGGAAATTCGGCGCTGGCATTACGGCGCCGGAAGGCATGGAGATCGACTCCACCGCCGTCGACGCTGTGAGTCAAGCTCTGACCCAGCTCCGCCTGGTCAGCGTCCGCCCCAAGCCGGCAAAACTGGCTGCCATCCTCAAGGGTGAAAAGGGCGGTCTCAGTCAAGCAGAAGCGGGCGATCTGCAGAGCCGCGGCTTCTTCGTCACCGAGCAGGGCCTGATGTCCAACGAAGGCGAGTTCACCGTCGCCACCAGCAAAGGCGTCACCTACACCCTGCGCTTCGGCGCAGTCTTCTACGGCGACCCCTCGGACGCTGGCAGCGCCGCCGCCCTGGCCAAGGACAAAGACGGCAAGGAGGTCAAGCCGCAAGGCTCGGCCAACCGCTATCTCTTCGTCAACTGCGCCTTCAACGACAGTCTCTTCCCGGCGCCCGCTGTGCCAGAAGAGCCGAAGAAACTCGCGGAAGGCGCCAAGCCGGAAGAGAAGACCGCTTACGACGCGGCCTTCGCCACTTGGGAGACGGCGAAAAACGCCAAGTTGATCTGGGAGCGCGATGTGAAGGAAGCCAAGGAGAAGGCCGAAGCGCAGAACCGCCGCTTCGCTGACTGGTACTACGTCATCCCCGGCGACAGCTTTGACAGCGTCCGGCCGAAGCTGGAAAAGCTGTGCAAGGCCAAGGCTCCGGTGAAAGTCCCCGGCGCCTTGAACTTGCCGCCTCTGCCCGGTGCGCCTGTCCCGGCTCCGGCACCTGCCGCTCCCTGATCCAGGGACGAGCGTAAACAACGCCGCCGCGATCACATCGCGGCGGCGTTTTCTGTGTTTTGGCGAGGGTCAGCTCTTCAGCTCCGCGATGGCTTCGCCCAGGCTGGCGTGCCAGAGCGGGAAGATCTCGGCGATCCCAGTCTGATCGCCTGCTCGGGCGGCAGCGTCCAGGGATTGTGAGACTTCGGCGAGACGGTCGAAGTTGAAGGTGGCGGCGACGGATTTAATGTTGTGGGCCGCCTGGCCGAGCCATTTGTAATTCTGCCCGCTAAAGGCTTCCGAAGCTTTCAGGCTTTCGGACTCGAAGGTCTCAAGAGCTAGGACGCGGATTTCGCGAATGTCCTCAGCGGCGAAGAATTGATCGAGTCTATCCGGGCTGACGCTGCCTCCACCAGGGAAGACCCGTGCGAAGAAGGCTTTCAGATCATCAAAGCGCAGGGGTTTGCTGAGGTATTCGCTCATCCCGGCGGCGAGGCAGCGTTCGCGGTCGCCGCTCAAGGCGTTGGCGGTGAGGGCGACGATGATCACCGGCGGCGTTTGCGTCTTGTGCTCGAGGATGCGAATCATACGAGTCGCGTCAAATCCGTCCATCTCCGGCATCTGGCAGTCCATGAAGATGCAGTCGTAGCGGTTGCTCCTGAAGAGCTGCAGCGCTTCCTGGCCGTTGACGGCCATGTCAATGTTGTCGGCGAAGCTTTCCAAGAAGCGGCGGATGACCCGCTGGTTGACGGCGTTGTCTTCGGCCACCAAGATGCGACCGAGGCGAGAAATCGGGTTGATCGCGGTCTTGAGCTTGGTCTCAGCGGCGGGCCGGAAAATCCGGCCGAGGCCTTCGAGCAGGACGCCGGGGCGGAGCGCTTGGCGGCGCAGGACCACGGCGGCCTTGATGTCTGGATTGTCCTGATGGCCTTCGTCGCAGCTGTAGATCAGGGGCAAGCGGCTCAAGGCAGGATCGCGTTGGATGAGGGAGCAGAGCATCGGGCCGTCGATGCCGGGCAGATGCTGATCGACAAAGATGAGGTCCGTCTTCTCCTCCGGGGTGCGCAGGGCTTGCATCAGCGACAGAGCATCGGCAAAGCAGCGGAATTGCAGGTTCCAGCGCTGCGCCAGCTGGCTCACCTGCAGGCGCAAAGGTGAATCGGCAATCGCGGCGCAGATACGCTTGCCGGCGAGAGTGTGATAGATGTCGTCGGCGTCGACGCCGACCGGCAGGGAGAGTTTCACCTGGAAGGTCGAACCGACGCCGGGCTTGGAGCTAATCTGCAATTCGCCGTTCATGGCGGCGATCAGGTGCTTGCTGATCGACAGGCCGAGGCCGGTGCCGCCGTAGCGGCGGGTGGTCGAGGAGTCGGCTTGGACGAAGGCTTGCCCGATCCGCTGCACCTGCTCCGGGCTCATGCCCAGGCCAGTGTCAATGACGGCGATGTCGAGGCTGGCGCGGCTGTTGCAGATTTCGTCGATGCCGATGCGGACTTCGATGCCGCCGCGCTCGGTGAATTTCAGGGCGTTGCCGACGAGATTGATCAGGATCTGGCGGACTCGGACGGGGTCGCCGACGAGTTGGCTGGGCAGGCTGTGGGGAACTGAATAATTGAGTGTGAGCCCCTTTTTCTCGGCGCTGTCGGAGAAGAGAGCGAGCATTTCATCGAGCAGCATCTGCATCGAGAACTGGGTCTGCTCGAGTTCGAGTTTGCCGGCTTCGATTTTCGAGTAGTCGAGGATGTCGTTGATCAAGGTGAGGAGGCTTTCGCCGCAGGAGCGGATGGTTTCGGCACACTCCCGCTGATCTGGGTCGAGGCGGGTCTTGACCAAGATGCCGGCCATGCCAATGACGCCATTCATCGGCGTCCGGATCTCGTGGCTCATGGTGGCTAGGAAGTCGCTCTTGGCGGTCAGGGCGGCTTCGAGCTTCTGCTCGATCAGCTTGCGTTCGGTGATGTCTTTGCGGATGGCGACGTACTGGTAGGGTCGACCTTCGGCATTGAGGAAGGGGACGATAGTGCTGCTGACCCAGTAGAGTGAGCCGTCCTTGGCGCGGTTGCAGATGTCGCCTTTCCAGGTCTTGCCGGCGCTGAGCGACGCCCACAGCTGGCGGAAAAATTCTGGCGGGTGGTGGTGGGAGTTGACGATGCGGTGGTCGGCGCCGAGGAGTTCCTCCCGGCTGTATTGGGAGACGGCGCAGAACTTGTCGTTGGCGAAGATGATCTTGCCCTGGGGGTCGGCGATGGACACCAGGGCGTGTTCATCGAGGGCCATTTCGAGGTTTTTGACTGAGAGCAGCGAATTGTGCAGACTCTCTTCCGTCCGTTTCCTCTCGGTGATGTCGGTGCGGATGGCGACGTACTGGTAAGGGCGGCCTTCCGCATTGAGGAAGGGGACGATGGTGCTGCTGACCCAGTAGAGCGAGCCATCTTTG
>JAYTMY010000301.1:0-2899 GCA_043748535.1 Lentisphaeraceae bacterium | reverse complement strand
AGAAAGTCGAGGCTGAGGACCGTGATCACGGAGCCGCGTAGATTCAGAATCCCGGCGACGCCCTCGGGGCTGAGGGGCAAGGGGATGAGCCCGGTGGTTTGGCGGCGGATCTCGCGAGTCTCCGTGCAGGGCAATGCCAGGAGCAGTTCGCCGCTGCGGAAGAAGACGATGGCGTCGGTGTCATTCATTTGGCGATCTCCAGCAAGCTTGCCTGCCATTCGGGGTGGGTGGCGGCGGTCAAGGTGTCGGGATTGAGCACTTGCACGATGACGCCTTCATGAAGGAAGGAACCGGCGATGCCGGGGCGGCGATGGACATCGGGATCCAGCAGGGCTTCGGTCTCGATGTTGTCGAGAATTTCCCAAGCGGCGAAGGCGATGTCGTGGACCCGGTGCGACAAGACGATGAAGTTGATCTGCTCCGAATCGGTCCGCGGCAACAACAAGGGAATGTCGGCGGCTTCGAGACAAGGCAAGGGTTTGCCGAGGTACTCGATGCAGGGGCGCCCGGCGATCCTTTTCACATCATCGCGGTGGCGGCGGAGTACCCGTTTCACCCGTCTCATCGGCAAGGCCAGGATCTCATCACCGGCGCGCAAGAGGAGGTAGGAAAAACGCGTTTTGACGCTTTCTTCGAGCTTCGCGCTCGCCTGGTTGTCGTCGAAGACCAAACCCTGCAAGTCGGCAATGCCGGGGATGTTGAGAATCGGCGCCAGTTGGCCATCGCCGAGAACCGTCACGCCACCATAGGCAGCCAGTTTTTTCAGGTGGCGGCCGAAGGGTTTGACGACGATCTCGACGGCATCGAGAATCTGGTCGACCTGCAGGGCATAAGATTTGCCGTCGCTGCTGACGATGACCATCAGGCAATCTTCGCTCGCCTCGATGTCGAGGTGCAAGGTGTCGCTGAGTTTGACCAAGGAGATGAGCTGAGTGCCGACACTGACCACTTGGCGTCCGCCGACGCTCCGGCAGGACGCAGCTTTTTGAGCGGAATTGAAACGGACGATGCGAATCAAGTTGGCTTGCGGGATGGCGAAGGGCCGCCGGCCGCAGGAGATCAGCAGACTGGGCATGATCGACAAGGTCAGGGGGAGCTGCATACGAATCGACGATCCCTGGCCGAGAGTCGAGTTGACCGAGACCGTGCCATTGAGGCTTTTCAGGGTGCTGAGGACGACATCCATGCCGACGCCGCGCCCGGAGATGGAAGTGACGGTTTCCGCTGTCGAAAAACCGGGGTGGAAGATGAAGGAGAGGATTTCTTGAGAGCTCATCTGGGCCAATTTCTCAGCTTTGACGATGCCTTTTTCCAGGGCTTTGGCGCCGATCTTTTCCGCATCCATGCCGCGTCCGTCGTCTTCGATGACGATGATGATGTGCCCTGATTCCTGCAGGGCGCGGAGCTGGATCCGCCCCTGCCGTGGCTTGCCGGCGCTGAGGCGCTGTTCCGGCGTCTCGACGCCGTGATCGAGGGAATTGCGGATCATATGAGTCAAGGGGTCGCCGATGCTCTCGACCACCGACTTGTCGATCTCGACTTCGCTGCCGGAAATCACCAGCTCGACTTCTTTGCCGAGCTGCTGACTGATATCGCGAACCACCCGCTGGAACTTGTTGAAGACGCCGCCGACCGGCTGCATCCGGGTGCGCATCACCGATTCTTGCAATTTGGTGGTGACCAGATCGATCTGCTGATTGATCTCGCGCAAGCCGGAGAATTCCGCGCCCACCTGGATCAACTGGTTACGCGCCAACACCAGCTCACCGGCAAGCGACATCAAGATATCGAGAGTTTTCACCGGAACGCGGATGTTGTCTTGTTTGGCAGGGGCATGGCTGGCGTTAGCGGGCAAGGCCGTCGATGTCGCTGTCTTATTCAGTCCATGGACGGTCTTATCCATCGCCTTGACGCTGCTTGGCGCTGCAGAAGCTTTATGGAGCAGTGAAGGAGGCGGGGCGACATCTGCTTTCAAGCTGAGATGGGTGACCTGATCCGCCTCAAGGCCAAGGCAGGCGCTGGCCAGATCCGGCTCTAGCACCGAGGAGAAAAGGACATGCAGGAGTCCGTCTGCCGATTCCTTAGTGATCACATCGCCGAGCCCGGAAAGCGCTTTCAAAACCTTGGCTTCTTCCGCGGGCGGAAAATGCAAATGGTAGAGATGCAAGCCAGGATTAAACGCCGGATAGAGCGAATCCGAGAAATGGAAGCCGGAGGTGCGAGCCATCTGCTTGGCCGCGATCGGGCCGGAACCGGGCGAGCTGCATTCCGACAAGGCGCGGACCGATGCTGCAATCTGCTCGGGGCTCAAAGACTGATCTTGCAGGAGGCACTTCAAGCCGTCGCAGGCCTGCAGCAAAACCTGGACGATTTCATGGGTCAAATCCAGGGTCAAAGCGCGCAATTGGTCGAGCAGGCCCTCTGCTTCGTGGGCCAATTGCCGGATGTCATCGAGTTGGAAGAATCCGGCGCCGCCTTTGACCGTGTGAAAAGAGCGGAAAAGCCGATTGATCACCTCGGCATTCATCCCTTGTTCCTCGAGCAGGAGGAGATCATTTTCGACCGTGCTCAAATGCTCCAGCGACTCTTCTTTGAAGCCCTGTAGAATGTCGTCGTCCATCGCCGTCCCCTCGGTTGATTTCATCCAAGGGGGGAAGCTTCGCAGTTATTGTGCCTTCAGCTCGAAAGCCTTGAGACACTTGCAGGACGGCTGCATTTGTCGCAAATCGCGACAGCTCAGCCTTTCTTCATCCGAGTCAAAAAGCGATCGACGGCGTTGGCGAACTGTTCGCGGTCGCGTGGGCTGAAAGGCGGCGGGCCGGAGGTGATGCCGCCGGTACTGCGGATCTCCTCCATCATGTCGCGGACGCCGAGACGCGTCTTGATGTTGGCCGGCAGG
>JAYTMY010000300.1:0-4206 GCA_043748535.1 Lentisphaeraceae bacterium | reverse complement strand
TTTGATCAATCGCGACAGGTTCCGGAGTTTTTGCCGGGGCCATGGCTTGGGCGAGGAGTTTATCGATGTCGCTTTGATCAATCGCGACGGGTTCCGGAGCTTTGGCCGGAGCCATGGCTTGGGCGAGGAGTTTATCGATGTCGCTTTGATCAATCGCGACGGGCTCAGCTGCGCTTGCTGTTTTGGGGAGATTTTGGCGTTGATATTGATCGATTTCTGTGAGGTCCAAGGTCAAGGAGCTGCGACTTGCCGGCAGAGTCGAGGAGGCGGGAGGTGCCGGGGTGATGGAGAAATCATGATTTCTGGTTTTCTCCAAATTGACCATGTAGGAAATTTCGTCATTGCTGACGAATGCTCGGGACAAGGCTTCGCTGTCCAAACGGGCGATTTCCTCGGCGCTAAGCTCAATCGGCTTGGCTGGCAGGGGGACTTCCGCGATTTGGCTTGGAGCTTTCGCGCTTGGCGAGTGGATTGCGGCAGCCCGGACTTCCTGGGCCACCGAATCGACTCGATTCTGCTGGGTGTCCTGATTTTGAGCGGGAATGCGGACCAATTCTTCATGGGTCAGGGCAATGCTCAGCATCTGTTGCTGTTGGCGGATGAATTCGCCGAGACGGCGGCGCGTCGAGCGTAATTCGCGGCACAGTTCTTCACTGGTGACGCTGCTCAGGCGGTCGCGGATGTCCAGTTCGGTGTTCATGACGGGCGCTCCCATGCAGTAACAGACATGTCCAAGCCAATATGTTGCCGCCAAGCCTTTTCATGCAAGGGGCGGCAGATCATTCCGTAGCCGGGAATCCAACGATGCCGCTGAGCTTCCTGAGGCGGCGCCGCGGGAGCCCACTCCCGTAAAGGAAGGCGAAAAATGGCCGCCAGGTCGGGCGGGCAGCTATCGACAGTGGCGAGAATCCCCCAGCAAGGGTGATGAATCAAAGCAGCTGCCAGCTTGGGAAGTGAGTCGCGGGGATCGAGTTCGATGCCGATCTCCATCTTGAGGCTGGCGGCGATTTGGCGGAGTTCAGGGAGCTGTTCCGGTGCCGCGAGCAGAAGCCAAGCCTGACCGGCGACCGGTGAGGCGATCTGGCGACAGAGAGATTTGACGAAGCTGAGATCGTCTTCGTCGGGATTGACGGCGAAGGCTTGCAGGAGGGTGGCCGGTGGCTGTTGGCGCCATTCTTGCAGGACCTGGGCTGGCAAGGCGGCCGACGGCGGCACGCGACAGTCGATGGGTTGCCATTCAATCGCAGGACGGTGAAGCACCGGCGCCAAGGCTTCGGCCAAGCTGAGGCGTTGGCAGCCAGCTTTGCGGGCGCCGCCTTCGGTGGCGTCGATAAATTCACTTTGCGGGTTGGCTTGGAACATGTCCTCGAAGCCGCGGAGATACATCAGCATGCTGCGATCGGTGCGCAGGTTGCGGCCATCCCAGTCAAGGACCTGGCATTCATCGGGTGGGCTGCGATCATGGAAGTAAGGGACGGCCATGCCCGGGGCATGGAAGACGCCGTCACGGTAGGCCAGATCGAAACCGGCGAGGATGACCCGGGCGGCACCGCAGGCGAGGGCAAGAGCGAGGGCGTAGTGACCGACGCAGAGACCGGTAGGCACCTGTGCGGCTCCAGGTGGGCAGGCATGCCATTCCGGCCAGGTGCCAGCCAGGATGACGGGGCCATCCCAATGACGCAGGAGGATGTGATTGGCGGCGCTTGAAGCGATCAAGGGAATATTTTTGGCGGCATTCCCGGCGGCAGCGGCAAAACGCCAGGTAAGGAGGGAGTCATCAAGACTTGCGACGGCGTCAGGACGGACGCCCGCCTGGAGCAACGCGGCGAGAGCACCGTCACAGCAGATGACAAAAGCGTTGCCGCGGTTTTTCAGGCCCTTGGCATTGAAGGCGAGAGAGGGCCCGGCCCCGACGATGACGCAGTCGCGTTGACGCAGATCCGGCAGTTGCGACAAGGGGCTGATCGAACTGAGGTTAAAAAGCTGATTGAGGGAGCGATGCCAGTTTTTGAGGGCGGCATGGACTGTCAGCGTGGCAGTTTCCTTGCAGGCGTCGAGAAGACCCCCTTCAAGAATCAATGCGCACTCGGGATCAAGCCGCCGGAGGCGAGGCGGCAGGACACAGAGAACCGAGTCGGGAGATAAATATTGCGGAAAATTTTTCCGAAGCCAGTTTTTACATTCCTCTCGACTGGTGAAAAAAGCGCTGGCGGGACGGAGCGCATATCTTTGACGCTGCGTTTCTGCTTGGACGAGGATGGCCTCGGGGTGTCGACGGCGCAATTCGACGATGGCCTCGTGACGAAGCGGCGTCGAGAGGATAAATTTTACCTCAAGACCTTCATTTGTAGAGAGATCCTTAAGAGCGTCATCGGGATCTTCGGCCCAGCGGCGGCGACCCTCGATGAGCTGACAAAGGGGGCCGCCTGAAGTGGCGATCCAGGTGTCATCGAGAGGATTGGAATGAGGCTCAGACATGAAAAATCCTTCAGTTCGCTGAAGCCTATTGCAAGAGCCGTGCCTACAGCGAAACCAGACAGCAAACGCCGCGCTCCGGTGGAGCGCGGCGTTCGGAAGACATCGAGCAAGCGATCAGCTGCGAGCTTCGATACCTGGCTTGAAGTAAGAGAAGAGCAGAGAAAGCTCGCGACGCAGGCCCTTGCGGTGGATGATCCGGTCGACCAAGCCGCGTTTCTCGAGGAACTCAGCGGTCTGGAAGTCGGGCGGCAGTTCCGCTTTGATAGTGGTCTGGATGACGCGGGCACCGGCAAAGCCAATGAGGGCTTTCGGTTCGGCTAGGATGATGTCGCCGAGCGAGGCGAACGAAGCGGTGACGCCGCCGTAAGTCGGGTTGGTCAAGAGGATGAAGACCGGCAGGCCGGCCAAGCTGTGACGCGCTAGGGCGCCGGAAGTCTTGGCCATCTGCATCAGCGACAAGCAACCTTCCTGCATCCGGGCGCCGCCGGAAGCAGTGACGATGAGGAGGGGAAGATTGCGGCTAGTGGCAGCTTCCGTCAGGCGAGTCAGTTTTTCCCCGACGACCGAGCCCATCGAAGCGCCCATGAAGCGGAAGTCCATGACGCCGATGGCGTAATCCTGGCCGTCGAGCTTGCACAGGCCAGTGACGATGGCGTCGTTGTGGCCGGTGGCTTTGACCTTTTCGAGGTAGCCGCGATCGTAGCCTTCAAAGCCGAGACGGTTGACCGACTTCATGTTAGCATCGAGTTCACGGAAGGAATTGGCGTCGCTAAGCAGGGTGATCCGCTGCATCGCCGTCATCGGATGGTGATACTCACATTTCGGGCAAATGCCGAGATTGGCAGTGACCTCATGCTGAGGGGTCGATGCGTTGCAGCCTTTACAAGTGTCCTTGGGCTTCTCCTTGCTAACCGTTTCCGCCGCGATGTCGGTGGAGCTGGCGAGGTTGGAGGGCTTCTTGATGTAGGTGACTGAAGCGAATTTGGGGCGGCCGAAAAGCGGCATGGTACGACCTCTAAAGGGTTTGAGCTTCTGGCGGGTGATTCCGCCGGCAGTGGTTTGACCGGCGACACTAGCGCCGCTTCCAAAAAATTCCTGCGACGACGCAAAAGCTGTTGTTCTCTGGGCGCGATATGACCGCAGGTCCCAGCTGGCTAAGCGGCCACAGCGCTGGCGCACGAGCGGGCCGATTCGATCTATAAAGGTCACATATTCATAAAAATCTCATTCACAATATACTAGAAAGACGCCGTCGTCATAAGTCTTTTTCGGCCTGCTTCACCTCGCCATCCCCAGACCCTGCGCTAAACTCCCGCATGACCCGATTCCTGTTTCAGCTCTTTGCCCTCTTCGCAATCTTTTTTGCGGAGACCGCAAACGCGTCCGTTCGCGACCTGGGAGCGCCGGCTGCCAGCCGGTTGGTTGCCCGCCCCGACTTCGCCTTCCGCGGCATGGCCCGCGTCGAGCACGATTACCTCCTCACGCCCGACGGTTCGCTCTACCATCCCAAGCTCGGCCTGCCGCTCAACGGCTTGCGCTCCAGACAGCTCGGCTTGGCGCTCAATGAAAAAACCATCGATGGCCTCGACACCAAGACCAAGATGGCCATCGTCGCACCCGCCCTCTACCTCGCCGGCCCCTCCGGCTGGGTCGTCATCGGCGCCGGAACCGGCGGTGCCGAAGCCTGGGGCAGCGTCGGCAACTACCTCGCCACCGGCGAATCCAACT
>JAYTMY010000299.1:0-9904 GCA_043748535.1 Lentisphaeraceae bacterium | reverse complement strand
AATAATCATGAGCCCCATCCACCTCGAAGTCCTCGCCCAGCTCGAAGGCATGACCCTCGGCATGCTCCGCACCCTGCTCACCATCCGCGACATGCCCGGACGCAACATCGTCGAGCTTGCCGAAGAGATGCAGCTCGATGCCAAGACCGCCCAGTTCTACTGCCGCGCCCTGCGCCTCCCCTGGCGCCGCGTCGCCCTGGTGCCCCGCCCCCTTCGCCCCGGCCAGTTCCGCCCCATCGCCCCCGTCCTCCGCCGCACCTTCGGCCGCGAAATGGCCCCGCTGATCACCTGCGAACGCAGCCTCATCGACGCCCGCCGCTACGAAGTCCGCCTCAGCCCCGCCGGCATCGCCTTCCTCAAAAACCTCAAGGAGACTTTTGCATGAACGCCAGCTTCTTCGCCAACTTCAACTGCCCCACCTGCTTTCGCAGCGCCAAATCCCTGCAGATGAACGCCGAGCTCTTCAGCTACGACCCCGCCTTGGCCGCCGCCCACGCCCGCCGGGAAGTGATCGAGCGACAGGAGCGCCGCTGCCCCCGCTGCAGCACCCCGCTGACCCTGGCGGCCCTCGTCCCCCACGGCGTCTTCCCCTCCCTGGTGCACCAAGAGGAGCAAGGCGCATGAAATCCGAGCTCTCCGCCCTCCTCAAGTGCGAGCGCTGCAGCGCCGTTCGCGTCATCCGCACCGAGCTCAGCAAGCATCTCAGCCTCGCCGAAGCCAATCATCACCTGACCCAGAATCAAGGCAGTTGCCCCTGCGCCTTCCCCGTCGTCATCCAAACCCAAACCCTGGAGCTCACCATGTCTGACCAACGCCCCACCACCTTCGTCTTCGAGCCCATCCGCGTCACTGCCGATGTCCTCTGCGACCTTTGCCACGTCATCATCCCCGAGATGGCAGAGGCCTTCTCTCTCCTCGGCTCCCCCCATGTCTGCCCCAAGTGCGTCCAGGCCTCCAAGGCCAAGGCTCCCCCGCCGTCGGCACCGATTCAAATGATCCGGCAGAGGCCACAGGCTCTTCCTGTTTTTCACTGCAAGTCTTGAGGAGATACACCATGAACCCCGGATACTACAACGCCGCCGGCGCCGAGCTCGATCTCACTGGCAAGGACTTCGCCAGGAACTACCACGCTATCGCTCTCCATGTCGACGAACAGGGCAGGCGCTGCCATCACCTCAAATCACACCCCCAAAACTTCCGCGACGTGCTTTTGCATCTCAAACGCTCCGAGATCCGCCGGAATGATCGCGACTACCGCGCCGGCGACACTCTCTTGCTTCAGGATTGGGATACCGAGACCAGTAGCTATATCGGGCACCAAATGTATGCCAACGTGATCCATGTCGAGGACTGCACGCCCTTTGGCCTCCCCGGCTTCGTCGTCCTCAGTCTCAGCCATGGTGGCTTCCCCGTACTGGTTCAGGAGTGCGGCAACTGCCCCCTCTGCCCTCTTGATCTCAATGCGTCCGGTGAGGCCTTGCACGCTGAGCGAGTGAGAGTCGCAGGCGGCTTGGCCGAGAAGACTTGGAAGACCGAAAATCACTATGTCGAGGAGATCCGTTTCAAGCGGGATGCGACTGCTCTGCAAGCCGAAAAGTTTAATGAGAAGTGGGTGGCGCAGTTGACCCGAAGTGAGAAGATGGAAAAGGCCCTGAAGCAAGCCGACTACCTGAGCAACTTCGCCCTCACCTGTGGTGGAGAGGCTGAAGTGATTCCCTTGCGGCAAGGGGCAGCGCAGAAGTCGCCGGAGCTGGCGGAGTGGCTTAGATCTAGTTGTAGTCATCCTCGGCTCGTCGCCACTTGCAACAGAGGACGCGAAATCCCATATTAGATAAACTCAAGCCCCGCCAGTCTTGGCGGGGCTTTGTTTTATCGCTTCAAGGAATCAATAGTTGCGGCCAACGCGAACTTGATCAGCTCCGGCATTGCCTTGAGATCTTCCACGCTGTTAAACTGAACGCGGAGACTGGCCATCGAAGATGCTTCGAGCTGCGTGAATCCTGCCGGGATCAAGGCCTTGGCTTTCTCGATCTTCTCTCCCTCAAGATTGAAGCCGATCCACTTGGTCTTTTGTTCACAGATCACGCGGGTAACCCACCAAGCCGGCTTGTTGATGTAGACGCCGAAATAGGCGGAGGTGTCCTTGTAATCGAGGCGGGCGCTGTCTTCCTTGCGCAGCGTCGGGTCGAAGACCGTGGCGCCGCTGAAGTTGGCGTCGAAGACTTGCTTCAACAACTCAAAGGCTTTGAGTTCGTTCTCGGTGGTGGAGATGCCGCTTCCACTTACGTCCGGAGCGGCTGCTGCGGGCTGTGAATCGAGGGCTGCGGGGATGGGCGCGGCCAGTGGCGGGGTGGCCGGTGCAACGCGCTCTGCTGCTGCGCTGTCCATGGCTGAGAGGGAGCGCCGAACAATGCTCCGGGTGACGCTTGTCAGGCCATTTTTGACGATCGGGCGGAAGCGTTCCACCACCGCCGCGGTGACTCTGGTTTCCGTGTGAATCTCTTCTTGGCTCAGGACCCAGCGAACCAGGGCTTCGCTCGGATCTCGGTCTTGCAAGTCAAGCTCCCGGCGGAGGATCTCGGCGATCTTGGCGGTGAACAGAATGTCAGTGGCCAGCTTCCGGATGCTCTCGTGATTGAAGGCTGATTTCATAAAGTAATCGAAGACTTCGAGGCCCTGATCGAGGCTGTCAAACTTCGCGATATGGAAGGGACGAGTATCCATCATGTTGGGAGCAGTGCAGTCCGTATAAAATCGCCATTCCAAACCATTGGTCAGAATGCCAAGCGTGACGGTTGGAGTGGAATTAAAGTAGCGGCTGAGTTGCCCCGGGGCAGATGGGTCGTCCAATGAGACCTCTAGGGCTTTGGCTTCGATGAAAATCCTTGGTGCGCCATTCAGCAGGATCGCATAGTCAACTTTTTCTTGTTGGCCATTTCGTTTTTGCAGCACGAAGTCGGCTCCGTATTCGGGCCGGACTTCATCTGGGTTGTAAATGTCGTACCCAAGTGCCGTGATGATGGGCAATATAAGAGCTTGCTTGGTCGTCTCTTCTCCACGCCCTTTCACGGCTGCAATTCGTCCCATGACTTGATCAACGGTAGTTTTGAGATTGGACATCTATGGCTCCTTGGTGGTTTTTGACGCTCATTAGGGGGAACTTAAGTCGCGATTGTTACTCTGGGCAATTAATAGCCGCCGATTGACGGCTATTTTTATTTTATAACAAATCTTGATTAGCTTATAAATAGGCTAATTTATTACGGGGGAAGGGAGAATCCACCAACACCGGAGACCACGCCATGCGAATCCACCAGGGCGATTGCCTGCCCTTCATGAAATCCCTTCCCGCTGCCTCTGTTGACCTGCTGCTCACCGACCCGCCCTATTTCCGCGTCAAAGCCGAGGCTTGGGACCGGCAATGGAGCGACGCCGACGCCTTCATTGCCTGGATCGGCGAGCTCTGCCAGGAATGGCGCCGCATCCTCAAGCCCACCGGCACCCTCTTCGTCTTCGCTTCGCCGCAAATGCGTGCCCGGGTCGAGCTCGAGGTGGCGAAACACTTCCAGATCTTGCCGAGCATCACCTGGGCGAAGCCCCAGGGGCGGCACATGGGCTGCTGCAAGGCCGACCTGCGCAGCTTCTTCCCGCAGACCGAGGCCATCATCTTTGCCGAGCCCTTCGGCAGCAAGAACCGGCACCAGCGCAAAGTGGGCGAGAGCTGCGAGCCCGTGCGCATCTACCTGGTCGAGGAATGGACCCGTGCCGGCCTCGCGTCGAAGGATGCGAACCAGGCCACCGACACCAGCATGGCCGGGCACTGGTTCGGCAAATCTCAGTGGGCCTTGCCCTCGGCCGAGAACTACGCAGCCCTGCAGGCCTTCGCCGCGGCGAACGGCAAAGCGGCCCTGAAGCGCGAACACGCCTCCCTGCGGGCCGAAGTCGAGCAGCTCCGCCCCGTTCTATCCCGAGCTCATTCCGAGCTTGCCGCCGAAGCTGAGCGCAGCCGCCGTCCCTTCGCCCTGAGCAAGGCATCGCCGCATCACACCGACGTCTGGACCTTCCCGCCCGTTCAGCCCTATCCCGGCAAACATCCTTGCGAGAAACCCGCAGCCATGCTGGAATTCATGATCGAAACAGCCAGCCGCTCCGGCGACCTGGTCTTCGACCCCTTCCTGGGCTCCGGCGCCGTCGGCCTCGCCGCCCAGAAGCTCGGCCGCGACTTCATCGGCTGCGACCTGGATCCGCACTGGTGCGAATATGCCCGGGAGCGGCTGGCTAAACGAAGAGCCGCCTGACTTACTGACGGAGCAGCCCGCCATTTCTGGCGGGCTGCTTTCTCATTTACGGAAGACGACGCGGATCAGATACGCGACGATGATCAGATCAAAGACATTGGAAATCATGTTTACCTCCTTTTCCAATTGGGCAAAATAAAAAAATCCTCCGCTGCTTTCCAGCTGAAGGATGAAGGGCACATCGATGTGGCCTATAATTTATTGTTCTGAATTTCCAAAACGCGCGATTTTTGTCCCCCTCGCTGATGCTAGCCTTTCGAGCCTCTTTGGGTTTTTCCTAGCTCTCACGCCGCCTCCCCAAAGCTGACCCGGACCCCGCTGGCGCCATCGCCGCGGGGTCTTGTCAACCCCTCGTTGATCAGTGCGTGCATGATCGCCCAGGCCACGTCGGCGTGGCCGGTGGTGCTGGAGCGTTCGGCGTAGAAGGTCATGCCGCCGCCGCCGGTGGCGGCTCGCTTGATCATCATGAAGGCCGCGGCGATGTCGCTATGGCAGGAATCCCAAGCGATGCGGCCTTCGCCGATGATGCTTTGCGCCTTCAGCACGAGGTTGGTTTTTGATTGCTGGCCATAGTTGATCGAGGTGGCGCGGGGGAAGAAGGCCTGCACCATCTCGAAGACGCCGGAGCCGGGGCCGGTGACGTCGATGCCGATGTATTCGACCTGGTATTTCTCTGTTAGAGATTTGATGACGTCGGCCTGCTCTTCCCATCGGGTGCCATAGAGCGTGATCTTCTCGAGGAGCAAGAACTTGCCGCGGGTCTTTGCGGGGGGCGCAAGAACCACGATGGCTGCGCCGTCGATGGTGCGACTTGGATCGTAGCCGATCCACACCGGGCCGGACCAGCCGCCGCCGGCTTTTAGCCACTCGGAGGAGTCGGCAAGGCAGGTCTCGAGCTCGGCGAAGCGGAAGACGGAGCCGCTGTCGTCGATGAATTCGCAGAGGAAGAGCTGGCGGAAGGCCTCGGGGGAATACTCGAGCTTGAGCTGCTCTTGATCGAAGAGGTTGCAGCCCTGGCGCTCGGCGTCGATGAGGCTGATGATGCGGCGCCAGCAGCCGTCACCGGCGGACCAGCGGGCGCCCTGGTGCAGCTCTTCGTCGCTGAGCATCGGGATGCGGGCCTTGCTCTGCTTCTTCTGGCGTTCGTTGAACTCGTCACCGGACCAGAACGGATAAGCTGCGTGGCTCTTGGCGGAAGGGGTGCTGAAATAGGTCTTGGTCCAGTGCTTGTGCGCTGCCATGGCGCCGGCCAGTTTGTTCAGCTTGGCGAAGCCGGGGATCCAGAAATATTCGTCGATGTAGACATCGCCGTGATAGCCCTGCGAGGTGGTGGAGTTCGTGCTCAGGAAGTAAAGCGTCGCCACACCTTTGGGCGTGATCAGCTCGATCTTGTCCTTGCCGGTGATCTCGACGCCGAACCATTCGAGAGCATATCCCTTGATGTACTCGCGGAAGATGTCGCTTTGTGCTCGGCTCGCGCTCAAGAAGACTTTGTTTCGGCCGCTGATCAAAGCATCGGCGAACGCTTCCCGGGCGAAGTAGAAGGTCAGGCCGATCTGGCGGGATTTGAGGATCTGGCGAACCCGTTCCCGCCGCACCGCCCAGAGCTCTTTCTGATAGTCAAACAGGCCGGACCAGAAGTGATCCATGACGGCTTCTTCACTGATGCCGCCGAAGTCATTCTTCTGGCTCTTGCTCTTCTTTTTGCGCTCGCCGCGATCTGAGCTTCCCGCAGGGCTTGCGCCTTCCGCAAGCGGGGGCGGAGCC
This sequence comes from Lentisphaeraceae bacterium, assembly GCA_043748535.1. Taxonomy (GTDB): domain Bacteria; phylum Verrucomicrobiota; class Lentisphaeria; order Lentisphaerales; family Lentisphaeraceae; genus CAMCSH01. The sequence goes on along the minus strand of JAYTMY010000299.1, from coordinate 3,839 downwards.
TTGCTGCGGGCCTCGATCTTCGCCAGGCGGTCGATGACGCCGACGAGCGCGTCGATCTCCTGGAGCTCTCCCGGGCCTTTGACCTCGCGATTCAGCAGCAGCTGCAGGCGGTGATGCGCCACATAAAGCGAGCTCTGCTCATTCAGCGCCTCGCCCCACATCTCCTCTTTGATCCAAGTGTAAAGCGTGCGGCGATTGATCTCCAGAATCTCTTCGAGCTCGGTGGGCTTGTGGCCCTGCAGGAAGAGCTTGCGGGCCTCGGCTTTCTGTTCGTCGGTGTAGGTCATTTCGAAATCCCTTTTGTTGACTTCGATTTTATCGCGATTCCTGCCGCCAATGGTGCGGAAATCCGGGTTTGAAAGTGCGCTAAAGTGCGCTGCCGAGCGCAGCGCACTTTCGTGCACAAGTCCAGAGACAAAAACACTTTGCGGGCGGTTGAAAGTCGCTGCATTATGGAGCCACAAGACACGCCCCACAGGGCATCAACACAAAGCTCAAGAGGCCCCCATGGCAGATAAAGTTTCACTCCTCACCGATTGGGTGAAAATCGGCCGCAGCGGCCCGACCATCGACGGCCGGACCATCACCGACGAGCAGATCAAGGACTGCGCCGCTACCTATAACCCGGATGACTACACCGCGGTCATCAACTACGAGCACTACTTCGGCAATTTCGGCTCGGTTCGCGAACTCCGCACTTCTCCCGCTCCTGGCGGCAAGATCCACCTCGAAGCCCGCCTGCAGCCCAATGCCGCGATGCTGAACCAGAACAAGGAAGGATCGAAGCTCTTCACCTCGATGGAGCTGCAGCCGAACTTCGCCGGCACCGGCAAGTGGTACCTCTCCGGACTTGCCCTCACCGACACCCCCGCCAGCCTCGGAACCACCGAGCTGCGCTTCAGCAAGATCCCCGAAGGCAAGCGCCCCGTGCACGGCGATGCCCTCGAGGTCGATCCCGCCTGTTTCGCTGCGGCCCCTGATGCTGCCGACGAAGGCTTGGTTAAAAAAGCCCTCTCCCTCCTCGCTCCTCTCTTTGCCTCCAAAACCCAAGAACCCCAAGCCCCCAAGGATCCCGCCATGTCTGCCGAACAGCTCAAGAAACTCGAAGAAGGCCAAGTCGCCCTCACCGCCGCCGTCACCAAGCTCACCGAAACCTTCGCTGCCAAGCAGCCCCCCGCGGCTGACCCCAAGGCCCCGCCCGCTGCCGATCCCGCCAAGTCCGAAGCCGCCGGCGTCACCAAGGAGCAATTCGCTGCCCTGGAAAAAACCAACGCCGAGCTCGCCGCCTCGATGAAGAAGCTGACCGAAGACTTCGCCGCCGCGATGAAGGGCCAGCCCGGCACCCCGCCGCCCCCCCACGAGGGCTCGGCCGACGCAGACGAAAAGTTCGTCTGAGGTGAAGCCGATGAAATTCCTCTGCCTGACTCTCTCGATCCTGGCCTTGGCCTTCGTCGGCTGCGCCACTGCCGACAACCCCCAAAAACTTGGCGGGGTTACGATCTCCGGCTCCTGCGTCTTCATGGACGTCGGAGCGATCGCCAAGCACGGCGATAACGCAGCCGCCTCGCACCAGACCCCGACCAATGACATCCGCGCCAGCGTGCCGGTGAACACCGGCGCCAGTGGCCTGGCCGATGCCGGCGCCGCGATTGTCGAGCGAGTCACCCGGCCTCAGCCCCCGGCGCCTCAGCCCGTCCCGGCTCCCCAGCCTCAGCCCGTCCAGCCTGCACCGGATCCTCAGCCTGCCCCGGCTCCCCAGCCCGTGCCCAAGCCCGACGCTGAGCCGATTAGCCCGGCTGCCTGATCCTCCCCTGTTTCCTCTCAACCCCACCCCTTCCTGAACCCCCGGAGATTCCCCCATGCGCCCCGACACCCGCAAGCAGTTCAACTTCCTCCAGGCCGCCATGGCCAAATCCTACGGCACCGACAACGCCGCCCAGCAGTTCACCGCCACCGTTCCGATGGCGCAATCCCTCAATGACGCCATCCAGAAGAGCGACGACTTCCTGAAGCGCATCAGCATCATCCCCCGCGCCGACCTGAAGGGCGAGGTGCTGACCATGTCCGCCCTGGGCACCGTCGCCAGCCGGACCAACACCAGCAGCACCGGCGAGCGCGTGCCGCAGCAGGCCGGCGGCCCCACCGACCGCAAGTACGACATGGCCAAGACCGACTTCGACGTCGCCATCAAATACCAGCTGCTCGACACCTGGGCTCGCTTCCCTGACTTCAAGTCGCGTTATTCCAAGGGCGTCGCTCGTCGCATCGGCTTGGATCGCCTCCTCATCGGCTGGTACGGCATGAGTGTCGCAGCCACCACCGACCGCGTTGCCAACCCCCTGTTGGAGGATGTGAACAAGGGCTGGATCTACGACCTCAAGACCAATAAGCCCGCTCACTATGTCACCGAAGGGGCCGTGGCAGACTCCATCAAGCTCGGTGCCACCGGCGACTACAAGAATCTTGACCAGTTGGTTTTCAGCATTCACAGCTTGCTGGCGAAGGAACACCTCACTGGCAACGAAGTCGCCATCATCGGCCAAGGCCTCGTCACCTGGGAAATGGGCAAGATGCTCGCCGACCATGCCGGCACCCCCACCGAGAAGAACGCCATCAAGGTCCTCGGTAAATCCTACGGCGGCTTGGAATCCCTCGTCGTCCCGAACTTCCCCGACAACGGCCTCCTGATCGTTGACCCCTCCAGCCTCCACATCTACTACCAGGATTCCTCGGTCCGCCGTCAGTCGGTCGACAATCCCCGGAAAGACCAGGTCGAAGACTACCTCTCGATGAACGAAGCCTACATGATTGCCGACCTCGATGCCTGCGCCGGCATCGAAGCCGAAAATGTCGCCTTCGTCTGAGTGGAGATGGGCGCTGCATAACCTGGTCGGTCATCCAGCTATGCAGCTCCTGAATCTGTGCGGTCTCCGCAAGGCGGCCGCCTGGATCCACGACGCCACGCTCCCCCGATGAAAATCCTTTACTTCCTCCTCGCCGTGCTCGACGAACTCACCTACTCACCCCGGAACCCACGATGAGCCACCCCAACCCCGCTTGGCAGTTCAAGCAACGCACCGAAGCCAAAGCCAAGCTTGCGGTCGCCCAGGCCGAGGCACCCGCCGCCGGCGGCAAGGCCAACCGCGAATTCGACCTGCTCCTCACTTCGATTGAAAACGACCTTCGCCGCCTCGGCACCACGCCCAAGGGCAGCGCCCGCAACAAGGTCAAGCGCGAAGTCATGATGCAGTATCTGCCGCACCTGGCCAAGTACGAGAAGGACGGCGACAACTACGCCAACCCCGTCATGGTCCAAGTCATGATCTGGGCCTTCGATATCGGCGAAATGGAGCTGGCGCTCAGCCTCGCCCGTCTCGGCGCCGATCAAAAACAGCAGCTGCCCGAGCGATTCACCCGCCGCGACATTCCGACCTTTGCGGCAGACGCAACGCTGGAATGGGCAAAAGGCCAGCTGCAGCTGAAGCTGCCGATCGAGCCGCACTTCGGCGATGTCCTCGCCCTCATCGAAACGGACTGGCAAGTCCACGACGAGATCAAGGTGAAGTTCCTCCGCCTCAAGGCCGACAGCCTCGAAGCCACCGACCCGGCCAAGGCTCTCGCCATCTGCCACCAGATCCTCAGCCTCGACCCCGGCGCCAAGCTCAAGACCCTCATCGAGCGGCTTGAAAAAACTGTCGCCAAACAAACACCTCCCCCCCCGGCTGCGGGTGCCTGAGCGCTTGGGAAGGGCTTGCCCTAAACCTCAAACGACCAGAACACCCCCAGCTCTTTTCCCCAAGGCCACGCCATGAGCTTCGAATACGGATTCAACACCAGGA
>JAYTMY010000298.1:0-9660 GCA_043748535.1 Lentisphaeraceae bacterium | reverse complement strand
AGGGTGTCGCCGATGCGGCTTAACCCTGGGCTAAAATCTGAAACCCCTTTGGGGTCGAGCTGCAGTTGAGCTCAATCAAGTTCGACAGCGGTTTTTAGGCTCGACCGCTGTATCATCTGAGATACTCCGGCAGCACCACATCCTTGGCTCGCTCTTTCGGCGTCACTTCGAGCTTGAGGATCTTGCCGCCTCGATAGACGCATTCTACCGTGGTCGCATCCGGCGCATGGAGCTTGAAGCTGACGTCCCAGGCCTTCGGCCAGGCGGGCAGCAGCAGGATCTTGCCGCCGCTCTCGCCTTGCAGGAGCATCAGGTTGGTGGTCTCGAGCAGATTGCCGCCGTGGTTCTGGTCGGGCAGCCAGTCGAAGTTGGGTCCCCAAGTGGCGGGCCAGCGGTAGCCAGGATTGGAGTTGGCGCATTTGATCTGGAGGATGCGCTCGGCTTCATCGGTCAAGCCGAGCAGGGCGGCAACGTTGCCATCGTAACCCCAGCCGTTGGGCAGCTGGGATTGGCGTTTGGCGTAGGCCTGGCGGCCCTCGGCGAGAAGCTCGGGACGGCTGAGGGAAACTTCGCGATAGGGCCAGATGGCGTAGGTCTCGGGATTCTCGCAGTTACTGCGCTGCGGATTGTACTTCGCTGCCAGAGCCAGCTGGCGAGTGGCACCGCTGCCTTCCACCGGGATGGGCGGACACGCTGCAGCGATGCGGGTGAAGAGCTCGCGCTGCGCCGGATTTAAGCAATCCGCCGGCAAGGCGTTCAGGCGTCGGCTGAGGTTGACCAGGCCCGCTACCGTCGGGGCGTCGTTGACCACGCCGTGCCAATAGGTTTCGACCGCCTGGGTCGGGTCAATCAGGATCTTGCCCTCAGCATCTTTTTTGAAGCGGCTGTCGAAGTAGTCGAGGACGCTGACGGCCATCGGCAGGACTTGGTTTTTCAGGAAGGCTTTGTCGTGGGTGTAATCGTAGCGGTCGAGCATCAGCGCCACCAGCTCGGGCCCTTGGTTCCAGGCCTTGTCCCACCAGGGGCAACCAACCTCGGAAGGCTGCTTGCCGCGGCGGTCCCAGACATAGTCGCCGCCGTAGGTGCCGAAGAGAGTCATGGTTTCGGGGAAATACGCGCCCCGGGCGCCGTGGTATTTCGCCGTGCGTGATTCGGCCAAGGGCACCGCGTCCTCGTACATCTTGAACAGCGGCTGCATCAGGTCGATGTCGCCACAAGCGAGCATCGGGTGATACATGTGGCGGGTGTTCTGCCACCAGTAGCAGTCGCCCCAGTTGCGCCAGTCGGCGGAGAAGCCATTCGCTTCCATGTTGAAGAAGCCGCCGTTGAACTTGATCGGGTAGCTGCCGCGCCCCTGGATCGCCTGAGCGTAGCGCTGCAGGGTGTAGCCGCGGGTTATCGTCTCGTCGCCGGTGAGCACCCAGGAACGAGCCCAGAATTGCGACCACCAGTTTTGCGTCCGGCGCAAAGCCCGGGCGTAGTCGCTCGATTTCGCTGCTTCGTTTTCGACTTGCTTCAGCCAAGCTTCGGCGGTGTCGGTCTGGGCTGTATGGGTGGCCAAGGTGAGGGCGAAGCTCGACTGATTTTGCGCGCTACGCAATTCGCGCTCGCCGCTGGGAGTGAAGCCGGCGCCGCTGAGATGGCCGCCGAAGGTCCGGTGCAGCAAGGGATCAAAGGCTCCTTTGGCTCCGGTCAAGGACTGGGTTTCGAGCAGCTTCGGCACCACCGAGGTCTCGTTTCGGTGATACCAGACGATGGCCTTGGGCGAGGGGGAAAAGCGGTCGCCGCTTTCGATCAGAGGAAAGGGCGCGTCGTGCGTGGTCCAGCTCGAGCCATGTTCCGCCGCCGGCAATTGTCGCTCGGCATCGCGCCAATTTTCGATCTTGGCGGAGACGCTCAAGGGTTTTCCTGCCTTCAGGTTGGCTCCCATTATGTGCACCACCTGCGCTTCGGCATCGACCAGAACGCTGAGGGCGACGCCGCCGCCGCTGATCTGAATCCGGCCTTCGCGCAAGATCAACTCCTGCTTGAAATCAGCGCCGGCCAGCGGATTGCCGTCGATGTGGACGCGCAGCCGGCCGAGCTTGAGGAAGCGGCAGATCTCGGACAGGGAGTCGCTGCGGGCGAGGAGGATCATCAAGTCGCCACTGCCTTTTTCGACCCAGACGTTGAGCACGGTCTGGCCGTTGCCGAGGGGCATCGAACCGTGCGAATCGAGGCTTGGCGAATTCCAGATGACGTTCTCGGCATCGAGTTCGACCGGGGCCGGGCTCGCCGTTGAGACGGTGCTTTGGCAGGAGCTCAAGGTCAACAGCAGGCAGCTGATCAAGACGGGGATTTTCATGTGGGCTTCTCTCCGGTATTTGGTCTTGTCGATTCCGAGTCCACCAAGGCGCTAGCTGTTCCGTCTCTGGCGCAGCATATTTCACAGATTATACTGGACATCACTTCGTCATTGCAAGAACAGGTCAAAGCATGAACAACAGTCCCGAGTCCGCCAGCCTGCAGTTTCAGATCTTCGCCACCGATCGACTTCGGGTGGGGAACTGGTGGTCCTACCAAGGCCATGTCAGCCCCTTCACCCGTCTCTTCCTGATTCACGACGGCCAGCAGCAGGCTGTTTTTAATGGCGAAACCCTGATCATGCGGCCGGGATCGGTCTATCTCGTGCCGCCTTTTGTCCCGGTCGACTACAGCTGCAAGAACCAGTGCGAGCAGCACTACATCCTCTTCCGCGCCGGCTCCGGCGGCGAAGAATTGGCCGCCGCTTATAGCTTGCCGTCGCGCCGGCCTTTGCGTCCTCTCGATCTGGCCCTCGGCGATGAACTGCTGCAGCATTTTCCGTCCTTCGCCCTGAGCAATGTCGATGCCAACGACCCGCGCTACAACGACCAGGTCTGGCAGGGACGCAACGATAGCCTCAGTCCCCAGCAGCGACTGGTCGCCGATGGCGTCCTACGCCTCCTCCTCGCCCCCTTCCTGGTCGAGGCTCGGCCGCAGCCGCAGATGCTGCGTTTCTCGCGGGTTTTCGAGTTCATCGAAGTCAATCTCCATCGGCCTCTGGCTCTGGCCGATCTCGCCGCCGCCGCCGAGCTCGATCCGACCTATTTCTCCGACCTCTTTCGCAAGCACATCGGCATCCGTCCGATGGAATACCTGCTGCGCCGCCGCCTCGACCGCGCCCAGGACTTGCTCGGCAGCAGCAGCGACCTGATCGCCCAGGTCGCCTCGCGCTGCGGCTTCAGCGACGGCAACTACTTCATACGGGTCTACAAGAAGCGCTTCGGCATCAGCCCGGCGGCATCGCGCAAGGTCAAGTGATCCGCCCCCGCTTTCCCGAAACTGCGCTACATTCGCGCCGACAAAAAAAACCTCAAGGATCCCGCCATGGCCTCGCTCACCGAAGAAATCAGCCGCCGCCGCACCTTCGCCATCATCTCCCACCCTGACGCGGGCAAGACCACTCTCACCGAAAAGCTGCTGCTCTACTCCGGCATGATCCGCACCGCCGGCATGGTCGCCGGCCGCAAAGGCCGCAAGGCCGCCACCTCCGACTGGATGAGCATGGAACAGGAACGCGGCATCTCGATCACCGCCTCCGCCATGCAGTTCGAATACCGCGGCTGCAAGATCAACATCCTCGACACCCCCGGTCACCAGGACTTCTCGGAAGACACCTACCGCACCCTCACCGCCGCCGACTCCGTCATCATGGTCATCGACTGCGCCAAAGGGGTTGAAACCCAGACCCTCAAGCTCTTCGCCGCCTGCCGTCTCCGCGGCATTCCCGTTCTCACTTTCGTCAACAAGATGGACATGTACGGCAAGTCGCCGATCGACCTGATGGAAGAGATCGAGCAAACCCTCGGCATCCCCGCTTCGCCGATGAACTGGCCGATCGGCGGCGGCAAGGAATTCCAGGGCGTCGTCGACCGCCGCGACAACTGCTTCGAGTTCTACACCCGCACCGCCGCCGGCGGCGCCCTCAAGCCGGAAGTCACCCGCGTCCCCGCCGACCAAGTCGTCCCCAACGAACGGATGAGCGCCGTCGAACTGCAGGCCTTGCGCGATGAATTGGAATTGCTCGACATCGCCGGCAACGCTTTCAACCGCGACGACTATCTCAGCTTCAAGGTCACCCCGGTCTACTTCGGTTCCGCCTTCACCAACTTCGGCGTCGAGCCGCTCTTCGACGCCCTCATCGACCTCGCGCCCTCCCCGACTGCGCGCAAAGCCGATCTGCCTGCTGGCAGTGAAACCAAGATCCCGGTCGAAAACGACTTCAGCGGCTACGTCTTCAAGCTGCAGGCCAACATGAACCCCAAGCACCGCGACTGCATCGCCTTCCTGCGCATCAACTCCGGCCGCTATGAACGCGACATGCAAGTGCTGCAGCACCGCACCGGCAAACGCCTCCGCCTCGCCGGCCCCCAAACCCTGCTCGCCGCCGAACGCCAAAGCCTTGAAGAAGCCTTCCCCGGTGACGTCATCGGCGTCATCAACACCAACGGCCTCGCCATCGGCGACACCATCTCGATCAAAGGCGGCTTCGAATACAAGCCCCTGCCCAAGTTCCAGCCCGAACTCTTCGCCCGCATCAGCCCGGTCGACCTCGGCAAACGCAAGCAGATCGACCGCGGCATGGAGCAGCTCGCCGCCGAAGGCACGGTGCAGCTCATCCGCGAGTTCCGCGACACCTATTCCTACCCCTACGTAGCCGCCGTCGGCCGCCTCCAGTTCGAAGTCCTGCAGCACCGCCTCGAAGAAGAATACGGCGTCCCGACCAAGCTCGAGATGCTGCCCTTCTCCTGCTCCTGCTGGCTCGTCGGCCAACCCGACACCTTCAAGCTACCCTTCGGCGCCAAGCTCGCCCAGGACAACGCCGAACGCCCCATGGTGCTCTTCTCCTCGACTTGGGAAAAGGACTACGCCCGCCGCGAAAACCCGGATCACCAGTTACTCGATCACGCGTAAAACCTCAAGAGCTCTATCATGGCCTTAACCCCCGAACAGCTCGCCCGCCAAGACATCGACCGCCTCCTTGAAGCGGCCGGCTGGGCCGTTCAGGATCACAAGGCGATGAACCTCTTCACCCGCGCTCCGGGTTCCCGTCTTGCCTCTTGCGCCATCCGCGAATTCCCCACCAGCCACGGCCCCGCCGACTATGTGCTCTACGTCGAAGGCAAGATCCTCGGCGTCATCGAGGCCAAGGCCAAGGGCCACAGCCTGCGCGGCGTCGAAATTCAATCGGCCAAATACTGCTCTGGCATCGGCAAGGGCCTGCCGCGTTACGGCAAAGAGGGATCGGCGCTCCCCTTCGCTTACGAGTCCACTGGCGTCCGCACCCAGTTCACCAACGCCCTCGACCCCAAGCCGCGCAGTCGCGAGGTCTTCGCCTTCCACCGTCCCGAGGAACTGCTCCGCCTCGTCGCCATGCCGCAACTGCGCGACCGCCTCCAGTATCTGCCGCCGATCAGCTCGGCCAAGCTCTGGGCAGTGCAGCGGGAATCCATCGTCAATCTCGAACGCTCGCTCAAGCACAACCGCCCCCGCGCCCTGCTGCAAATGGCCACTGGCTCCGGCAAGACCTACACCGCCGTCAATATCTGCTACCGCCTCATCCGCCACGCCAAGGCCAAACGCATCCTCTTCCTCGTCGACCGCAATAACCTCGGACGCCAAACCCTCGCCGAATTCCAGAACTTCTCATCCGCCGAGACGCAGCGCAAGTTCACCGAGGAATACGGCGTCCAGCACCTCCGCAAGAACAGTATCGATGATACCGCCAAAGTGGTCATCACCACCATCCAGCGCCTCTTCTCCATGCTCAAGGGAGATTCCGATTACAGCGAGGACAACGAAGAGGAATCGACCTTCGAGGCCACCTCGCCTCGCCAGGCGGTCCAGGTCAGCTACAGCGGCGCCATCCCGATCGAATCCTTCGACTTCATCGTCGTCGACGAATGCCACCGCTCGATCTACAACGAGTGGCGCCAGGTGCTCGACTACTTCGACGCCTTCCTCATCGGCCTCACCGCCACGCCCACACCCCAGACCCTCGGCTTCTTCCAGGGCAACCAGGTGCAGGATTACTCGCACGAACGCGCCGTCGCCGATGGCGTGAATGTCGGCTACGATGTCTACCGCATCCGCACCGAGATCAGCGAGAAAGGCGCCAAGGTCGAGGCCAAGGCCTTCGTCCCGCACCGCGACCGCCGCACCCTCGAAGAACGGATGAAGGAGATCGAAGAGGAAGTCACCTACACCGCTGGTCAACTCGACCGCGATGTCGTCAACCTGTCGCAGATCCGCCTTGTCATCGAGACCTTCCGCGAACGCCTCTTCACCGAGATCTTCCCCGGCCGCCGCGAAGTGCCCAAGACCTTGATCTTCGCCAAGACCGACCTCCATGCCGAGGACATCGTCAAGATCGTCCGTGAGGAGTTCGGCCAAAGCAATGACTTTTGCGTCAAGATCACCTCCAAGACCACCGGTGCCAAGCCGGAGGACCTGCTCAACTCCTTCCGCAACGACTACTTCCCCCGCATCGCCGTCACCGTCGACATGATCGCCACGGGCACCGATGTGAAGTCGCTCGAATGCCTCATTTTCCTCCGCAACATCGCCTCCTCCGCCTACTTCGAGCAGATGAAAGGCCGCGGCTGCCGCGTCATCCCCGCCGATGACCTGAAACGCGTCAGCGCCGACGCCTCCGCCAAGGACCGCTTCGTCATCGTCGACGCCGTCGGCGTCTGCGAATCGGATAAGTCGAACTCCCGCCCCCTCGATCGCAAGCCGACCGTGAGCTTCGAGTCGCTGCTACAGCAAGCCGCCCAAGGCCACGCCGATGCCGATCTCGCCACCTCCATCGCCGCCCGCCTCGCCCGTCTTGACCGCAAGATGAAGCCGGATCAGCGCCGCGAGATTGACGCTCTCCTGGGAGCCCCACCCTCCGTGGTGGGCCTTCCTCCCTCGACGCCAAACACAGCCACCACGGAGGGTGGCGCTCCCAGGGAAGTTGCGGAGACCGCAATTGCCCCTGCCTCCTTCCACGGCTTCTTGGCTTCGCTCTTCGCCGCTGCTGATCCCGACCGCATCGAAGAAACTCGGAAGAAGCTCGAACAAGCCCTGGGAGCCCCTACCTCCGTGGTGGGCCTTCAGGACGCTGAAGAAGTCCTCGCCCGTGCCGCCTTGCGCCCCCTCGCCGAGCCCCAATTGCGCGAAGCCTTCATCCGCATCAAGGCCAGCCTCGAACAGATCATCGACGATACCAACATCGACACCCTCACCAGCGCCGGCATCGACCCCGCCGCCAAGCTCAAGGCGGAATCGACTCTCGCCCAGTTCCAACTCTTCCTCTCGGACAACCGCGACCAGCTCGAGGCCCTCAAGCTCCTCTACGCCGCGCCCCACCGCGCCGGCCTCCGCTACCGCCATGTCAAGGAACTCGCCAAGGCCCTGCAAAACCCGCCGCTGTCGATGTCCAAGCCCGAAAGCCAGCTCTGGCAGCTCTACGAACGGGTCGAGCCCGAGAAGGTCAAAGGCCACGGCGGAGACAAACTGGTCGATCTCATCGCCATCGTCCGCCATGCACTTATGCTCGATCCCCTGCTCATTCCGGTCCGCGCCCGCGTTCACGAACGCTTCGCCACCTGGCTGGCTTTGCGGCAATCGCAAGGCCAGAGCTTCAGCCCGGAACAGCTCGCTTGGCTCGAAGCCATCCGCGATCACATCGCCAACTCCCTCGCCATCGAGCCCGACGACCTCGAAAACGATGTCCCATTCAGCCAGATGGGTTCCCTCGGCCGCGCCCACGCCCTCTTCGGCGCCGAACTGCCGGCGCTGCTGGAGGAACTCAATCGGGCGCTGACGGCCTAACCTGGGAGCCCCACCCTCCGTGGTGGGCTTGTTGTTCCCCTGGGAGCCCCACCCTCCGTGGTGGCCTTCTTGTTCCCCTGGGAGCCCCACCCTCCGTGGTGGGCCTTCTTGCCTTCTTCTTCCAGAGCTTGTCAATAAGCACCTTTCCCATTAGATTAGCGCGATAAAGAAATGGATGTTCTTATGCCCTCCGCCCTTCACATCGCTCAGGCACTCACCTGCCACGCCGTCGCCCAGAAAGGCAGCTTGAGCCCGCTCAAGCTGCAGAAACTGCTGTATTACGCCCAGGGCTGGCACATGGCCCAGCACGGCGGTGAACTCTTCCCCGAGGATCTCGAAGCCTGGGACCACGGTCCCGTCTGCCCCGAAGTCTACCACGCCTTCAAAGGCTTTGGCTACAAGCCGATCCCGGCCCAGACGCCGGAGGTCGCGATGCCCCAATTCGCGGATTTCATCGCCAAGATCTGGACCGCCTACGGCCCCTACAGCGCAAAAGCCTTGGAAGACATGACCCACCAAGAGCTCCCATGGCTCAAATGTTATGACGGCAGCCACGCCAAAGTCATACCCAAGTCATTGATCGAAAAGTATTTTCTATGTCTAGCCAAGAACTAAGGCGAGTCCTTGGTCTCTACCTCGACCTGCCACCTTCTGACCCGTTCCGGCAACTCCTCGCCACTCACCAGCAATCTCTTTTTATCCGGGCCATTCACGAAAGCAATCGCATCGAGGATGAGGGGCCGGAGACCGAAGAGGGCACCCGTCGTCTCGGCAGTGAATTGGCCTTCCATATTTTGGAGTTCTTCCGCACCGAGCTGCACGATACTGAATCATCCCTTGTCATCCCGGAGCACGATTGGCAAGAGATCGAAGACATGGTCAAGGATCCGGTATCCTTGCGCCTTGGCTTCATGGAAACACTGATACAGCGGCTGGAAAAACACCTCAGTCAGCACGCATTGACTTTGAACCAAGCCGAGCCCATCGCTCGCCACACCTTCGCCTTTATGCTCGGCGTTTTGGGCGCCCGCAGCGGCTCAATCACCATACGAGCAGCCAATGCACGCTACTCCATGCGTGGTGAAGAGATCCCTCCCGCCTTTTTGACACGTTTTGGCACCTGGGACCAAGCCATCCTCGTCCATCACGCACTCCTGATGGAACCCTTCCCCGACGCTCTTCCCGGTCAGTGGAAAAACCAGGATAATCACCTGCCCCAAAGTCAGCTCATCACCTATTCCGCCAAAGACACACCGGTCATGATGTGCAAATGGGGCGCTGAACTCGACCGAGCCCTCATCGATTGTATGCTGGGACGTCGCGACGCCATCGAAGTCGCCGCCTGGGCCAGCTACAGCCTGCTCGCCATCCATCCCTTCCAAGACGGCAACGGACGACTCTCACGCCTGCTCATGAACCTGATCCTCATCGGTTTTGCCGATATGCCCTTCCCCATCCTCCTCGCCCAAGGCGGCGAGGCCAAGGCGGTCCAACGCTACCGCAAGGCGCTCCGCAAAATCGACGCCAGTCATCTCTCGCTCCTTCAATCCAGTCCCCAGGAGCGACAACGAGCGCTCGCCCCGCTGATGCGCCTCATCGAAAGCAGCATTCTGGATACCCTCAAGCAGATCGACACCCAGGCCAGGGACCTCCATCCCGACTATCAGCCGCTCTTTGAATCTTGAGCCTTGGGAGCCCCACCCGCCCCACCCTCCGTGGTGGGCCTTTGCGTCCCCCTGGGAGCCCCACCCTCCGTGGTGGGCCTTTGCGTCCCCCTGGGAG
>JAYTMY010000297.1:0-20010 GCA_043748535.1 Lentisphaeraceae bacterium | reverse complement strand
GTCCCAGTTGTGTCCCAGTTGTGTCCCAGTTGTGTCCCAGTTGTGTCCCAGTTGTGTCCCAGTTGTGTCCCAGTTGTGTCCCTGCTGTGTCATTCTGCGATGACATTGATGTCGGGATCGAACTGTTCCTTGAGAATGCCCTTGATGGCTGATAGAGTTCCTAGTGAAGAACTCGGGCAGGTGGTGCAGGCACCTTGGTACTGGACGCGCAGGAGTTTTTTCTCCTCGACATATTCGAGGATGACCAAGTCGCCGCCGTCACCTTGCAGGCCGGGACGAATGGTTTCGTCGAGGATCTTTTCGATCTTCTGGACCACCGCCGGGAGATTGGCGCGGCGCTCATTTTCGTCGACGCCGGTTTTGAAGTCGGGATCATGGGCTGAGATGCGGGCCTTGACCAGGTCGATGACCTCATGCTCCATGTCTTCCCAGGTGGCTTCGCCGTTCTGGGTGACCGTGATGACGTTTTCGAAGAAGTGGATCTGGGTCACTTCAGGGATGCTGAACAGCGCTTCCGCGAGGGGATTGTTATGGCACTGCCCGGGAGCGGTGTAGGAGATCTTGCCGCTCGTCTTGACATCCCGATTGAGGATGAATTTGACGGCGTTGGGATTCGGGGTCGGCTGGGTGAAGTATTTCAGGTCCATGGTCACTCGGTTTGGGCAGGGGCGTTTTGGTGATTGAGAGCATTGAGAAGAGCATGCCACGCGAGGCTGGCGCATTTGCGGCGTCCCGGGTGGGCGGCGAGGGCGGCGAAGGCAGAGATTTCCCCGTCCATCACCGCTCCGCCGGCGAGCATGGCATCAAAATCAGCGGCGAGCTGGCGCAGACGAGCTTCCTCGGCGCCGACGACGCTGCCGCAAAGAACGGAAGCGGAGGCCAGGCAGACGGCGCAGCCAGAGCCTTCAAAGGCACAGTCATAGACGCGTCCCGAGCTGAGACTCAATTCAAGATCAATGCGGTCTCCGCAAGAACGGTTGTGGCCGCAGCCGCGATGACTGGCGGCGTCGAGTCGACGAAGATGACGCGGCTGACGGCCATGTTCGAGAATCAGCTTGTGATAGAGATCCAATTGAGTGGACTCGACGGGGGCATTCATGTATACGACTCTTTTGATCCTGTATTGCGCCGTCAAGTGTACCCCAGCTTGGCTCCTTGCAAAGGGCAGAAGCCAAGCCCGGGCAGGAGGAAAAGCCGCAATCTTGCGTCAGCGACGACTTCATGTCCTCAACCCCAAGTGAAAAACGCCCGGGATTCCCGGGCGTTTTGCGATTCCGGCAAGGCCGAAACGAGAGATCAATCGTTGTCGCTGTCGGCTTCGATGGTGGCGAGATCGTTGGGCTTGATCTTGGAAACTTTCTGCTTCATGATCTTGCCGGCTTTGAACTTGACGACGACGCGCTCGGGGATGGGCACTTCGTTTTTCGGCTTGTTGGGGTTGCGGCCGATGCGGGGCTTGCGAACTTTCAGTTCGAAGACGCCGAAGTTGCGGAGCTCAACATTGCGGCCAGCCGAGAGTTCGCCGGTGATGTAGTCGAGAGTCTTTTGTACCACGGCCATGACATCCAGCTGGTTCAGGTCGGTTTCGTCGGCGATGCGCACTACGAGATCACGCTTGGTCATTCTAGTTCTCCACGTTTTTTTCTATTTCGTTACAGGAAAGCTTGATCCGCCTAAGTCCGGGCGGAAGGAGCCGAACAATACAAGGGGTCGTCTGGCTGGCAAGCCCTCAACCGCAAGGTTTTTCGAATTTATTTAGCGCCCGCACGGCGAGTACAGCGCCGAGTTCTTGGCATTCTCGCGTGATTCCACCCGGAAGCAACGGACCCGCCCCTGGCTCGATTCACGGACCATGCGATCTGCGACTTCCCAAAGGTGGCGGGCCGTGCCTTCCATGCCGACATTGGCGAGAATGCGAAGCTTGCAGGCCCCGCGCTTTTCCATCTCTTGGAAGAAAGGTATCTCAGGATCATCGGCATTGATCAACAAGGTGTGATCAAAGGTGTCATCCAAGTAAGCCTTGAGCGGTTTCAAGGCCGAGAAATCCATCACAAAACCATGTTTATCGAGCTCTTTGGCGACGAACCAGAAGCCAAAATGGCGTGAGTAGCCATGCACCAGTTTACAGTGGCCATCGTGACGCCATTGGCGATGGGCGCAGGGATATTCCTGATAAAGCTTGGTGCTGGTCAGGCTGAAGTCGTAGCCGTCAAATTCCTTGTCCATCGTCAATTCTCCGCCAATTGTTAGAATTGGCCAAGGATAGCCGAAAATGGCAAAAGCACTGCCGGCAATGAAAGAATTCCGCCGAATTCCATCTTAGCCAAAGCTCGACCCGAAGTGCCATGCCAGGCTTTGGGAATTTCGTGGCGAATAAATTTCGTTTCTCGCTCAAATCACAATCCGGCTTATTATTGAGGCCGAAACAACAACCCGGAAAGCCCCCTCCCCTTATGAAAATCATCATGACCGCTCCTCGTGGCTTCTGCGCCGGCGTCGATCGTGCCATCGCCATCGTCGACGAAGCCATCCGCCTCCTCCCTCCCCCCATCTACGTCAATCATGAGATCGTCCACAACTCCCATGTGATCAAATCCTTCCGCGACAAAGGCGTGATCTTCGTCGAAGATCTGGCCACGGTTCCCGACGGCGCTTCCCTGATTTTTAACGCTCACGGCGTCCCGCCTGCACTGGTCGATGAAGCCAAGCGCCGCGGCATGAAAACCATCGACGCCACCTGCCCCTTGGTCACCAAGGTCCACTTCGAAGCCATCCGCTACGCCAAGGCCGGTTACGACATCATTCTCGTCGGCCACGCCGGTCACCCGGAAGTCATCGGCGTCCTCGGCGAAGCGCCTGACCGCATCCATCTCGTCGAAGATGCCGCCGCGGTCCAAAACCTGCAATTCCCAGCCTCAGCCCGCCTCGCTTACATCACTCAGACAACCCTTTCCGTCGACGACTGCCGCATCGTCATCGATGCCTTGAAGCAACGCTTCCCCAATATCGAAGAACCGAAGAAATCCGACATCTGCTACGCCACCACCAACCGCCAGGAAGCGATCAAGCTCGTCGCCGGCGAAGTCCATGTCTTCCTCATCGTCGGCTCTCGCAATTCCTCCAACTCCAATCGCCTGCGCGAAGTCTCCGAGGCCGTCGGCTGCCCGGCGTTCCTGGTCAACGCGGCCGACGAGGTCGACCCTGCCTGGTTCCGCCCGGAACACACCGTCGGCATCAGCGCCGGCGCCTCCACCCCGGAGAATGTCGTGCAAGCTGTGGTGGCTCGACTGCGCCAGCTTTTCCTGATTGAAAACTTAGAAGAACGCGTCACCCGCATCGAAGACGAGAAATTCTCCCTGCCCCGCTTTAATTGATGCGCCTGCCGCAAATCGACGGCGTCGCTCCGAGTCGAGTGCGGCTGCCAGACGAGGTGCAAGGCGCCCTCGGTGACTTCCTCTGCCGCTTTTTCCCTCGCCTCGAAACCGAGGTCTGGCGGCAGCGTCTGGAGTCCGGCAAGGTGCTCAATGAAGCGGGTCTGCCCCTTCACTGGGACAGCCCCTGCCAGGCGGCCGCTCTGGTGTTTTATTATCGCGAGCCGCCGCCGGAAATCGAGGTGCCTTTCAAAGAAGAAATCCTCTATCAAGATGACCATCTCCTGATCGCCGACAAGCCGCATTTCCTCCCCGTCATCCCCTCGGGAAGATTCCTCCGCGAAACCCTGCTCATCCGCTTGCGACGCAGCACCGGCATCGCCGATCTGACCCCGGTCCACCGTCTCGATCGAGACACCGCCGGTCTGGTGATCTTCTCGGTCAATCCAGCCAGCCGCGGCCGCTACACCAGCCTTTTCCAACAGCGCTCGATCCGCAAGATCTACCACGCCGTCGCACCTTGGCAGGAGAAATTGCTGGAACCCTTGATTCATCACAGCCTGATGGTCGAGAGTCAGCCTTTCTTCCGCATGCAGGAAGTGCCCGGTGAGCCGAATTCCAGCACCCGGGTGAGCCTGCTCGAGCACCGCGGCGAACACGCCCTCTACCAACTGGAACCGGTGAGCGGACGCAAGCACCAGCTGCGTGTCCACATGGCGTCACTCGGAGCCGGGATCATCAACGACCCCTATTACCCGAACATGCTGCCCGACGTCGCTCACGACGACTTCTCCTCTCCCCTCCAGCTCCTCGCCTATTCCCTCACTTTCCAAGATCCGATAAGTGGCGAAGAACGCCGCTTCACCAGCAAGCGCCGGCTCTGATCCATTTCCCCGATTTATCCATTCTCAGCGATGACGCCACGCCACGCCGTGGTAAGTTCGCGGAGTCAAAAATCAGCCTTCAGGAGCCTACCATGTCCAGCCCCCAAGCCAAAGTCGATTTCGCCTGCCTCGAATGCCATCAACCGGTGCTCTTCGACATTCTCACTCTGCGTCAGAACGAAGGCCAGGTCGCCTGCAGCCATTGCCACCGCACCTTCTGCTTCAACGACGCCGGCTTCATCACCAAACTCGCCAAGCTCGACCGCTTGCTTCAGACGGTCAAAGAATGCGAAGACATCCTCGGTGATGTCTCGGTCGGGGTCGCCACGTTTAACGGCGAAGTCAAAGTCCCTTACCGCATCCTCCTGACCCGGCTCAACACCGTCATCACCCTTGACGTCGGTGGCCGCAAGGTCGACTTCCATTTCCGCGTCGAGCCCCTCGCCGGCGGCGTCTTCCGCTGATTGACGAACGCCTCTAGCGGATCAAAGCGAGCAGCAGAAACCCAGGACGGCTACCCCTGACCCCGCATGGAGACGCGTCCCCGAACCCCATTTGTCTCCAGGTTCAATCAGTAGCTCTTCATCACCTTTTGCAAGGCCGCCAGGAAACTGGCAACTTCCTCGGCCGTGCTGTAGCGGCTGAAGCTCACCCGCAGAGCAGCGAAGGCGACATCACGAGAAACTCCCATCGCGGTCAAAGTCTTGTTCGGGCTCTTGGTCTCGGCGCTGCAGGCGCTGCCGGTGCCGATGGCGATGTCCTCCGAACCCAAAGCCCGGGCCACAATCGCCCCTTCGCTGCCGGGCAGACTGAACATGACGATGAAGGGACTCGCCGCCTCGCCGCCATGATAAACCGGGACGATCGGGCGCCCTTTGCCATCGACCAGGTGCGCCAGGCCGTCCTGCAATTGCCGACGCAATTCGCGGACTCGTTCCACGGCCGCCGGACGTTCCTTCTCGGCCACTAAAGCGGCGCGCGCCAGATTCACTGCTGTCGACGCGTCGAGAGTGCCCGAACGCAAGCCATCCTGCTGCGCTCCGCCGAGGAGCTGCGGCGTCCATTTCAGATCGCGTCTGCAAATCAGCGCACCGCTCGAATGCGGCCCATGGAACTTGTGGCCGCCGATGGCGAGGGAGTCAGGACGGCAGAGGTCCCACGCGCACGGCGCCTTGCCTAGGCCTTGGACAAAATCGACATGCCAGCGAGCCTTCGGGGCGCGTTCGCTGATCAAACGGCGCCAGGCCGGCAGATCGGCCACCGCGCCGCTTTCGTTGTGCACCGCCGTGGTGATGACCAAGGCCGTCGCCGGATTCAGCACCGCGGCTAGCGAATCCAAGGGGATCGCGCCCTGGCTGTCGGGCACCAGCGCTCGCAGCTGCACGCCTCGCGTCGCGAGGAGACGCAGCGGCTCTTGCACTGAAGGGTGATCGATGGTCGAATACACCACCTCATCACCAGCCTTGAGATCAGCGCCCAAAATCGCGAAATTATTGCCCTCGGTGCCACCGGAATTCCAGATCACCCGTTGCCCTCCCGATTTGGCCCCCAAGGCCGTCAGCAGCTCACCCGCCGCGCCGTCGAGAGCCCTGCGACAAGCCAAGGCGGCATGATGCCCGGCACTGGGATTGGCGAAGAACCGGGCACAGTTGTCGGCCATAAATTCCCGCAGTTCGGGAGCGGGGCAGGTCGAGGCGGCATTATCGAGATAGATCATAAGAAAATTCCTTTGCGTTAGCCGCAAGCTAATCTCACTTACCGGAATCGCCGCCCGCCCAGATCACCTTGAGCTTGTCGCGCCAGCTTCGCACCAGCTCCGATTCAATCCGGCTCAAGCCGTTGGCATCTACCTGGAAGGTCGTGTCGAGTTGATCGTAATGCGTTTCTTCGGCTCGCAAGACCGCGACATAGCCACTCAGACTCAAGACCTGGAAGGCGATCAAAACTGCCGTGCTACGAGCCAAGCAGAGACGGAACAAAAGGCCGTCGCGGCGGAAGAAGCGCCAGAGGAGTGCGCTCAAACTGATCAGTGACAATACGCCGCAGGTGATCATGAAACCGAGGACGGGCACGGCTGTCGGTGCCAACTTCTGTAGCAGTTCAATGCCGAGAGTTTGCATCAGCCATAGACCACCACCTTCCTCATAACTGAAGCTGAGCAAACCCAAAATCCCAAGGCTGCCGAAGATCACTGCCAGCCACCAATTGAAGCCAGGATTTTTGGCCGGGCTCACCCCCAAGGCCTTCAGGCGGCGAGTACAAGAACGCTGCCAAATGACGAGCGAAACCGGCAGGATCAAGCACCAGAGCAGAGCCTGCTCAAAAATGAACTGCGACGCTGAGTGATGCATGGCAAAGGCATGGCTGCTCCACGGCGACAACTTGAAGAGCTCAAAAATCAACAAGGGAAGAGCCATCGTCAAAGCCAGATGACGTAGCAAATCCTTCAGCCGCGGCAAGGGGAGAAAAGCTCCAGCACGACGCCGCTGCGAGAGAATAGCCGCCACAAGGAAGCAGAGAACCAAGAAAAGCATACTGAGTCCAAACAACACCAACCATTTATCGAGGAATCGATATTCCATGTTCCGATTTGGAGCCAAGATCTCCTCGTTGATGAGCTCATCAGAGGCCCATGAAACCCACATCATCCGAGCTTCGATCGAAGCCTTTTTAGACAACAGAACATGAAAATTGCCTTTATTGCCTTTGATTTGCACCCGCCACTCGTCACATAAAGCGCAAATCTGCCGCAAACGCACACCCAAGGCTTGACGTGAAGGACTGGTCTCTAGCATCGCTACGAAATCCGGCTCCTTGAGCAGTTCTCCGGGGATGGCACTCACCACTAAGAGATGAACCATAACGGGTTCATCTTTGAGCACTAGACTCTGCATCAGTTTTTCCATCAAACGCAGCGCCCGATCGACTTCTTGCTCCCTCCCGGCTTGATGAGCAAAAACCGCACGCCGCCCCAAGGCCAGAGCCAATTCACGTTTCGATCCCATAGCCGGCACAAGATAGCTAACTCCTGAACTGATCGCCTGGATTTTCATGATCGTGCGAGAGAAGCCAAAGGACTCGACATACATTAAACATCTCTGACGATCGACCTCCCGACGACTGGTGAAGACTGGACTTGACAAGATCCGCTCCAGTTCGTTCATGGTCGCAAGAAAATCATCACTCTCCTGCCCAGTTTTCATGTGTTTCTCGTCTTCACGCCAATCCTGGGGTCGTTTCATCTTTTGCAGCAAGGCCTCAAGCTCGAGATAACCATTGCCTGGATCAATCTGCATGGCCGCTGCAAGAGCTTTTTTGTAGTCATCGTTTGGTAAATACGCCAAACGAGTGATCGCTTGTGCTTGCTTTTCTTCGAGATTCCGGGGTTGTGCTTCCGGGCAGTTGACCGCTGTCATTTCTGCTGTTGTTTCAGCATACCAAGGCTTCACCGCTTTTTGCAATCGATTCATCTCCCAACACTCACGTCCCCCCAGCATCAGCGCCGCCAACAAAGCCACGGGTATCAACACCCACTCGAGCAGCAGCTTCAGTTTTGCCCGGCTTTGCATCCGGTTCAAATTCCCCTCGACCAACATCTGAGGCAGGCCGCTCGCTGGGCCGAAATCCTCCAACGCGGCGGCCTCCGATTCGGCCTCGCTCAGGCCACGGCGACGCGCCGCTTCGACCCCATCTTCAAGGTGACATTCCAGCTCGCGACTGACGTCGCGCCGAAGCTCGGGATCGCCACTCAGCTCCCGCGTCAATTCAGCCGCCAGCTCGCGGCGCTTGTCTTGCGCTTCCATGGCTCAGCCTCGGCCTTTTGCCGGAGGCGCAAAAAAGATCAGATTCACCGAGGCGGTGAAGCCCTGCCACTCGTGCAGACGCTCGGCCAACTCGGTCGACCCGGCCCGGGTGATCCGGTAATATTTCCGCCCCCGCCCTTCGTCCGAATCCCGCCATTCACTGTCGATCCAGCCCGCCCCCTCGAGGCGGTGCAGCAAGGGATACAAGGTCCCTTCCTTCCAGACGAATTCGCCGTTGGTCCGGTCTTGCACCGCCTTGATGATCTCATAGCCGTACATCGCCTTCTCCGACACCAGTCGCAAAACAATCGGTGATGCAACGCTGCGCAGCAAGTCTTTCTCAATCATGGCCGTCTCCTTGGGCTGGGATTTCATGCATAGGCTCACAAGGCATTGTATACCTAGTCAGACAAGGGCACAAGGGGCCAAGGAGGTTTTTGCGGAAATTCCCCGAATTGTGTAAATCCATTGGAGCTGGGTTCGTGCGCCGCGAAGCGACCCCATCGCTTCGCTACGAGCGGCAAAACAAACCGGCACGGAGGCCGGCGCTCCCAGGGAACAACTCGATCGGGACGATCGAGCCACATCGAAGATTCAGGAACCAATTCGATCGGGACGATCGAGCCACATTGAAGCTTCAGGAACAACTCGATCGGGACGATCGAACCACATTAAACTCGCCATTCAAACACCTCCAGTTCCGGACGAATCGAGTTCTTCACAAATTTTCAATCGCCTTGAATTCAATCGATTATGATTCCATCTCGGCCGATCGAGTGAGGCCCCTGCTTTTGTCTCCGCGAACCCGTAACGGAGAGTCGCCCTGTGAACATCGTCCCCATGCTCGTCATCCTCGCCCTGCTCTTGGCGGGAGGCTTCCTCGCAAGCCTCATCCTCGCCCTGCGCCGCGGTCAGTTCGACGATCTCGAGACGCCAGCGCAGCGGATGCTCTTCGAAGACCCAACGGCGATTAAACGAGAGGACAAAAAATGAGTTCAAATGTGATTGAGAGATATGACGACCGCATTGCCCGGCAGTTCCTGTGGGCATCGGTGGTCTTCGGCCTGGTGGCCATGCTCGGTGGCCTGGTGGTCGCCTGCCAATTGTTCCTCCCCGGCCTCGGCGGCGGCCTCGAATGGCTGAGCTTCGGGCGATTGCGTCCGGTGCACACCAACGCGGTCATCTTCGCCTTCGTCGGCAATGCCATGTTCGCCGGCATCTACCACTCCACCCAGCGCCTGTGTAAGCGCCGCATGTGGAACGATGGACTGTCGCAATTCCACTTCTGGACCTGGCAGTTGATTATCGTCAGCGCCGCCGTCACTCTGCCCCTCGGCTTCATCTCCGGCAAGGAATACGCCGAGCTCGAATGGCCGATCGACATCGCCATCGCGGTCAGCTGGGTCACCTTCGGCGTCAACCTGATGGGCACCATCTTCAAGCGCCGTGAAAAGCACATGTACGTCGCCTTGTGGTTCTACATAGCCACCTTCGTCACCGTCGCTTTGCTGCACGTGGTCAACTCGCTCGCCATCCCGGCCGGCCTGTTCAAGAGCTACTCGGTCTTCGCCGGCGTCCAGGACGCCCTGGTGCAGTGGTGGTACGGCCACAACGCCGTCGCCTTCTTCCTCACCACGCCCTTCCTCGGCCTGATGTACTACTACCTGCCCAAGGCCGCCAACCGCCCGGTGTACAGCTACCGCCTGTCGATCATCCACTTCTGGGCTCTGATCTTCATCTACATCTGGGCCGGCCCGCACCACCTGCTGAACTCGTCGCTGCCGGAATGGTGCCAGTCGCTCGGCATGGTTTTCTCGGTCATGCTCATCGCCCCGAGCTGGGGTGGCATGCTCAACGGTCTGCTCACCTTGCGCGGCGCCTGGGACCGCGTCCGCAGCGACCCCGTCCTGAAGTTCTTCGTCGTCGCCATCACCGCCTACGGCATGGCCACCTTCGAAGGCCCGCTGATGTCGATCAAAGCGGTCAACGGCTTGTCGCACTACACCGACTGGACCGTCGGCCACACTCACATCGCCGGCATGGGCTGGAACGGCTGCATGGTCTTCGGCATGCTCTACTTCCTCATCCCCAAGCTCTACCGCACCCAGCTGCACAGCAAGGCCGCGGCGGAATGGCACTTCTGGCTCTGTCTCCTCGGCATCGCCGTCTACGCCGTGCCGATGTACTGGGCCGGTATCACCCAGGGCCTGATGTGGCGCCAGTTCGATGCCAACGGCATGCTCGCCCACCCGAACTTCCTCGAGACCGTCACCCAGATCGTCCCGATGTATGTCCTGCGCGCCATCGGCGGACTCCTCTACTTCGCCGGCGCCGTGATCATGACCTGGAACCTGGTCAAGACCGCCTGCTCAGCCAAAGAAGCGCCCTGCGATGAAGAGTTCATCGTCCCTGCCACCCACGATGCCCATGATCACGCCGTCCCCGCAGGCTTCATGTACCGCCACCGCTGGCTCGAAGGCAAAGCCGTTCTCTTCACCGTCCTCACCGTCGGCGCCGTCATCGTCGGCGGCGCGGTCCAGATCATCCCGATGATGCTGATCAAGAACAACGTCCCGACCATCGCCGAAGTCAAGCCCTACACCGCCCTCGAGCAGTACGGACGCGATGTCTACGTCCGCGACAACTGCGCCGTCTGCCACTCGCAAATGGTCCGCCCCTTCCGTCACGAGACCGAACGCTACGGCGAGTACTCGAAATCGGGTGAATTCATCTACGACCGCCCCTTCCTCTGGGGCTCGAAACGGATCGGTCCCGACCTGCACCGCATGGCCCAGCGCAACCTGAGCAACAAGTGGCAGCTCGATCACCTGGTCGACCCGCAAGCGGCCTCGCCTGGTTCCATCATGCCGACCTACAAATACCTGCTCGACAAGAAGATTAACGCCGACATCATCCGCAGCTCGGTGAACGCCCTCAGCAAGCTCGGCTGCTATGAAAAAGGCTACGCCAAAGGCGCCTGCGTCGACGACGCCATGAAACAGGCCAAGGAGATCGCCGAAAACATCCGCAAGGATGGCAGCAAGGTCGAAGACGACGCCGAGATGATCGCCCTCATCGCCTACCTGCAGCGCCTCGGTCGCGACATCATGCCCAAAACCCCAGCCGCCAAATAAGGAGCCTGAAAATGATCAAGGAAATCCTCTGCGACGGCAATGCCTTCTCGCTCTGCGGCATCATCGCCCTGCTCGCCTTCTTCGCCACCTTCACCCTCGAAAGCATCCTCGCTTTCTTCCTCACCAGCAGCCACGCCGAACACATGGCGCAGCTGCCCTTGGAGGAAAGCGATTCCACGGGAGACCGCTGAAATGAACAAACCTGACGACAAAAAAGACTTCGTCCCCGGCGACGAAAAACTGATCGCCGGCCACGACTACGACGGCATCCAGGAGCTCGACAACGACCTCCCCACTTGGTGGCTGATCATGTTCTGGGGCTGCATCATCTGGGGCTTCCTCTACCTGATCTACGTCCACTGTTTGGGCAACTGGGTGATTGCGGACGAATACAAGTCTGAAATCACCATCGCCGAGCAGGCCAAGCAGGCCCAAAAAGCCCAACTCGGCCAACTCAGCGAAGGCGATCGCGCCAAGCTCCTCGCCAGCCAGGGCAAGACCTTGTTCGCCGCCAAGTGTGCCGTCTGTCACCGCGCCGACGGCGGCGGCACCGTCGGCCCCAACCTGACCGATGATGTCGCGATCTACGGCTTCAAGCCGGAAGAGATCAAAGGCGTCATCACCAAGGGCACGCCCCGCGGCATGCCCAACGCCCAGGGTCAGCAACTCAGTCCCGACGACATCGACGCCCTCGCCGCCTATGTCCTCAGCCTGAAAGGCAGCAACGCCCCGGGTGGCAAAGCCGCCGAAGGCCCCCGCAAGGAAGAAGCCGTTCCGGTTCCCGCCGCAGCAGCAGCCACGGGTGTTGATCCCAAGCTCGCCGCTGCCTTGACCAAGACCATGGCCTGCGCTGCCTGCCACCAGCCTGAAGTCACTGGCCTCGGCCCCTCGCTGAAAACCATCCAGGCCCGCCTCGGCAAGGACGAAGCCCTGATCAAGGCAGCAGCAGCGAATGTCATCAACGGCACCATCGGCAAACCCAGCCAATACGGCCTGCCGCCGAGCTCGATGATGCCGCCCAACGCCCTCAGCCCCGAAGAAGCGGAACTCATCGTCCGCCACCTCATCGCCACCGGCAAATTGACTCCGTGAGTCCTTTGCTGAAACCGCAAAGACCGCAGCAGCCGCTGCGGTCTTTGTTTTCCTGGGAGCCGGCGGGCGAGATCATGGTTTGTAGTCCCGGCTTCAGCCGGTCGTTGAGCTCGAAACGCGGAGGAACCAGAACCAGCCGGCTGAAGCCGGGACTACAAACTTGAGCTCAAAACGAAGGACTCGTGACTCTAGAGTGAAATGTAATAGACAAAAAAAGCCGCGACCGAAAGACCGCGTTTTTTTCGTGTCTTCCGTGTCTTTCGTGGTCAATTCATCACTCCGACTTGGCGTCGCGAGTCATCAGACCAAGGATGGCTACACGTGGACAAGCACCGTGGTGCAAGACCTGATTGCAGGCCTCAATGATCGGGGCGTTGACGCCGAGGCGCTGCGCTAGGGCGGCGGCGGCTGCTGCGGTGGGCACCCCTTCGGCGACGTTGTGGCCCATGTCGGCCTTGATTTCATCCCAAGAAGCCCCTTTGCCGAGCAGTTCGCCGACGCGGCGGTTGCGCGAGTGCTGCGAGGTGCAAGTGGTGATCAGGTCGCCGAGGCCGGACAAACCGGAGAAGGTTTCGCGGCGGCCGCCGAGGGCTTCGCCGAGGCGGCCCATTTCGACCACGGCACGAGTCATCAAAGCGGCTTTGGTGTTGTCGCCAAAGCCAAGGCCGTCGAGAACTCCGGCGCAGATGGCGTAGATGTTTTTCAGGGCGCCGCCGAGTTCGACGCCGGTGACGTCGGTACTGGTGTAGACGCGGAAACGCGGGCTCATGAAGGCGCTTTGGACGAGGCGTGCCAGCTCTTCATCTGCGGCGGCCGCAACCAGGGCTGACGGCATACCTTTAATCACTTCTTCGGCATGCGACGGACCGGCCAGCATGGCGTAGGGGTGATCGGCACCAAGGACTTCGGCAGAGACTTCCGCCAAGCGCTTGAGAGAGCTGCGTTCGATGCCTTTGGCGACATTGACCACCGGGCTTTTGACGCCGAGACGACGCAGCTCTTCGAGGCTGCCCCGGAGGTACTGGGCCGGCGTAGTGACGAGGATGAGATCAGAGGCCTCGACCGCGGCGGCAAAATCCGAGCTGATCAGCAGTTGATCATGCAGGCGATGACCGGGCAAGTGCCAGTGGTTTTCGCGGCGCAAGGCGACTTCCGCCATGTATTCCGGATTGCGGCCCCAGAGGGTGACTTGGTGGCCATTGTCGCACAGGACTTTGGACAGGGCGCTGCCGAAGGCGCCGGCAGTGATGACGGCGATTTTCATTTCGATTCCTCCGTCTCTTTCTTCCGTTTGAAGCTGCTCTCGGTGCCCTGGCGCAGACGCCCAATATTGGCGCGGTGCAGCCAGATGACGAGAGCTGCCATGATGGCGAAAAGAATCAGGGATGGCAAGGGGAGTTTTTGCGTGCCGTAGAGTCGACCCTGGAACACCGCACACAAGGGCAACGCCATGGCAGCGACAATTGAACCGAGGCTGACATAACCAGAGAGACGGAAGACGATGAGCCAAACCACTAGTGCCGCCGTGGTCGGCAGCGGTGCTACCGCCATGATGGCACCGGCGGAAGTGGCGACCCCTTTACCGCCTTTGAAGTTGACGAAGCAAGAAAAGACATGGCCGAGAACCGTGGCGAAAACCGCGGTCAGCGGCAGCCAATCCTGCCAATCCGGAGCGTGCAGTCCGCAGAGCTTCTGAGCCAGCAGCACCGGCACCAAGCCCTTGCCGAAATCGAGGATGAAACAGGTGATGCCGAGGGGCTTGCCGAGGACTCGCAAGACATTGGTGGCACCGATGTTACCCGAGCCATGCTCGCGGATATTGATCCCTTTCATCTTGCCGATGACCAGGCCGAAGGGGATGGCGCCAATGAGATAGGAACCGACAAGGATGACGACTAGGGTGAGTACGGGAGTCATGGATGGGGACCTGGATTGTTGCGGAGCCGAATTTAGCCTGTTCTGAAATTTTAGCCGCTTCACCCATCATCGCGCATCCGTCCAATCAGCCAGATCAGTCCCCATGGTCCGAACAGCAATCCAACGAAGAAGGCGAGGCCCGCTTGTGCCCGGCTGAGACCTCCGGGTTCCAAGCGGCGATGGCGGTAGATCAAAAGCAGCGACAGGCAGGCGCATAAAACATGAAATCCCGCCCAATAGAGCGGGAAATCATGGAAGCTGATCGGCATGGCTGCGACTCAGTTGAAGAAGCGACGGCCGGAGCGCTTGGAAGAGGAGTTGGTGGTCTTGGCCAGAAGCTCGATTTCCTGCAATGCAATACCGGTGCCTTTGGCAACGGCAAGGAGAGGCTCTTCCGCCACGGTCACCGGCAGGCCGGTTTCTTCCGACAGCAGCTTATCGAGACCGCGGAGCATGGCGCCACCACCGGCCAAGGCAATGCCGTGGTCGATCAAGTCGGCGGAAAGTTCCGGCGGGCAGCGGTCAAGAGTCTGACGGACGATGTCGACAATCGCCGCGATCGGTTCGGACAGAGCTTCGCGGATTTCCTGCGAGGTGATGGTGATGGTCTTGGGCAAGCCGGCGAGCTGGTCGCGACCTTTGACTTCGAGGGTGAGCTCTTGCGCCAGAGGATAGGCGGAGCCGAGCTTGATCTTGATTTCTTCAGCCGTCCGTTCACCGATCATCAAGGAGTAGGAACGCTTCATGTGCTGGATGATGGCTTGGTCCATGGCATCGCCACCGACTCGCAGAGAGTGGGCTTCGACGATACCGGCGAGCGAGATCACCGCGACTTCAGTGGTACCACCCCCGATGTCGACGATCATGTTGCCGGTGGGTTCGGCGACCGGCAGGCCGACGCCGATGGCCGCGGCCATCGGTTCAAAAATGGTGTAGACTTCGCGGGCACCGGCCTTCATCGCCGATTCCTTCACCGCGCGAAGCTCAACTTCGGTGATGCCCGAGGGCACCGCGATCAGGACGCGAGGCGGGCTGATCTTGGCGCGCGAATGCACCTTGTTGATGAAGTAGCGCAGCATGATCTCGGTCATCTCGAAGTCGGCGATGACGCCTTCTTTCATCGGACGAACGGCGCGGATGGTGCCCGGCGTACGCCCAAGCATTTTTTTCGCTTCGATGCCGACAGCGACAGCTTTGCCGGTTTCGGCGTGAACGGCAACGACCGAGGGTTCGTTGAGGACAATGCCTTCATCACGGACATAGACCAGACTGTTGGCGGTGCCAAGGTCAATGCCGATGTCGTTGACGAAAAACGAGCGGAGGTTACGGATAAGGCCCATATTGTTCAGGTCTTCCCTTGAATGATGTTGACAAAATTTCGCCCCAACATACGGCGGCAGACGGCGATGGCTAGTTCTTCCGCCTAAGACTTAGGGGGAATTTGACGATCTTAATCGAAATCACTGCGTCACGGGTTTTGCGCTCCGGTTCAGCGCAATGGCTCCAGCTTGTCGCCGGGGCGACAAAGCATCGCGGCGTCACGACATCAAAAGCCGCCCTGGTGACCCGGGGCGGCGTTGATTTTTGCGTTCATCGCGAAGCTCAGAACTTGAGCATCTCGGCGATCTGGACGGCGTTGAGGGCGGCGCCTTTGCGGATCTGGTCGCCGACAACCCACAGCTCGAGGCCGTTGGCGACGGTTTCATCGCGGCGGAGGCGGCCGACGAAGACGTTGTCTTGACCGGCGACCATCAGGGGGGTGGGCCAGCGGTTGTTGGCGCGGTCTTCCCAGACGGTGACGCCGGGAGCTTTGCTGAGGATGGCGTAGGCTTCTTCGAGAGTGAAGGGCTTTTCGAACTCGAGGTTGATCGATTCCGAGTGAGCGCGCATGACCGGGACGCGAACGCAGGTGGCGGTGCACTTGAAGGAATCGTCGTGGAAGATCTTCTTGGTCTCTTTGACCATTTTGACTTCTTCCTCGTTGTAGCCGTTGTCGAGCATCTTGGCGTTGTGCGGGAAGATGTTGAAGGCGTAGGGCTGAGTGATGACGGTGGGCGTGAAGTCGGTGCCATTGAGGATGGCGGCGGTTTCCTGCTTCAGTTCTTCCATCGCGGTGGCACCGGCGCCGGAGGCGGCCTGGTAGGTGCTGACGACGGCGCGCTTGACCTTGAAGGCCTGGTGCAGTGGGTACACCGGCAGGTTCATGATGATGGTCGAGCAGTTGGGGTTGGCGATGATGCCTTTGTGCTTGGCGATGTCACCGGGGTTGACCTCGGGGACAACCAGGGGCACTTCGTCGTGCATGCGGAAGTAGGAGGTGTTGTCGACGACAACGGCACCGGCCTTGACGGCGGAGGGCGCGAACTCTTTCGAGATCGAGCCACCAGCGGAGGCGAGGACGAGATCAACGCCGGCGAAGCAGTCGTGGGTGAGCAGTTCGACGGTGATCTCTTCGCCACGGAACTTCATTTTCTTGCCGACTGAGCGGGACGAGGCGAGGAGGCGGAGCTGGGCGACGGGGAAATTGCGCTCTTCGAGGATGGAGATGAGCTCGACACCGACGGCGCCGGTGGCGCCCATGATGGCAACGACGGGGGCTTTAGACATGGCTGGATTCCTTGGTTTTCTGACTGAGGTTTTTGGTCGGATAAGTTAAGCCCTCCTTGGCGGGAGGGCTTGCTCATCAAGAAGCTATGACGCAGGTGATGACGCGCTTGGATCAATCAAGCTTATAAGCTTCCATCGGGCCGACGCCGACTTGAGCGAAGCCGCAGTCGACATAGAGGGTTTGAGCGGTGATGCCGCGGGCCAGATTCGAGCACAGGAACATGACGGCGTCGCCGATCTCTTCCTGGGTGTTGATGCGGCGCAGGGGCGAGACTTTTTCCTGGATGGTGAGCATCTTGGTGAAGCCGGCGATGCCGCGGGCGGCGAGGGTGTTGACCGGGCCGGCGGAGACGGCGTTGACGCGGATGCCCTTGGGCCCGAGGTCGACGGCGAGGTAGCGGACCGACGCTTCGAGAGCCGCTTTGGCGACGCCCATCATGTTGTAGTTATTGCAGATGCGCTCGGCGCCGAGGTAGGTCAGGCAGACGATGCCGGCATCTGGGGCGAGGTAGGGTTCGGCGGCCTTGGAGATGGCGACGAGGGAGTAGGCCGAGATGTCGTTGGCCATGCCAAAGCCGTCGCGCGAGGTGTCGATGAAGCGACCTTCGAGGTCGGCCTTGTTGGCGAAGGCGAGGCAGTGGACAACGAAGTCGATCTTGCCGAATTTTTCGCCGATGGTTTTGAAGGTGGCGTCGATGGTTTCCTGACGCGAGACATCGCACTCGAGCAGTTCGACGCCGGTGATATTCTGTTCGGCGAGGAGCTTGTCGACGGAGCCTTTCATGCGCTCGTTCATGTAGGTGAGGGCGACTTCGGCGCCTTGTTCCTGCAGCGACTTGAAGATGCCCCAAGCGATCGAGCGGTGGTTGGCGACGCCGAGAAGAATGCCTTTTTTGCCTTTCAGGATCATGGTCTTAGACTCCGTATTTATGTGAAATTGATGAACGGCGCGGAACTTAGCACACTTGGCGAGGAATGAAAATCCGGCGCCGGGAGATTAGAGAATTCCCGGCCAGACGAAGCAGCCGATGCTCACGAAGCCGATCACGGCGCCGACGATTTCCCAGCGCACCTTATTGCGCCGCAAGCCATCGAATCCGGGGGCGACGAGGCAGAAGAGACTGAGCAAAAGCGGCAGAGCACTGCAAGAAGCGATGATGAGCAAGGCGATTCGGCGCAGACCCGGCAGCACCTGCCAATCGGCTTGTTCGAGCCAGGAAGTCGGCACGGCAAAGAGAATCACCATGCCGCAGAGCAATTGAGTCATCACCATGGTGCCGGCAAAGTAGGTGGAGTTCTTGATCGCAACTTCCAGGGTGTGGGCCAAGGTGCGGTGGGATTGGGGCTCAGTCATAGATCTTCTCCGGAGTTACCTGCTTCAAACGGACCCGCTCCAGCCCGTGTGTGAGAACTTCGGCGGCCAGCAGTTTCGCCTTATCGAGCACCGGATCATGGAGAGCTGGCTCACCAAAGTAGCGCAGACTGGCAAGCACATCCTGAGCCGCACTTGCGGGCGTCACCACCGGCACATCGGGAAACAGACCTTTGCCATGAATATCAGCGCCAGACGGGGTCCGATACTTGGCGATGGTAAAGCGCAAGGCCGAGCCATCACTGAGAGTATTCACCGTCTGCACCGAGGCTTTGCCATAGGTTTTAGCGCCGACGAGCAGGGCGCAGTGATTATCGCGCATGGCCCCGGAGAAAATCTCGGAAGCGGAAGCGGTGTTCGCATCGACCAGAATGATCAAGGGCAAGCCGACAAAGGAGCCGTCGGTGGGGTTGATGACCTTCTCCGTTGGCACGCCGCGGCGGGCGATGCTGACCACCGTGGCTCCGGCAGGCAGGAAAAGATTCGAGGCTCTTTCCGCCGACTCCAAGACCCCGCCGCCGTTGTCGCGCAGATCGATAATGAGCAACTTGGTACCGCGATCGACCAGGATGGAAGCTTCACGGCTTAGCTCTTCCGCACTATGCTGGTTAAAAATCTCAAAACGAAGATAGCCGACGCCCGCGTCGAGGCGGGAGCCGAAGATGCTCGGCACATTGTAGGCGTTGCGTTTAACTTGCAGTCGCAGCGAGCGATCACCACGCAGGACCGTGAGCTCAATCTGGCTGCCGCGAGGCCCTTTCAAGCCGCTGACCGCGACGTTGAAGTCGAGGTTGGCAAGCTCTTTGCCATCCTGGAAAGTGATGATGTCATCAATCCGCAGGCCACCTTGGGAGGCAGGAGAATCAGGGAAAATACCGTGTAGGCGGACACCATTGGGATCAGGAACACAAAGAACGCCGATGCCGACATGTTCGCCCCGGAGCTCTTCATGAAGCGCTTCGTTTTCCAGTGGCGGATGCCAGCCGCAGTGATTATCGAGGACGTTTTCCTGGGTCAAGCCAGTCATCGCGCCGGCGATCAGACGCCGCGGCTGAACCCGCTGCGGATCGACATAATTCTCCGCCAGCACCGCCATGCCTTCGGCGACGAGTCGGCTGGCGTCATCGCGCTTCTCACGTTTTTCTGCGCCTTGCGCATGACGATAAGCGCCCCAGCCGAGATGAAGGGCAAGGGCGATGAGGACGATGCGGTGGAACCAAGTAAGCATGGGGCAGACTCTAATCCCGCTTTGCTGCCTTGCTTGGGGCAGAGCCTGCGCAATCATCGGAACCGAGAGACGGAAACATCCCGATCACTGGTAAGCGTCATGACACGCATGGCAGGCATGAGTGACGCGCTTCCAAGCATGTTGAAGCTCGTCGTGTCCACCTTTGACGGCAAGCATGTCTTGAACACTGGCGATGTTCTCCTGGTTCAGACGGCGAAACTCGGCCTCGTCATGATTCAATGCCTCGACCGCCCGCAAGGTTTGCAGATAGATTTCGAGATTTTTTCGGCTCTCCAGATCCCCCAAGCGGCCATGGCGGGCCGCTGATTTCAACATCAGCTCAGGCCCCTGCAGGTCTTCCATCAAGTGTTCGATCTTTCCAGAACGAGATTTATGCTCATCTGGTGAGAGACCCGTGCAGGCCAGTAAGCAAAAAACCAAAATCAAGGCGCTCAATCTCATGATGCTTCCTCCGTTTTGATTCACAACGTTCACTTCATCCGTCAACCTAAAAACCGCTGTCGAACATGCTTGAGCTCAACTGCAGCTCACCCCAAGGGGGTTTCAGATTTTAGCCCGGGGTTGAGCCGCATCGGCGACAC
>JAYTMY010000296.1:0-7615 GCA_043748535.1 Lentisphaeraceae bacterium | reverse complement strand
CCGGCGTGCGCCGGTCGATCTTGCATCGCAGATAGGTGCTGGCATCGCAATCGTGCTCCACAAACCCGAATATACTGGCTGCGTAGAGCGTCACATCTTCGACCTTGAGCTTCGTGCAATTCCCCGCGCTGAAAGCGTGACCGATGGTGCCACTTGGGAAGCGATGGTTGGTGACGAGGATGTCGCCGACGCGCTCCGTGTCCGAATCCTCGCGGTAGTGATACGAATTTGACTTGGTGGCCCGGTAGCGGTGATTGCCGAGCGATTCGATCTGCTTCTCCCAGCCAGCCGTCTCGCGGCGCAGTTCGCCGGTGGCGGGATCGAAAATCTCGATCCGTTCCTCAAGCTCGTTCTCGGGGTAGCCGCCGAGGATTTCGAACTCGACCCACTTCTTGTCTGGCGCCATCGCCACGATCCGCCCCTGCGTGAACGGCAGCTGATCGAAGTCCACCGTCAGCCCTCGTAACAGGACATTGCGGCAGTTCTCGAACACGACGACCTGCGAGGTATGCGCGCAGACGATCTCGACCCCGTCGGCGATCACCTCGACATCGGCGAGATCTTTGAGTCGCAAATGCACGCCGTTTTTCGGCGTCACGCGGTAACGCCCAGGCGGCACGACGACGCGTCGTTCGGTCTTCAGACGAGCGTCGACAAAACCTTGCAAATCGAAGTCAACCGCTGCCGCCAGTGGTACGGCGACAGGAGTTTCAGAATGCCCGACACTGAGGTCTTTGCCACTGAACAGCGGTTGTGATTTTGGCGCACTCAGGCAGGAGCTGAATAAGGTGGCCAGAGCAGCGGTGATCAGGAGTTTCTTCATTTCGTTTTCCTTGATTGGAGCTAGCGGAGGGGATTGGCTTTACTGATAGGCAACTGGATTAGCGCCGTTCTGTCATTTCCCCGGCGGCAATACCTTTGTTATCCAGGAACTGCACGTCATCTGTATATACCCGATTTTCACTGGAAAATCTCCTTATGCATGAGGTTTGACGTAGAACGACGGAGTGAGCCGAAGTCCGCTGATCATGGTTTGATCTCTATTTTTTCTCACTTCGCCGACATACGATGCAGCGTCTTCAGCGATTCGCGCACCTTGTTGACGTCACCGACGATGACAAACATTTGAAATGCATAGTCGCCAGGCTGAATGCCTTGCTTGTCAGTCAGGCGAAATACGCAGTTCCATTTAACGACTTTCTCTGCGCTGAAGCGCCAGCGGCCGTAGGTCGGCCCGGTGGTGTGGGGAGTAGTCTGAGGCGGCGCGTAAATGCCCATCGCATGGGTGCCACCAGCAAGGGAGAAGACGACGGACTGGTTCACCTCACCAGGACCGTCGGAGAGTGGTTCCAAGTCTCCCGTTTGTGGATTGAACTGGCGGAACTCCGCAAACTCCGGTGGCATGTAGCCGGTCAGCGCCTCGAAAACCGCGATCGTATGTGGTTCGCCCACAGGAATTCGAAATACGACATCATAGCTGATGACATGGGGCAGATTTTCGTAACCGATGATGACTCGCTTGGCGAGCAGATGGTCTGAAAGAACGGTCTTGTTCTTCGCGGGGTTCAGCCCGGATTTCTCATCCGGTGAGAGCCAAAAGGCCATTTGCGTCAAGGTCTCAAGCGAATTTTTACTGGCCTGTAATTGCAGCAAGCTGCTGGATGATGTGCCGCCTACACCATCGCGACTGGAACCAGCTTCCGTTGGATTGTAGGTCTCATCGGTCTTGGGAGTGCCGAAATCTAAATTCGACGCCGACTGGAGTTGGCGCCCGTGATCATACGAGTTAATGAATTCGAGCCCGTTCCACGTCAGCGAATCAATAGCGCCAGCCACACGGGCCGTGGTGGTGATGACGATTTGCGAAGCTCCAGCGCTCGCCCGAATCGTCGTATTCCCGTTGGGAACCTCGGCAGGTCGCCCCGCAATCGGCAATGAAATCTTGAGGGCGGGCTTTCCGTTGGTGGGCTCTTGAGTGGCGGAAGCCCCGAAAGCAAGAGAGCCAACGCCGAATGCACCCGCCTTGAGGAACTTGCGACGGTCCGAGGTGAAGGGAAGGAGTTCTTGGAAGGCCATGTTATTCTCCGGTTTTTTATTAATCCTCTAGGATGAGTTTAGGAAAGGATGATGCACCTTGATCAAAGCCTAAGTCAGCTGCATTCTGAAGTGGAATCACTGCCCATGATCAGCTTTACGCCCTTGGCAATCCAGGTGCAACCAAATGAATCCGTAAGGATTGAACCAGCATAAGCTCCTCGTTGCATTTTCTGGTCAATGCTCCCTATGATGCAAGGACAATCCGTAAGAACCGCAGTAAACTTGAAGATTTACGGCAGATTTTGGAAGGATTACAGAAAAAAATTATTTCCACCTAAAAACCGCAGCAGAGGAATGGAGCCGGGTTGATAGGTTCAAGCTTCTTTTCTGGCACCGACGCCTTGCCTGAGATCGGCAGCACCTTCACGGCCGGCGGCCTGCTGGTCATGATCACCCGCCGCCCGGTGAAATAAGTCCCGCAAAAACGAAGAAGCCCGAACCGCGGGTCCGTGCTTCTTTGGCGCAGATCGCAAGATCAGTGAATGATCTCGGTGCCGACGCCTTTATCGGTGAAGAATTCGAGCAGCAGCGAGTGCGGCAGGCGGCCGTCGATCATGTGGACCTTGCGGCAGCCGGCTTGCAAGGCGTCGACGGCGGATTGCACCTTGGGCAACATGCCGCCGGAGATGGTGCCGTCGGCGATGTAGCCGTCGACTTCGCCGATGCGGATGGTCGAGATCAGGGTCGACTCATCCTTGGGATTGCGGAGCATGCCGGGGACGTCGGAGAGGAAGACCAGCTTGCGGGCCTTGAGGGCCTTGGCGATCTTGGCGGCGGCGATGTCGGCGTTGATATTGAAGACCTGGCCCTTGGCGTCGACGGCGAGGGGGCAGATGACCGGGATGGCCTCGCGTTGCAGGACTTCGAGGATGGGCTTGGTGTAGACGTGGGTGACGTCGCCGACGAAGCCGACATCGGCGGTTTTGCCGGTGACAGGGTCGGTGACGATCATCTTCTCGGCGGTGAGGATGTCCTTGCCGGAGATGCGGCGGGCGCGGGCTTTGTTCTTGGTCAGCAGGTCGAGCACCTGGCCGTTGAGATCATGCAGTTCTTCGTCGACGATGCGGACGGTGTGCTCGCAGGTGACGCGCATGCCGGCGACCTTGCGGACGGGGATGCCTTCGCGTTCCATGCGGGCGTTGATGGCTTTGCCGCCGCCGTGGACGATGACCGGCTTCATGCCGACGCATTCCATGAAGATGATGTCGCGCAGGACCTGCTCGACCAGGACCGGGTCTTCCATGGCTGAGCCGCCGAATTTGACCACGACGATTTCGTCGCGGAAGTCCTGGATGTAGGGCATCGCTTCGATCAGGGTGGCGGCTTTGCTGGTCAGGTCGCGCATGTGGAGATTCCTTGCTTTTCTTGATTTGAATCCGGGGAAATTAACGCGCCCCGGAGCAAGTGCCCGGGGCGCAGCGTAAATTCCTGGTCAGAAAGATGTCACAGATCGAAGTCGAGGGCGAAGGGACAGTGGTCGGAGGCCTTGGGGCGGTCATGGCCGACGCCGTCGAAGCGCGGGCCCGCGTAGAGCGCGGCTCGTCCGGGCTGGCCGCGACGTTCGATGATCGGCAGTCCCTGGGCTCGGGCCGCGAGGGCGCGGGAAGGCAGGAGGTAGTCGAGCTGACGGTAGGCGGGAGGGAAGTGGCAGCGTTCATTGCCGCGGTAGAAATGGGTCCAGCGCTGCGACGGAGGCAGGCGGGCGAGGACGTTTTCGACGGCGCCCCATTGCACCAGGCCGCGGATGGCGCTGGGGCCCTGCTCGGCATCTTCTTCGAGGTGGTCATTGAAGTCGCCGCAGACGATGAAGTTGGCGGCGGAGGGAGCGTCGCCAAAGCGGTCGCGGACGATATCCATCACCGTGTTAGCCTGAAGCATCCGGATGGGCTGCGTCGTTCTGCGGCCTTCGCAAGGAGCGCTGTCCATGGGCGGCGCCATCGACTTGAAGTGGTTGATGTAAAATGTGATCGGGCCAAAACCGGGGATGTGGACATCGGCCTCGAGGCAGTCGCGGTTGAAGAGCGGGCCGCCGCGCGGATCCCGCAAATGCTGCCAGGTGCGCAGGTGAGTGATCGGGTAACGCGACAACAGAGCCACGTCGATGTGACGCGAGTCGTTGCCGTCGATCAAAGCGCAGTATGGGTAGTTTTCGACGCCGCCAAGAAGGTTGTCGCGGAAACGCCGGAGGATCGACAGACCCTCGACTTCCTGGAGGGCGAGGATGTCCGGATTGAGCTCGCGGATGGCCATGGCGGTGTAGCGTTTCTGATCTTTTTCGGCGATGCTGAAATTGAGGTCCTCGCCGGTCCAGCCGTCTTGCGCGGCGTGTTTCCAGTTGACATCGTTATTGAAGCGGTAGCGGGCAAAAAGGTTTTCGACATTAAAAGTGCCGATCCGGACTCGCATGATGACCTCCCTGGCTTGACTTCAAGTTTACGCCTAAGCGGCGATTCGATACAAGTGAGCTTGCGGTTTTTATCGATCGGGGCGTAGATTTTCTCATGCACCTCTCCCCACCACTCACTCGTTATCGTCGCATCCTGCGTCACCGGTCTATGCGAAAAACTGGCCCGGGTCGGCGCCGTGCTCGACTGGCTGATCGGCCGCGAGCCGGATTTCTACGGCCGAGCGATCCGTCTCGGAGTCGATCCGCCAAGCTGAACTTGGCGAAGGAAGCTCAGCCCTTGATGCCGAAGCTGATCTTGGCGAAGGAAGCTCAGCCCTTGATGCCGAAGCTGATCTTGGCGCCGGAGGCGTCGAGGCTGACTTGGTTGGCTTCGATCTTCAAGCCTTCGACATTGACCGCGGCCTTGGTGGTCAGGACGGTTTCACTCAGTGTGGCGTCAACGCCCGCAAAGGAGAGTTTGATCAAGCCGCCTTCAAAACGGCAATTGGGACCGACGAATTTGTTCAGCAGGGTGTTGATGTCGTGGGCGTCGAGTTGAATCTGGCTCATGGTGGCTTTCCTTGGGGTTGAGATGAGGGCTGGATCTTGGGGGCACGACAGTCTTGTGCGGCTGTGAGTTCGTGTTCAGCGTGTTTTGAAGTCGAGTTCAAGGCGATTGTTGGCCCAAGCGAGGTTATGGAAGTGGACGAGATCTCCGAGTTTGCCGTGTTGGCCCAGAGTAATCTTGCCGAGATAGATGCGCACGGTGTCGCCGGTGGGCTCCACCTTGTAGAATTCCCCGGCGAGTTTGACGCCGACCTTGCTCAACATCCAGGCGAGGATGCCGCCGAATTTCGACAGCGAGCTCTCTCCTTGGAACTTGATCAGCAGGTCCTGGCCGTCGAGGCTGGGCCAGACGGTGAAGTCAGGGGAGATGTTTGGCACAAAGCGACCGAGGTCGAGATTCTGGACCTCGACCCGCAGGTTCTGGGCATCTCCTTTAAGCAGACACTTGTTGGGCAGCTTCTTGGCGGCGAAGGCCCAGTCAAGAGATTTCTGGATGTCGGCGCGATCGAGCTGGATTTGGCTCATGAATTATCCATTGATTTCAAACAGATTTCATAGGCTTGCTGGACTTTCTTGAACTCGTCTTCGGCGAGTTTCAGGAGCGAGTCGGGGAGGCCCTTGGCGGCAAGTTTGTCGGGGTGGAAATCTTGAACCTTCTGACGGTAGGCCTTCTTGATGTCGGCGGCGCTGGCGGCGGAGGTGAGGCCGAGGATTTGGAAATGGGCATCGAGATCGGATTCATTGGCCGCGGCACCGACGCCAAATTCGTGACAGAAGGCGTCGAAGATGCTCGGGGGCAGGCGCAGAGCGGCGGCGGCTTCGCGGAGGAGCGTGACCTCCGCGGGGTGGAGCTTGCCGTCGGCCATGGCGACGATGAAGAGGAGTCGATACTGGAACTCCCGTAGGGCATAGTCCTGCACCGATTCGGCAAATTGGCGCAGGATATCGCTGACGCTGAACTGGTCGTCATCCTTGGCGCGTTTGAAGATCTCCTGGGCCCAACGCCGATCCTCGGCATTGAGCTTGTGCACTTCGCGCATGAAGTGGTCGACGGCGGCGATTTCATCCTGGGTCACCACGCCATCGGCCTTGGCCATTTTGGCCAAGGAGCCGTAGGTGGCGACGAAGAAGAGCTGTCGGGATTGAGCTTGGGCGCCTGCCGCCGCTTGCGCCTTTTTCTCGTCTTCTTCGCTGCTGTTGTCAATCATCCGGCCGATGCCGGCGCCAATGCCACAGCCAATCGGGCCGCCTAACAAGCCGATGGCTCCACCGATGAGTGTTGCTGACCAAGCCATGAGATGGGTTCCTAATTCTGTATTTTATGTTGTTAATCCACAGCGATTATCAATGAATCTTTTACATGTTCAAGAAGTCCTGGGTCACTCCCATTGACGTAAATGTAGTCGTGTGTATAATATTTTATTGCGGCACCCATAATGCCACTCGCAACCCACCAATTGACTCCGGCTGAAACAGCCCCACCTAAAATTGGTATCCACTTTGTTGAAAGTTTCGAGGCCATTTTAGCGCCGATTTTGGCTGCAACCTTGGGTGCAACTTTTGACAAAAGTATTTTTCCTGCGATGGCGCCACTTTTAATTGCTATTTTACCTCCGCACTTTATTAACGTCTTGCCTCCAACATTAACTGTTGATGCTGTGGTTGATTCAGTCCAAATTGTTAAAATTAATGGGATGTCAATATTGTAATCTATTGGCTTATTGTAGATGTGCCCAATGCCATAGCATGAACGCCCACAAGCAGCGAGTAAATAGGCAATATCTGCTGCCTCCAAAGCAAGCCCAATAGGTCCACCTGCGGCACCAGTTAGCAGACCCACACCACTGACTTTAAGTTTGAAAGTATCAGTCCACTGATCAATATTATGCCGCTTGGCGTCCGTGTATAACTCTCGCTTATCTGCATCAGACTCAACTAAGGCCATGTACTTAATTGACTCGGCGATTGCTTCATTAAATCCCATTATTTTCATTCCTTAAATATTAAAATAAATTACCCGAAAACCAGCCAATTAAGACGCCCGAAGAAGCTGGTGTGCTGGGCTTGTTGTTGGGTAAGTTTGACCAAGGCGGTGTCGAGTTGCTGGGCTTTCTCCTCAAGCTTGGATTGGAGGATTTTTGCTTGCTCGTTCAGAGTTGCTTCGGCTTGTTTGGCCTCGGATGCCAATTTCGCTTCAAGTTTGGCGACTTGTTCGTTGCGGGTCGCTTCGGCTTGGGCAACTTTGTCGGACAGGGTTTTCACCTCGGCGAGAGCCGCGTACAGGGAATCGGCCCTGGCAAGGACGGATTGTTTGTCCTGGCTGACTTGTTCTGCAAGAGTTTTGACTTGGCTTTGAGTCGTATGGATTTCGGCTTGAATCGCCTTGAGCTGGTTCAAAATTTGTGCGGCTTCCGCAAGTTTGGATTGAACAGCAGCACTGTCGTCGCTGACTTTTTGGGCGAGCTTCGTAAGCCTCCCGTGACCCCCATCCCCCCTGCCGCCGCTTGCGGCGGCATTGTGCGCCAAACCCCGGAGGCGCAC
The DNA here is from genome assembly GCA_043748535.1 of Lentisphaeraceae bacterium. Classification (GTDB taxonomy): domain Bacteria; phylum Verrucomicrobiota; class Lentisphaeria; order Lentisphaerales; family Lentisphaeraceae; genus CAMCSH01. The sequence goes on along the minus strand of JAYTMY010000296.1, from coordinate 24 downwards.
GATGACCCACGCAGAGAGACGAGC
>JAYTMY010000295.1:0-17420 GCA_043748535.1 Lentisphaeraceae bacterium | reverse complement strand
GAGCTCAGGGCTGACTTCGCTGCGCTGCGTGGCGCCGGAGCTCAGGGCTGACTTCGCTGCGCTGCGTGGCGCCGGAATAGTTTGGCGCTGAGGATGGCGCCGATGTGCTCTTTGTCTTCGGGGTAGAGCGAGATCAGGGCTTTGCCTTCTTGTTGGTAGATCTGCTGCTTCATCAGCATGCCGATCTTGTAGTCGGCGGTGTCCATGCCCCAGTACTCGATGTAGAGGTCGAATTCGGGTAGATAGAAGTCCGGGCGGATAGCGTAGCCCTTGAGGATGCGGATGCGTTCGTCGTAGCGGTAGGGGATGTTGTTTTGGCTGAGCCACTCGGCGATCAGGCGTTCGCCGTGGCTTTGGACCAAGGTGCCATCGCGGGCTTGGATGGTCTTGTGTAGCTCGATGCGGGTGTCTTCGTTGCGGCGGCGCAGGTAGACCTCGTCGAAGCAGCGGTCGCAGTAGGGGCGGTCGAAGGCACGGCGGGAGCGGGCATATTCGTCGGCATCGATCCGCACCTGGCAGCGTTGGCAGCAATGGATCGCTTGCGCCTCGGCGATGCGCAGCGCCTCTTTGAGGGTGGCCAGCGCCTTGTTGGCGTCGCGCCGGTTGTAGTCTTTTTCGGCGGGGTTGGCGGCGATGTCCTCGAGGTCGTGGCGGGCGGGCTCGGCGGAGATTCCATAAGCCGACAGAGCCTTGATGGCGTACTGGCGGACCTGGGGGTGCGGATCACGCAAAAGAGGCAGCGCCGCGGTCACCGCTTGTGCGGGGTCCGCGACGCCTGCGAGTTTACTGATGGCGGATATGGCGAGGCGACGAACTTCAGCGGATTCGGAGAGCAGAAGCTGAGTCAGCTCGGGGAGAGATGAACCCTCACCCGAGTTGCCGAGCTCAAGGGCTCGGGCAGAAAACTTCTTCTCCAAGTCTCGTAACATGGCTGACTCCGCTGCGCTCCGTGACGCTTAAACTGCGATGATGTTCACCAGTGCGCTCCGTGACGCTTAAACTGCGATGATGTTCACCAGTCGTCCCGGCACCGCGACGACCTTCTTCACCGATTTGCCGGCGATCTTTTCGATCACTTCGGGACGGGCAAGGGCCCAGGCTTCGAGGCCGGCGGCGTCGAGGGTGCTGGGGGCCATCAACTTGACCAGGGGCTTGCCGGCGAGCTGGACCAGGATTTCGACTTCATCGAGAACCAGGTAGGCTTCGTTGTAGACGGGCCAGGGCTCGTAGGCGAGGGTGTTGCTGTGGCCGAGGCGCGACCAGAGTTCTTCGCCGAGGTGAGGCGCGAAGGCGCTGACCAGTTTGACCAGGGCTTCGACGGCTTCGAGAGGAAGCTCGGGGAGCTTGGCGAAGTCGTTGCGGAGAATCATCATCTGCGAGATGCCGGTGTTGAAACCGAAACCTTCGATCGCTTCGCCGACCTTCTTGATGGTGAAGTGCAGGGTGCGGCGCGACTCTTTGCTCAGCTCGACGCCGGGCTTGATGTTGGCCTTGACCTTGCCGGTCTCGGCGTCGATCACCAAGGCCCAGACGCGCTTGAGGAAGCCGTAGACGCCGTCGACGCCGGAGGTCTGCCAGGGTTTGGCATCCTGCAGAGCGCCCATGAACATCTCGTAGAGACGCAGGGAGTCGGCGCCGTATTCGTTGACGATCTCGTCGGGAGTGACGACGTTCTTCAGTGATTTCGACATCTTGGCGACGATCTGCTTGAGCTCGCGGCCGTCGGTCTTGTGCCAGTATTTGCCGTCTTTGTCCTCGACTTCATCGGAGGGGACAAGGGAGCCGACCTTGTCTTCGTAGGCGAAGGCGAGGATCATGCCTTGGTTGAAGAGCTGCTGGAAGGGCTCGTCGGTGGAGACCAGGTTGAGGTCGAAGAGGACCTTGTGCCAGAAGCGCGAGTAGAGCAGGTGGAGGACGGCGTGTTCGGCGCCGCCGACGTAGAGGTCGACCGGCATCCAGTATTTTTCCATCTCCGGGGCCCAGGCGGCGTCGCCGTTGCAGGCGTCGATGTAGCGCAGGTAGTACCAGCAGGAGCCGGCCCATTGGGGCATGGTGTTGGTTTCGCGGCGGCCTTTGCGGCCGGTGCGGGGGCAGGTGTAGTCGAGCCAAGCGCCGGCGTTGGCGAGGGGCGATTCGCCGTTGTCGGCGGGGAGGAAGTTGGCGACTTCGGGGAGCAGCACCGGGAGCTCGGAGGCATCGACGGTTTCGATGCTGCCGTCTTCGAAGTGGATGACCGGGAAGGGTTCGCCCCAGTAGCGCTGGCGGGAGAAGAGCCAGTCGCGGAGCTTGTAGTTGATCTTTTCGGAGCCGCAGCCCTTGGCTTCGAGCCAGCGGGTGGCGGCGGCCTTGGAGTCTTTCACTTCGAGACCGTCGAGGGCGAGGCCTTGGCCGTTATTCGAGTTGATCAGCTTGCCGTTGCCGGTCCAGCAGGCCTTGCCGGCGAGGACGGCGTCGACATCGGTCTTGGCCGAGGTCGCTTCTTTGGCGTCGGGCGCGATGATGCACTTGACCGGCAGGTTGAATGACAAAGCGAAGGCGAAGTCGCGTTCGTCGTGGGCGGGGACGGCCATGATGGCGCCGGTGCCGTAGCCCATCAGCACATAATCGGAGATCCACACCGGGATGGCTTCGCCGGTGACCGGGTTGAGGCCGTAGGCGCCGGTGAAGACGCCGGATTTCTCCTTGCCTTCCTGGCGGTCGAGGTCGGACTTGTGCTTGGCTTTTTCGATGTAGGCCTTGACCTCGGTCAACTGGGCCGGAGTGGTGATGGCGGCGACCAGTTCATGCTCGGGGGCGAGGACCATGTAGGTGGCGCCGAAGAGGGTGTCAGGGCGGGTGGTGAAGACGCGGATCTTGTCGCTGCGGCCTTGCAGGGCGAAGTCGACTTCGGCGCCGGAGGAGCGGCCGATCCAGTTACGCTGGTGCTCCTTGATGCCTTCGGGCCAGTTGACTCCTTCGAGTCCGGTGATCAGGCGTTCGGCGTAGGAGGGGATGCGCAGCTGCCATTGTTTCAGTTCGGTCTTGGCGACATTCTTGGTGCCGCACTTCTCGTGCGAGCCGTCGTTGAGGACTTCTTCGTTGGCGCAGACGGTTTTGCAGTGTTTGCAGAACCACACCTTGGCGCCGGCGAAGTAGGCGAGGCGTTTGCCGGCCTTGTAGTCGCGCATGGCGACGGGACCCTGGGTGCTGACTTCGGCGGGGATGGGCAGTTCGGCGATCGGGCGGCCTTTTTGGGCGGCATCGTCGAACCAGGTGTCGTAGAGCTTGAGGAAGATCCACTGCGTCCACTTGTAGTAGCCGACGTCGGTGGTGGAGAGTTCTTTATCCCAGTCGTAGGAGAAGCCGAGCGACTGGATTTGGCGGCGGAAGGTGTCGCAGTTCTTCTTGGTGGTGATGGCGGGGTGGGTGCCGGTGGAGATGGCGTATTGTTCGGCGGGCAGGCCGAAGGCGTCCCAGCCCATGGGGTGGAGGACGTTGAAGCCCTTCATGCGTTTGTAGCGGCAGATGATATCGGTGGCGGTGTAGCCTTCGGGGTGGCCGACGTGGAGGCCGTTGCCGGAGGGGTAGGGGAACATGTCGAGGGCGTAGAATTTCGGCTTGGAGCGATCGGAGCCAGTCTTGAAGGTCTTGTTCTGGAGCCAGTAGGCCTGCCATTTTGGTTCGATGGCGGCGGGGTCGTAGTCGTGGCGGATGTCGCTCATGGTCGGTTCCTGGTGGGTTAAAAAAAGCCGCACAAGTTAGTGCGGCGAGGGCAAAAAGCGAGAGGCTGGAGATCTTGGCGGATTCCACTTCGGTGACGGAGCTTTCGGTCGACCTGTTGGAAACGGTGGATAATTCAGGGGGTTGATTGGAGCCAGTCGAAGCTGGCCTGATTTTATGACTTAGATGAGCGGGGGAGGTCCTTGTTTTTACTCTGTCCCCAGGGTGATACTGGAGAAGCGTCCAAAACGGCCTAATCATCCAGGAGATCCGTCATGATCCTCGCCGCCTTCCTTCTTTGTCAAGCTGTCCCTCTTGAGGGCCAATGGTCCGAACCCAAATCCGGTAAACTGGAATATCAACAGCTAAAGCTGGAGGCAGCCGGTCCTTACGGTCCGGGAAAACAGACTTACAGCCTGAGCAAGCTGCCGCCCCACCAAGCTCTCAAGTTGGAATTCATACTTCATCTGACAGGGGGCTGGGATGGTGTCGGCCCGTGGGGGCCAGACCGATGGCTTTGCGGCCTTGAGGGCGGTCAACGTTTCCTCGACACCAGCTTCAATAACTGCTTCCAAATCTGGAGCGATAATGTCAATCAGAGCTTCCCGGAATCCTTTTTCCCGCTGCAGCAGGAGGATTGCACTCCCTTGCCGCCGAAAGGACTTACCGCGTGCTTTGGCGGCACCGGTGCCACCGCCTTCGGTCGTCTCGGCCCGAAAATCGAAGGCAAGCCTACCGACAGCAGCTACAAATTGTCCTTTGTCCTGCCGCACAGCGCCGCTAGTGCCCAGTTCTATTTTCACAGCCTGTGCACTGATCCCATCGAAGACGAGCAGTGGTGGATCGGCGAACTCAAGGTGACCCCTCTCGATAAGCTGCCCGAAGCTGCCCCGGCCGAGATCGCCGCTCATTGGAGTGTTTTATTCAGCGGCGATGCCCTCGCGTCCTACGCCTCCCGGCAGTTTTTCATCAGCCATCCCGAGGCATTGCTGCAGCGGGCGGAAGGATTTGTCGTCGGCAAGGCAGAGCTTGGCCGCGCACTGCTCGCCGCCGCCAGCGCCCCGGTGCCGCCGGATGGCTTGCGCCGCGTCGTCGAAACCGATGATGCCGGCCGACGCAGTCTTGCTGCTTGGCGCGAACTCTCTCTTCTCGCCTGCCGCGACGAAGTCACCGCCGCCGCCCTCGCCACCGAGACCGATCCTGGCCGCCGGCTGTGGCTCCGCGCCCTGCGCAGCCAGATCGCCCTCACACCTCCTCGCGAACTTGCCCTTCTTCGACTGCATGCCCTGTTGCGCGAAAACGGTTCGCCTGCGGCCATCGCCTTGGCCGACAAGGTGAAGGACATCCAGCTCAAAGCCAAGCGCAGCGTCGACAGCGACGATTGAGGAACCCAAATATGCTCATCCCCTTCCTCCTCTTTGCCGAACCGGCAAACCCGCCCGAGCCCTTCCGTCTCCTTCCCGACGAAGCCCGCCAGATCGTCTTCGCCAAGGGTTATAGAGATGCCGCCAGCATTTACGAAGGCGAACAGTGGATCGCCGCCGACCCCTTGCTGAACCAGGCTTTCATTCGTCGTCTCGTCGATGCCGATGCCGCCATCCGCTACGACGATCTATTGCTCAAGATCCCGGCGGAAAAACGCCCGGTGGCGCTGAAGCTGATCCAAGCACGCAATCTCGAGGCAAGCCAGGTCCATGCCGAGATGGAGGCCTATTCCAACTGGGCTTGGCGGCAGAAGCGGAGCAACAACGAGAAGGTGAAGCTCTTTGAAGAGGCACAAGACAAGACTGCGAGCCGGATGCAGACGATCCTTCCCCGCTATCTGGAGGCTTTGGCCCGGGAGCTGGGCGAGGCGCCCGCCAAGGCGTTCTTGCAGGAGGAACGAGCCGCTGGATTGGCCACAAGTCTACGTCCCTATGGTCTGGATGCAGCGCCGGACTTGTGCCTGCGCCTCTGCCGGCTTGCCGTCGCCAGTGCCGATGAAGTGGCGGGGGATATGCAGAAATTCCTCCCAGTCTATCTCGCCAAGGTCCAGGCTGCCGGTTTCTCCCCGGCGGAACTGGAGCGGTTCAAATCTTTCGTTTTGCCACCTCCACAACGCAAAGTCAAGCCCGGCGAAGGCTATGCCCAGTCTGGCATTGAAACCATGGCGTCCGCCAGCGACGCGCTGCACGTTCCGGAATTCTGGGGCATTGGCCACAGCCTCGCCATTCCCGTCTATCCCAAAGCGGAGAAATCTCGATGAAAAGTCTTGTTTTTGCATTTGCGACCTGCCTCGTCCTCGCCAGCTACGCCGAAGAGGCGACGGAGAAGGTCGAGCGAGTGAACATCACCCGTCTCGAAACCGGCAATCTGGTGCCTGACATCACTGGCATCGACATGGCCGACGGCAAGGAACGCAAGCTCAGCGATTGGCGCGGCAAGACCGTGCTGCTGATCTTCTCTGGAACCCATTGTGGCGCCTGCCGCGCCGAACACCAGCAGATCGAAGCGCTGGCCAAGCGCTGGGAAGGCAAGGGGCTGGTCCATGTGACGGTGATGGCGGATCGCCAGGCGGAGATGGCAAAACTGCTCCAGGAGCATCCCCAAGGAGGCGTCGTTCTGCACTCCCCGGGTGGCTGGAAAGCCGGTGCCTTCCATGCCTTCAATGTCCATGGCATCCCAGCACATGTCGTCATCGCTCCTGACGGCCGTGTCGCCGTCGGCGACCTCAATGGCGCCGATCTGGAACGGGCTTTGGCGCGGCACTTCGGCGAGGACGCTCCCGAGCCGGTCCTGTCGCCCCCGATGAGCGAGCTCCGTTTGGCGCTGGCCGGCAACGATGCCGTACGCCTGCAGCGCGCTCTGGTGGCCTTGCGTCGCCAGGATGTCGCGCCTGGCGAATTCCTCGCGGTCTTCACTCGTCACCTGGCTGAGACGCCGCGACGCCACCAGCTCGAATGCCTGCTCGCCCGCAACATCTTCATCGAGCACGGCCAGGACTGGGACATCCCGATGGATCTCGACATCCTTTTCGCCCATGCCGCCTACGACATCGAGGGCTGGCCAGTGGGTGACAGCCTCCTTTCCGAGATGCAGCGCCGCTGGTCCTGGCAGGACATGTATCCCGAATGCCATGACGCTTTGCGCCGCCAGCCCGAGAATCTGCTCGCCTTGAAGCGTCGTCGCGCCGTGCTGATAAAGGACTCGGCCGGCGCTGCCATCCTGATCCGGCAGGCCTTGGTGGAGACCCGTCTCGCGGTTCAGGAAGCCGCCTTGCGCGAACTCGGTGACTTGGCCGGGGATGTAGCGGCGCGGCCCTTGCGCGACTGGCTTGCTTGGCAGAAAGGAGCTGATCCTGCGCAGGTCTCTGCTAGCGGCCAAAGCTGTTCGCTCACCTACGATGCTCGTGGCACTCCTTACGAAGAGAGCCTGGAGCTTGAGGCTCTGATCCAAGCAGATGAATCGCAGTGGTTCCGCGTCCGCCTCCATCTCGACGGTGCCCGCAATCGCTGGCGCGGTGAATGGACCCCGCCGCGCCAAGCGTCACGGCTGCGGATCAAGTTCATCGACGAATCCCAACGCTGCGACGCCCGCAAACGCGAGCTGAGCCTGAGCCCTCCATCTGCCCGATAAAACTCAGTTCCTCCTGCTTCAGCCGCGGATTCTGAAGCAGGCTTGTTTGAGGCGGCAGAAGTTTTCCATCAGGCCCAGTTGTGCGAGTTGGCGGGCGGGGGTGGAGAGGAGCTTGTCGCCGCAGAGGAGGATGGCCTTGCAGCGGGCGCGGGAGATGGCGACGTTGAGGCGTTCGAGGGAGAAGAGGAATTCGCTGTCGCGCGGCATCGATTCGGCATCGCTGCAGGTCAGGGAGAAGAGGACGACGTCGGCTTCGCGTCCTTGGAAGCGGTCGACGGTGCCGATCTGGTCGCTAAGGGAGGAGGGGAGGCGGGCGCGGAGCAGGGCTTCCTGGGCGCGGAAGGGGACGACGATCATCATCTGTTCCGGGGCGAGGCCGCGCTCGAGGAGGAGTCGGCAGAGGCGTTCGACTTCGGCGGCTTCTTCGGGGCAAGATTGCGAACGACCGGCGTGGGGCAGGCTGAGCCAGACCAGACCTTCGGGACCGAGGGCGGGATCGTGAGGGGCCGTCTGAGGCAGCCGGTGCAGGGCGGTGCTGGGGTGGGCTTTGAGGCGGCCGGAGTAGACGCTGTGGCTGAGAAAGGCGGTGATTTCCGGGTTCATCCGCCAGGTCAGATCGAGGAATTCGCCGCGTTGGGCGGAGATCACTGCTTCGCCGTCGGCGAAATGTTCGAGGCAGCTCAAACCACCGCCGGGGTGTTGCGCCATCGACACTTGCGGCAGCTGGCGCTGATCGCCGAGGATGACGATGTTTTTGGCTAGGCGTCCGGCTGCTGCGGCCCAGGCGAGAGGGATCTGGCCGGCTTCGTCGATGATCAGCAGATCGAGGGCGCCGGGCGGCAGGCGGCAGAGCTGGTAGATGGTGCCAGCGAGGAGGTGGTGGCGTTTAAAGTCGCGGCTGAGCGAGTCGACCATTTCGACCCCCGGGATGACATCGCGTCCTTCGCGATCGCGGGAGCGGACGAGGGAGAGGTTGCGGACGCGGCGGGCTTCGACCAGTTTTGACAAGCTGGAGCAGAAGTTGCCGATGGCTTTGTGGGAGGGCGCGAGGAGACCGATGCGGCGTCGGTCGAGGATGGCTTCGAGGGCGATGCGGACGCCGACGTAGGTCTTGCCGGTGCCGGGTGGTCCCTGGACGGCGAGGCAGCCACGGTCGAGGGCGAGGGCGCGGCGGACGATGCTGTCGCACCGGCTGTCGCCTTCGGAGAGGCGTGGCGGCGGGCCGCCGGGATCGGGCGGAGCTTCGCTGCGATTGAGCAGGGCGAGGGCGGCGGGCCAGGCTGCCGGCTGGCGGCAGAAAGATTGCAGAGCTTCGTCGACGGCGTCGGCGACGTGCGAGGGCGCGGGCATGAGGATGGCGAGGGGCGGCATGCCGTCGCTGGCGATATCGAGTTCGAGGCGGCGCAGGAGGGGGTCGAAGGAGAGGACGCTGGCGCGGCGTGGTGGCCGTTCGGGGGCGGCGCGATCGAGGACTTCCAGGATTTGACCGCGGCGCAGTTTGGTTTCGCCGGTTTCCCAGCGGTAGACCGCCTGGCGACTGCCGGCTTCGAGGCGGGCGGAGGAGATGACTTCGCCATCTTGGGCGAGTTCCTCAGGGGTGGCGCGGCGCCGTTCGACGGCGGTGGCGCGGCTGCTGCGTTCTTCGCGGCGTTGATAGCCGCTGAGGGAGTTGATGAGCTGCAGGAGTTCCGGCGTCAGGCTCATCGAGCGGGGTTCCACAAGAGCACTTGGGACTGGAGATGCTGGATCATTTGTTGCCAGAGGGCGGCGTGTTCAGGGCGGATTTGTCCCTGTTGGGCAAAAAAAACGATGGCGGCATCGGCAGCGTCGAGAGCTTGTTGAGCGCGGCTGGCTTCGGCTGCTTTCGGCGGGGGCGAGGTGACCAAGCTGGCGCAGAAATTCATCAGGGTGCGGTCCGAGAAGTCGAGGAAGAGGACGCGTTGCGGCGAGCGCCAGGAGAATTCGAGGAGGCGGCCGAGCCAGACGCAGTGGAGGGCGGCGGTCAGGGGCGAGGAGGTGAGACTTTGGTGCTGAAGGAAACGGGCGAGGGCGAGACGTTTCCACGCGGTCAGTTCGAGGCTTTCGCGTCCGGGTGGCGGGGGCAAGCGGCCGGAGTGGAATTCTTCCGGCTCCAGCAATTGCGGGGGCATTTGGGCGAAGCGTTGCTGCCAGAAAAATCGTTCATGGGCGGCAAGGCGGCGGGAGAGGAGCCAGTCGCCCCAATAAGCGGCTTCCGGCAGAGCGGAGGATTCAGGCAGCAGAGTACTGATATCCCAAGGCTCGCCGCGTCGTGCGGCGTCCTCGGCTTCGGCTTCCGCCATGAGATCAGGGAGCGCTGTCGGCACGAGGGGTGAGGGTGATCATGTTGCCGTCGCGACGGTAATCAATCCCTTCGGTGAGTTTGGTGCCGCCGTCGATCGAAATTTTACCGAGCGAGGGGTCGCGGCGCAGGGAGGGGAAGTCTTGGAAGGAGGCGCTGTAGGCGACGATCTGCTTCATTTCGCCGGAGGGCGAGAAGACCGAGTGGACGAAAAGGGAGGCTTTGACCTGGACGAGGGTGTGGATGGAGGAGAATCCATCGACATCGTGGCCGATGTCGACGCCGTTGACGTGGGGACCGAGGCGATGCAGGCCGTAGACGAATTTGTCGTCGGCGATTTTCAGGCAGAGGACGTCGGCGCCACCTTGTGCCGGCTTGAAGATCAGCAGTTCATAATAACGGGGCACCACTTTGCGGGTATCGAGAGGGTCGGTCATGCCGAAGTCGCGTTTCGACATAGAGATGCCGGGGCTGATCTCAAGCAGGCATTTTTCGGAGGCGAATTTGAGTTTGAACGCGGGGTGCGACAGCTCCGCCGTGAGCGTGTATTTGCCGGTGGCGGACATCGGGTAGTGTTCGTTGATATTGAGGTCGAGAGAGCGGGTTTCACCGGCGGCGAGGACAAGGCCGGCGATAGGGTTGAAATCATCTTTGAAGGGCTCGATCAGCTGTTTCTTTTCATCAATGACGACGATGCGGAGTTTGGCACTTGGGGTGTTTTTATCGAAGCGCAGCTGGGTGCCGCTGTTATTGACGATGGTAATTTTGCCGGCGACCGGCTCATACCGGAGGTAGTTTTCACGTTCGGTGGTGACGCCGAGTTGCACCTGTGCTGCGAGATTGAGACCGAAGAAAGTGGTAAGGAGGAGGAAGAGCAGTCGCATATGTAGGTGTTCTCCGTAGTGGGTGATGCGGCCCCACTGTAGTTCGCAAGTGCTGAATGACGAGATCCGGGACACAGTTAAATGTTTCGCCGGGAACTTGACGATCGCTGCGACGGGGGTTAAGCTTGCGGCCCCTCGATAAAAACCACAAACCAGAATTCGGAGAGAACGCCATGGGCACCACTATCCCTGCGGGACTGACCTGGAGCAAAGTGCAAGAAATCGTCAACACCGACGGCCAGCACATTCTGCTTCTCAACCTGCGCAACCGCCGCACCAACAAGAAGCTTCGCAACGCCGGCGAAGTCGACAGCCGCACCGTCTGGACGATCATCCTCCAGCACGACCGGAAGAACTTCCAGCGCACCATGTATCGCAAGAACTTCCACTTCGCGGGCAGCGAAATCCTCAGCCTCAAAGCTGATGAGCGTATTGTCGCTCAGTTGAACAACATCCTGGCTCAATAAGTCAGTATCGTTGCTGATAAAGGCCCCCGCGCAAGCGGGGGCTTTTTTTTGTGTGGATTGTCGGAAAAATCGACAGATGGCGAGATGTCGACTGTCCTCTGCCGATGAGTTGACCGTGGCATGAAGTCTGCGAGTTTGCCGTTGGTAACTCGCCACACCTAGGAGGATTTATGCGCATTCTCGTTGTTGATGACTCCATGATGAGCCGGATGATTCTGATGAAAAACATCAGTGCGGCGGCGCCAGGGGCTGTGATTGACCAAGCCAGCAATGGCCAGCAAGGGGTCGATATGGTCCGGCTTTCGGTCGAGAAGAACGCTGTCTACAACATTGTCTTTCTTGATTGCCTGATGCCAATTGTTGATGGCATTCAAGCCCTTCGCCAGATTCGGGGGATTGATCCGGAGCGTCCGGTGGTGATGGTGACTGCCAACATCCAGAACAAGATCAAGGAGGAAGCCGAGGAACTCAAGTGTATGGCCTTCCTCAATAAAACGGGTGACAGCGCTGCGATAGCGGCCATTCTCAAATCTTTGGAAGGTGCCTGATGAGCCGGGCGCTGACAGACTTGGAGATCGACATCTTGGCGGAATCGATGAATATCGGTGTCGGCCAGGCGGCGTCGACTCTGAGCATGCTGACCAGCCGCAAAATCGAGATCCAGATGCATCGAGTCCAGGTGGTTTATGCGGCTGGGCTGCAGGAGCTTCTGGGAGAATGTTCGCCGGGTTGGCACAGCTGCATTCTGCAGCGGTTCAGAGGGCCATTCAGTGGCGAAGGGATTTGTGTGTTCAAGGTGGATCCGGTCGAGTGGGTGGAGCTGATCATGTCGGGTCAAGAGTTGCCCAGTGATGTCGAATCGCGAAATGACATTCTTTTGGAAATGGGGAACATCCTCAATTCCAACTTGATCGGTTCGGTGATGAACATTCTCGGCTTGTGCGTCGAATTCGATCTGCCGAGATATTTTCGCAATAACAACTGCGCCGTTTTTGATGTCGAATTGCAGGAGGTCAATGAAGGCGATTTGCAGTTGATGCTTTGTACGCCGATTGGACTGAATACTGCCGGTCGCAGCCTGGAGATGATGCTGGTACTGGAAGGCGCAGGTCTACAGTATTTTACAGAGATGTTTGAACGGCAGTTTGGGGCGAAAATTGAGGGTTCTTCCTGAGTGATTTCAGGATGCTCAAGCAAAGATGATCGCCACGGCTTGCCGTGGTGTTTTTTATGCGGCTATCTGAGCGCTTTGATGACGAAGCGGTGCGGCGCCGGGTGACCTTCGATGGTGGTGGAGAAGTCGGGCGCCATGGCATCGCGGAAGGAGGTGAAGGGCATCCAACCGGTGCTCCGCTGTTCTTCGGCGGTGCAGCGGGTCCAGTCGACGAGTTCGGCGTGGCGGAAACGGGTCCGGCGCAGCCAAGCGAGGGCACAGTCGCGGGTTGGCAGGAAGGAGCAGCCTTTCATCCGGGCATAGGGGCCTTCGGGGAAAAAGGCGTGGGGGCCGTCGCCATCGATGCCGATGCCTTCAAAGATCAAGGTGCCGCCGGGTTTGAGGGCCTGGTACAGCAGCTTGAGCAGGCTCAGGGGCTCATCGTGGTGGTAGTGAATGCCCATACACAAGATCAGATCGAAGCAACCAGGGAAGGCGGGCAAAGCCTCAAAGCCGGCAGGCTCGTTGAGGACGGGGAGGGGAGGGACGAGGCGGGCGAGGGCTTCGTATTGGAGGCGATAGGGAGCATGGGGCTCGAGGCCGAGGACGAGGCGGGGCTGGCCAGCAGCGAGGCGGAACAGGGTGTAGCCGTTGTTGCAGCCGACATCGCAGATCATGGCGTCTTTCAAGGGGGGTAAATGGGGTGCGATGCGCTGCCATTTCCAATCGGAGCGCCATTCCGCATCGAGGATCTCGCCGCAGATTGAGAAGGGGCCTTTGCGCCAGGGCAGCAAGGCCTGCAAGCTCGTCATCAGCTCGGCCCGGGCAGGCTCCTCAAGATTATCGGCGGCGCCGAGTTCCACGGCGTCGGCATCGAGATGAAAATGCGCTGAGCGCAATTCCGGCACGGCGGCGAGCGCCTGGAGAAGTTTCGGGTCGGCGGGACGGGCGGCGGCGCGAGCGCTCAGCAGAGCCTCGCGACCGGAGGCAGGCAGTAGATCAAGAAGGGGATTCAAAGCTCGATCCCGGCAACCTTGACCATGACGAAGAACTCGGCATTGCCGAGGATGTCCGTGCCGTCGTTGGGGAAAATGTGTTTATAGGCGCTGGGAGGCACGCGGAAGGTCATCCCTTGGCCGATCACTTCGAGGTAACCGGGATCGACGATGGAAGCGCGGCCGAAGAGGGTTTTGAAGTCGAAATCAGTGTTCTCCACATCGTTGCTCCGGCCATGGGCGTCTTCATTTTGCAATTTGCAGAAGACGATGCAGATGGTTTTGCCTTCCAGATATTTGAGATTGAGGGACATCAACAGGCTCCTGCAGATTGAGGGTCATTGAGGAGGAAGTTAATCCCGTCAGAGACTTTTTTCAGTCGCTCTTTTGGCAGCTTTGGGTGGAATTACATTTTTCCATATTATCTGTCAAGGACTTTGGAACAGTGCCATTGTCCGGTTATTCTATGGCGCCTCGCTTGTTACTTCAGGACCGGGTCTTCGCAGACTTCGTCGAGGACGCGGGCCAGGCCCCAGTCGCAGACCAGGACTTCGCCGTGGGCGCTGACCTCGATGTTGGCCGGCTTGAGGTCGAGATGGATGATGCCGTGCTGATGGGCGTAGGCCATGGCCTCGCAGATACGGCAGAAGATGTTGATCCGGACTTCCAGAGGGAAGTCGCGTTGAGCCTGGGGATCATTTTTGCGAAGCAGTTCGAGGACGGCGGCGAGATCGCGGCCTTCGACCAGTTTCATGGTGAAGTAGGGGCTTTCGTCCTCCTCATAAGGCCAGACGCCAGCGCGCAATTCCTCCGGCAGGCCCTCGGCAGGCGCGTCCCGCACCGCCATGGCCTGGTGGAAGAACTGATTGAGCAAACGTGGGTCTGACATCGGCGGGGATCTCGGAATTGGCGTCTGTCGAAAAGCTAATCCGGCTTGGCGAAAGGCAAGGAGGGCGGAGGCGGTGAAAAAAATATAGAAAAATGACGGCAGACTGCAACGGTCTGAACATTGCGGGTGCTTATAGCTACAGGTGCTACTGAATAAGTTTCTCTATCCATCCGCAACCCCAAAGGAAAGTCCCATGATCGAATCCTCCTTCTCCCGCCGTGGTTTCCTCCAGGCCGGCGTCGCCGCCGGAGCCGTCGCTGCCGCCCCCACCATCTTCGCTCGCAGCAAGGAGCCAAACATGATCAATCGCTTTGTCGCCCCCTTCCTCCTCTCGCTCGGCTTGATCAGCAGCGCTTGCGCCGCTGAGACCGCCCCCGCCGCAGCGGCCAACGCAGCTGAGTTCGCCCCGGTTATCGCCGGCGCCAAGTTCGAAACCCTGTTCTCCGGCAAGGCCGAAGAAGTCGAAGCCAACTTCGAGAAGGGTACCGGCCAATACCCGGTCGAGGAAGGCATTCTGATCTGTAAAGGCGGCAACCTGGTCACCAAAAAAGACTACGCTGACTTCATCTACGACTTCGAGTTCCAGCTCCCCAAAGGCGGCAATAACGGCGTCGGCATCCGCGCTCCCTTCCCCACCGGCGACGTCGCCTACACCTGCATGGAACTGCAGCTTCTTGACGACACCGACCCGCAATACGCCAAGCTTCATGACTACCAGTTCCATGGTGCGATCTACGGCGTCAATCCGCCCGTCCGCGGCTCGCTCAAACCCGTCGGTGAGTGGAATCATCAGACCATCATCGCCCAAGGTTCGAAGCTCACCATCATCGTCAACGGCAAGGTCGTGCAGGACAAAGTCGACCTGTCGACCAAAGTGCCGCACATGAATGGCAAGACTCAGTATGCCCAAGGCTCCAACCGCGCCAGCGGCCGCATTTGTTTCGCCGGTCATGGCGACCCGGTGAAGTTCCGCAACGTCAAGGTTGCCGAGCTTCCCGCCGCTCAGGCTCTGCCTGGCACTGCCGACAACGTCGCTCCTGCCGGCTTCACCGCCCTTTTCGACGGCAAGACCCTGAACAACTGGAAAGGCCTGCTCTCCGGCGCCGGTCTGGACCAGCCCCACAAGCGTGCCCAAGCCAGCGCTGAAGTCCTTGCTGCCGCGGCAGTCAAAGCCGACGAAGACATGAACAAGCACTGGAGCGTGGTCGATGGCGCCCTCCGCTTCGACGGTCATGGCCACTCCCTCGCCTCCGCCAAGAAATACAAGAACTTCGAGCTCTATGTGTCGTGGAAGATCCATGCCAATGGCGACTCCGGCATCTACCTGCGCGGCTCGCCCCAGGTCCAAATCTGGGATCCGGCCAATCCGAAAGAAGTCGGTAACGGCGTACAAAAAGGTTCCGGCGGCATCTGGAATAACCCCAAAGACGGCAAGTTCCCGATGGTCAAGGCCGACAAACCGGTCGAAGAATGGAACACCTTCTTTATCCGCTGCATTGGCGACAAGGTCAGCATTTGGCTCAATGGCCAGCTGATCGTTAACCACGCCAAGCATGAGTATCTCTGGGACAAAAGCTTCCCCTTCCCGGCGGAAGAGCAGTTCGAACTTCAGTGCCACGGCAACGAAGTGTTCTTCAAGAACATCTATCTCCGCGAGCTTCCCTGAGCGGTCTTAGATCTCCCCAAAACGGCGCCCGAAATGGCGCCGTTTTTCTATTTTGATCAGCTCATCTCGAGCAGATGGCGGCGCAGGGTGTCGAGGCCATGGGTGACGGCCTGGTTGCGGATGTCCTTGCGCTCGCCGCGAAGATTGAGCAGGCGGCTGCGGACGCGGCCCTCGACCAGGGTGGCGATCCAGACGGTGCCGACCGGTTTTTCCGGCGTGCCGCCGCCCGGACCGGCGATGCCGGTGCTGACCACGCCGCACTCGGCGAAGCGGCGCAGGCCTTCAGCAAGGGCGAGTGCGGTGGCTTCCGACACGGCGCCGTGAGTGGCGAGGGTTTCGGGCGGGACTTGCAGGAGGGATTGCTTCCACTCGTTGGCGTAGCAGACGACACCGCCGACGAAGACGTCGGAGGATCCCGGCACATCGGTGAGGGCGGCGGCGATCAGTCCACCGGTGCAGGATTCGGCGGTGGCGAGACGGAGCTTGCGGCGACGGGCCAAGGCGAGGCAATCAACGGCGGCGGATTCGTGCTCGAGGGCGTCGGCACCGAAAAGCTGGCGAGCGTAAGCGACGGCGGCGGCGAGATCACTTTCGCGACCGGCGGGAAGGGAGAGGGTGACCCGCACCGCACCTAGCGAGGCGCACCAGGCGGGGATGAGATCGGGGAATTCCAACAACAGCGGCCGGGTTTTGAGTTCGACATCGGATTCGCGGAGGCCGCAAGTGTGCAGCACGGCGCTGCGGAGGAGGGGAGGGAACTCGGTTTTGAGCACAGGGATCAGGCCGTCGCGCACCATCGGCAAAAACTCGCGCGGCGGACCGGGGAGGAGGACGATGCGGCTGTGTCCGACGCGCAGCAGCAGGCCGGGGGCGAGGCCCTGGACATTGGCAATCTTGACGGCGCCGCGGATCCATTCTGCCTGGCGGACGATGTGCTCTTCCGAGTGTGTCCGGCCGGAGAGCCGTGTACGGATTTCGGCGAGGGTGTCGGGGCAGGTGAAGAGGTCACGGCCGAGGGTTTGAGCGACGGCGCTGCGGGTCAGGTCATCGGCGGTGGGGCCGAGGCCACCGCAGATGAGGATGAGATCGGCATCTTCATGGAGGGCGCGGGACAAGGCGTCTTGGATGTCATTGATGCCATCGGGGACAGCTTCGGCGCGGGAGATGGTCCATCCGCAGCTCGCCAGTTCCCGGCCGAGGCTGGTCTGGTTGCTGTTGGTGGTCTGACCGTTGAGCAGTTCCGAGCCGGTGAAGATGGCGACGGCTTTCATGAGTGGGATTCAGCCAGTGAGGGGCTTTCGGCTTGTTCCATTTCGTTTTCGACGGTGAGGCGCATCACTTCATGCAGTGTGGTCATGCCGGCGATGGCTTTGCGGATGCCGTCGTCGCGGAGGGTGCGCATGCCGAGGTCGCAGGCGCGGGTGCGGATCTGCTGGGTCGAGGCGCGTTTGAGGATCATCTCTTCGATTTCCGGGCCGATGCGGAGGATTTCGTAGATGCCGAGGCGGCCTTTGTAGCCGCCGCGGCAGAGCGAGCAGCCGCGGCCGATTTTCCACGACACCGTGCTCAGGTCGAGATTGCCGAGGGCGGCGGAGATGACCTTGCGGGGCAGGCGTTTGATCTGGCGGTTCATGACGCCGATGAGTTCGATGCCAGAAAGCGGCCGGGTGAGTTCGGCGCGGATGTTGTAGGTGCCGATCTTGTCGAAGCTGGCGAGAGCGGTTTCGCTCAT
>JAYTMY010000294.1:0-2140 GCA_043748535.1 Lentisphaeraceae bacterium | reverse complement strand
AAGGCCTTGGTAGCTGCGGCGCTCGGCTGGCTGGAATTTCTTGGCATTCTTCTCCAGCTCTCGCGCCGTCATTTCCTTCTTGGCTTGCGGGAAAAGATCGAGGAATGGGTCCGAGGCTTCTGCCGCGAGGAGAAGCTGCGAGCTCAGGAGAGCGAGACCAAGTGTAAAGCTTCTGAGCATTAAGGATTTTCTTATTTCAGGTTTCGAGTTTCAAGATCGCGACTTCCGGCTGGACGAGAAGGAAGCGGCGATCTTGAACATCAAACGGGGGACGAAAAACGCCCCGGAGCGGCGAAGCTCCGGGGCGAGGTCGGGGATCAGCCGATTTTAGCGAGGAGGAAGCGGGTGATCTTGGCTTTACCAAGGGCTTTCTCGACGGTGATCTTGTCGTCGTGGATCCAAGCTTGCTTGACCAGGCAGACGTCGGAGTGCCACTTATTCAGGGCGCCTTCGAGGATTTTGGCGACCATGGCTTCGGGCTTGCCTTTGGTCTTCTCGGCCTGGACTTCCTTTTCACGGGCGGTGTCGGCTTCGGGGACGCAGGCGGGGCAGAGGTAGCTGGGCTTGTAGGCGGCGATGTGCATACCGAGAGCCTTGAGGGTCTCAGGGGCGACTTCGCCTTCAACTTCGACCAGGACGCCGACTTTGCTGTTGCCGTGGAGATAAGAACCGATGCTGCAGTTAGCTCCGGCTTCCCATTTGGCGGCGACGACGACTTTCATGTTTTCGCCGATGGTGTGGATCATCGGGACGAGTTCTTCAGCCTTGCTGGCACCGAAAGATTCGGTGACATCGCCGTTGGCGGCGAGGGCGGCGACGTCGGCGGCGAAGGTTTTGAGGATGGCTTGGAAACGATCGTTGTTGGCGACGAAGTCGGTTTCGCAGGAGATCTGGATCAGGCTGCCGGTTTTGCCGTTGGCGCTTAGGGCGATCATGCCTTCTTTGGCTTCGCGGTCGGCTTTTTTGGCGGCTTTGGCGAGGCCCTGTTTGCGCAGGTGGTCGGCAGCTTCATCGAAGTTGCCGGCTTTTTCGACGAGAGCTTTTTTGCAGTCAAGGAGACCACAGTTGGTCATTTCGCGGAGCTTGGCGATGTCGGCGGAGGTGACGGTGTAGGACATGGTGTGTTTCCTGAAGGGATTGGGAAAGAGGGGGGCTTGCACTTGAAAACGAGGTGCTGCCGGGGCAGCACCTCGTGGCGCAGATCAGCGGGCTGTGGGCCGAGGATTACTCAGCTTTGGCTTCGCCAGTCTTGGCAGCGCGGGGAGCGCGGTCACCAGCGGGGGCGCGGGGAGCACGGTCACCGGCGGGGGCGCGGGGAGCACGGTCACCAGCGGGAGCGCGGGGAGCACGGTCACCAGCGGGGGCGCGTTCACGGCGTTCGCCACGGGGGGCTTGCTCGCCTTTGTCGGCGCGGGCCTTGCGCTCGCCTTCGTCTTTCGAACGAGTGGCTTTGCGCTCTTCGTTGTGCTTATCGGAGATGCCCTTACCCATGTAGCAGGCTTCGGACAGCTGACCGATGAGAACTTGGAGGGAACGGACGGCGTCATCGTTGCCGGGGATGCCGTACTGAACCAGATCGGGGTCCGAGTTGGTATCGAGGATGGCGACGACGGGGATGCCGAGAGCGTTGGCTTCCTTGATGGCGAGGTGCTCCTTGACGGTGTCGATGACAACGATGCAGGAGGGGATGCGACCCATGCCCATGATGCCGGAGATCGAAGATTCGAGCTTGACCGCTTCACGACGGATGCGGCCGGCTTCTTTCTTCTTCATCGCGGCGAGGGTGCCGTCTTCTTCCCATTTGCGGAATTTGCTGAGCTTGGCGACGCTCTTGCGGATGGTTTCAATGTTGGTGAGCGTGCCGCCCATCCAGCGCTGAGTGATGGCATGTTGGCCAGAGCGCTCAGCAGCTTCTTTAACGAGTTCCTGAGCCTGGCGCTTGGTGCCGACCCAGAGAACATCGCCGCCCTTGGCGACTTTCTCGTAAAGGAATTTGCAGGCGTTGTTGAGTCCGACCATGCTCTTGCCGAGGTCGAAGATATGGATGCCGTTGCGGTTGCCGAAGATGTAGGATTTCATCTTGGGGTTCCAGCGGCGGGTCTGGTGACCGAAGTGTACGCCGGCTTCAAGCAGGTCGTGG
>JAYTMY010000293.1:0-9476 GCA_043748535.1 Lentisphaeraceae bacterium | reverse complement strand
GGGACGGCGGTGTCGGTGGTGCTCATGATGGATCCTCAAGATGGGGGTGGAATGGGGCGGCGTTGTAAATAGCGCCGGACGGGGAAAATGGATCATTCCTGTTTGATCTAGACAGACTGGAGATCCCAAATTCATGGGTCTTGAAAGATCTTCGTGCTCAGCTCACGCTCATTTGATCTTGATTTGAGCTCAACGCTCACGAATTTCACGCTCTTCTGCTCACACTCTGGATTGCTCGCGCTCGAAAAATGACCCTAAAAAAAAGCCCAAAACAAGAGCTCCAGACGAGTTGCTTCGTGCTGGAGCTCAATGATTTAGAAATCTGGAGCGGGCGATGGGATTTGAACCCACGACATTCTGCTTGGAAGGCAGAAGCTCTACCACTGAGCTACACCCGCGTGTGTCGCTGAGACGAGCCAGAGTTTAGCACGATTCAAGCAGTCTGCAAGGTCAAATCAGACCGCCGTTGACAGAAATTACCTGGCGAGTGATGTAGCCGGCATTTTTCGAAAACAGAAAGGCGACGGTGGCGGCCACTTCTTCGGGCCGGCCGCTGCGCTTCATCGGGATCGCTTCCAAGGCGGGAGTCAGGTCGAGTCCGGCAGTCATGTCGGTGTCGATCAGGCCGGGGGCGACGCAGTTGACAGTGATGTTGCGAGAGGCGAGTTCAATCGCCAAGGATTTCGCTGCGGCGATGAGTCCGCCTTTGGCGGCGGCGTAGTTGGTCTGGCCGCGGTTGCCGGCAATGCCGGAGACCGAGGAAAGGACGACGATGCGGCCGCCTTTTTTGGCGCGGACCATCGGCATCACCAGGGGATGCAGGACGTTGTAGAAGGCGTCGAGATTGGTGCGCAGGACGAGGTCCCAATCGGCGTCTTCGAGGGCGGGGAAACTGTTGTCACGGGTGATGCCGGCGTTGAGGACGACGCCCCAGAGTGGGCCTTGGTCGTCGATCGTTTTCAGGGCGATCAGGCAGGCGGCGCGGTCGCTGACATCGAAGGGCAGGAGAGTGATTTCAGCGCCGAGGTCGCGGCAGTTTTTTGCGGTTGCCGCGGCGGCATCGTGTCCGGCGCGGTAGTTGAGGACGAGGTCGAAGTCGGGAGCGAGGGCGAGGGCGCAGGCGCGGCCGATGCCGCGTGAGGCGCCGGTGATGAGGACTTTCGGGCGGCTCATGCAGCTCCCTTAGAATCGCGGGACGCGTTGGCGAAGTGGGCCTTGAGGAAGTCGGCGAAGATCAGGACAGCGGCGGCACCGAGGAGGGAATGAAGAAGAATGGAGGCCAGCTCGGAGAGGTGGTCGAAGCGGGATTTTTCAATTTTCTCGAGGGTGTCTTGGCAATGGCGGCGTTCCGTTTCCAAAGTTTTTTCGAGTTGATCGAGGGAGGCATCGAGAAGCCAGGCGTCGCCAGTGCTACGTTTCAGGGCGATGATGCCTTCTTGAACCTGTTGCAGGATGCGTTCGCTGTCGAGACTGACTTCTGGCGTTTTGGCAGGGGCTTCAGGGCCGTGTTCTTGCTTCGCCAGCCAGGCGGCGAGGGCGTTGAGGTCGACGGTCACCGAGGCGAGATTCTGGCGGTTGACCGGGTCGGAGGCGCGAGCTTCGAGAGGAGCAAGGATGGCAGCGAGCTCTGCTGCGCGCTGGGAAGCTCGGACTGCTTTATCGCCGGCGGTGAAGAGACGGGGAGGGGGAGGAGGGGCAACGGGGAGGGCAGTGGCAGGGCTGGAAGTATTTTTTTCTTTACGGCGACGTTCGACATAGGCTTGCATGGCGGCGCTGAGCGTCACGAGGCGGCTGTCGATGTGGGCGGAGAGGAGTTTTTTCAATTCTGCGCTGTCCTGACGCAACTGCTTGAGGGATTCGGCGCATTCATTAAATTCCTCGAGTTTACGAGGCGTATCGGGGAGGTCGACGATGAGGGGCAGGGTGGCTTTGATGGAGGATTGATTGAGGAATTGGATGACTCCGTCATGGGCGGCCGTTTGTTCCGCGACGACTTTGGCGAGGGAGGTTTTTAGTTCCGAAGGCGGCTGATAACGAAGCTGCTTGATTTCCGACACCCAGGAAGCGAGGAGGAGGGTGGCTTGGATCACTCCGGCGAGGATGATAAGGATGGCGATGGGGCTTTTGACCCGAATGAAAAGCTGTCCGGCAGGGTAAGGGTTTGACATGTGATTCAGAGTCCCGTGGATTGGTCTTTCAAGCGGTTGAGGCGTTTGCTTAGGGCGTCATTGCTACGGGTTTTGAGGGCTTCCTCGTAGAGCGGGATGGCCTTTTCGATCTGTCCCTTGTCTTCGACGGTGCGGGCGGCGGCAATTTTAGTAATCCAATCGCGGTCGGCCTGCAATTCGGTAGCGGCGGCGGGTTCCTGCTGCAGATAGTTCTCGATGAGTCGGGCGGCTTCGATGGGGGAGTCGACAGCGAGGGAGAGGGCGCGAGTTTGCAGGACTCGGACGCGTTCACCGCCTTGACGTTTCTCCTCGTGGAGGCGGGCTTCCTCAGCGAGGCGGGCGCGGGCTTCTTCGGCGGCGGCGTTGGCTTTTTCAGCGACAGCGGCTTCTTCGCGGGTGATCCAACGATCGCCGCGGCGAACCATGCCTTTGGCGACCATTTCGGCTTCGCGGGCCAGTAAACTGGCATCGGAGGCTTTGGCGATCAAGGCGTCTAGAATTTTAGTCGCCGAAGCGGAACAGGTGTCGCGATTGAGTTTGCTGCCGCGGCCGTTGCAACCAGAGCAGGGGCGGGAGAGTTGGCCCTCTTTGCAGTCACCGCATTTACCGCGGTGTTCCTTGCAAACCGGGCAGGCGCGTTTGACGGTGACAAATTTCTTTTGGTCGAAGCTATATTCCTGGACTTCGACGGTTCCTTTCAGGCATTTTGCGTTGCTGCAAAGTCCTGTTCCAGAGCAGGTATTGCATTTGAATTCGGTGGTTTTTTTGCCCGTGCAGATGGCGCAGACGTCGCCGATGGCGTCATCGCCGAGCATCGGCAGCCATTCGCCCGGTTCATTGCCGAAGGTTTCGGTGTGTTCTTTCTGAATCTGCGCGTAGAGGACGCCGGCCTTGGCCGAATCGTTGGCCAGGCGGCAACCGAGATACAGGCCGGAGAGTCCCATTTCCCGGACTTCCCCTTTAGGAATCCGGCCGAGAGAGCTCGTCAGATCGGCGAGAGCGCTGGGGTTATCCGGCGATTTGGCCACCAGCTTGGCGGCAGCGATGAGAGCCGGATAAGGGTCGGTTTTCTTCGGTGCTTCTGCAGCAGAGGAGAAGATGGCGACAAAGGCAAGGCAGAAACAAAGTAGTCGAGTCATGACGATTCTCCCGGATTACTAGGCAACGCGGCGCAGGTGTAAACCTATTACAAGATATAGGGCAAAAATGAGATTTGTCAGGGATGGCGTGGGTCCTTGCCATCTTTCTCTTTATTTTCGGCGAGAAAGGCGATCCAGTCGAGCCAGAGAATGGCGCTGCGATTGCGATCGGGGACGATGAAAATCCAGATTTGCGAGCGGCCGGACGGGTTGTTATGGAGCGGGATTTCGAGCTCTTTCCATTCGTCCTGGCCGGCCGGAACCATGAAGCTGCCAAGTCCGGGACCGCTTGGGCTGCCGAGACGCAGACTGACAGCGCCGCCGGCACCCTGGCTAGCGACGCGAATTTTCAGCTTGGTGATGCCGCCGAGATCGACGCCGTCAATGACCAACCAGCCGCTGCCGCCGGTGGCCCGTTGGACGGTTTTAGCGCCTTTGTGATCGACCAGCTTGACGCCGTCACCGGCGCTGGCAAACTCGGCCTCGAGTCGGCTTGGGTGGCTGTAGGCGCTGCAATAGAGTTGCTCGGCTTTGATGTTTTCGAAAGAACGGATCTGGATAAGGGCGCTGCGATCCTTCTCCGTCGCGTTCAATTCAGCTTCAAATGTCCGGCCGGACTCGAATGAAATTTGACGGGATTGTGGCGGGGTGTCGAGACCGGAAAAATGGATTTCCGCCACGGCCTTGCCGGGGGTGACTTCACCGACTTTGCCGCGGGAAATCAGCTGGATGCGATCGCATCCGTCGGGGCGGAGTGAGGAGTCGGGGACGAGGAAGATGGAGAGGGGGTCTATGCCGACGAGGATGCGGCGTTTGGCCGTGGCGCTGCCGCCGTGTGAATCCTCGACCTTGAGCTCCAATTCATGGACGCCCTTATCGGCAAGCAGGAGGGGTAAGCGGCCTTCGCCGGGGAGGATTTTACCGTCGAGTTTCCATGAGAAACTTAGGGGGTCGCCATCCTTATCGGTGCTGCCAGAGGCATCAGCCGTGAGCATCAGAGGGGGCTGGCCTGATTCCGCGGAAAGACTGAGCTGAATGACCGGGTCGCGATTGCCGGTGCGATAGGTCCAAGCGCGAAGGCGTCCGCCGAGGTGCCCGAGCTGGCTGTCGTCTTCGAGGACGAGGAGGCGTCCCTGTCGGTCGATTTGGATATCCCTGGGTCGGACGAATTTCAGGAAGGGGAGGAAGATCTGGTGCTCAAAGGAGCTGGCGGCGAAGAGGCCGGAGCGGATCCAGTTGCGTGTACGCTCGGCGATGAAGATGGAGTTTTTGAGGGAGGGATGAAATCGTTCCATGCCTTCGGGGCGGAAGATCCGTGCTTCGGAACGCCCAAGGCCGAAGCCTTCGAGGGCCGGGACGGGAGTGTGGTTATACGTCATCATCAGCTGGGCTTCGGCGGCGTCTTTTTTCAACATCAGGCGCTGCCCGGGGGCTTCTGGGCTGATCGGGACTTCAGGTTGATCTTGAATAGCTTCGATCCATGCGAACTGGAGCTTAGGAAGTGCTATCAATGAGCGGATTGGCAGTTTACTGCTGGTGGTTTTCTCGGCTTTGATGGCTGTTGCTTTGATTTTCAGGGCAAAGACATCGGATCCCTGGTTGGAGTTTGCGCTGGTCGCGAAGAGGGAAGAGTCATTGAGTGCGAGGGTGGCAGGAGTCGTGCCGGGGATGCTTCCGAGAGATTGAATCTGACCGGCTTGCAAGCGGCAGAGTTGCAGCTGGCCATCGGCAAGCTGGCAGAGACAGAGTCCGGCGCGATCGGACTCCTTCACGGCGCATAGGGGAGAGCCGGGGAGTTTCGGCCAGATCTGAGAGCCGTTGACGATGTGGCCATCCGCGAGGAGAATCAAGCTTTCGTCGCCGAGAACGAGGAGACAGATGGGGTGATCGAGATCATCGGCGATGATTTTTTCTTCAATCCGGCCGGCTTCAAGGGTTTCGTGATGAATGTCGATGGGCAATCCGCTGCTGTTGCCAGTGTCTTGGCAGGAAGCGAGTAGAAATAGACAGACGACGAAAGCGGACAGACGCATGATTGACCTCGGTTGAATATGACAATGGAGCTGCGGCTGCGCTAGGGTCAAGTTGACGGGCTGATTTAGCCTGTGACGCTGATTGATGAGGGGGGCACAAAAAAAACCTGCTCCCCAAGTGAGGCGCAGGTGATAAGCACTCCAGGCAAAGACTCAGGAGAACAGAGCGGTCACCGGCTGGCCTTTGTCGGCAATCTGGAAGGGGCGGCCATTGCTGGCGACGATGACCTTGGTGTAATCAACCCCGCAGGCGTAGCCAAGGGTGGCGTTGAAGTCACTGACGCCCATCGATTTATCGGCGACTTCGCGGCCGCGTTCATCGGTAGCTCCCCAGGCTTGGCCGCCTTTCACGCCGCCGCCGGCGAGGAGGCAGGAGAAGGCCTTGGGGTAGTGATCGCGGCCGTTGCGGCCGCTGATCTCCGGGGTGCGCCCGAATTCACTGGCGACGACGACAAGGGTGCTGTCGAGGAGGCCGCGGCTGCGCAGGTCCGTGAGCAGGGTGCCGAGGGCTTGGTCGAGGATTTCGCCGTTCTTTTCCATGCCCTCGGCGATGTCGTTGTGCATGTCCCAGCCGCCGAGGGAGACTTCGACAAAGCGGGTGCCTTTTTCGACAAGGCGGCGGGCGAGCAGGCAGCCTTTGCCGAAGGGGGTGGCGCCGTAGGCTTCGCGGAGCTTGGAGTCTTCGGCGGAGATGTCGAAGGACTTAAGATCTTCGGACTTCATCAAGCGGACGGCGTCTTCATAGGATTTCATCCGGGCGACAAGGTCGTCATCGGGGAAGTGGCCGAGGAAATCCTTGTTCATACCTTCGAGCAGGTGGAGTCGGTCTTGGAAACGATCCTCGGGGACATCCCCCTGACGCTTGGAGAACTGCAATCCGGCGGCGGGGTCGCCGATTGGCAGGGCGGCGAATTCTTGGCCCATCCAGCCGGCGCCGAGGCCGCGGCCGCCGCCGATGCGGACGAAGGGCGGCAGGGTCGGGTTGATGCGTCCGGCGAGGCGGGTGAACCAGGCGCCGAAGTGGGGGTGCTGGATGGTGCCGCGCATGGAGTAGGAGCTGTGCATGATGTAGGTGCCCTGCTCGTGGGCGCCCTGGGTGGTGTGGAGCGAGCGCACTGGGCAGAGGATGTCGGAGTGGGCGGCGATGCGGTTCAGGTGGTGACCGAATTGCAGGCCGGTTTTTTTGTCGGTGATGGTGCGGGTGGCTCCCATCTGATCGACCTTGTCGGGTTTTGGGTCGAAGGTATCGAGGTGGGACATGCCACCGCCCATCCAGAGGTAGATGACTGATTTGGCCGGTTTGGCGCGAGCCTTGACTGGGCTTTGGGCGGCTTCGGCGGCGAAGGCGTCGCTGCCGCTGAAGCTGAGGCCAAGGAAGCCGAGGGCGGCGGCGCTGACGAAATCGCGGCGGTTGAGGTCGTTGAGGCGGAAGGAATTCATGAGGATAGTCTCCGGTGTTTGGGCTTCAGCGGCGGAAGAGGAATTCGTTGGAGTTGATAAGGACCCAGATGAGGTCCTCGGAGCCTTTGATTTCGTCGGCTTTCAGGCGGGGTAGGAAGCGGGTTATTTCACTGGTCGAAGGGGTGCGGCAGAGGATGGCTTTGTAGGCCATGGTGATGATGTCTTCGGGCTTCGACAGGGCTTCCAGTTCGTCCATCAGGAGCGAGTTGCGATTCCTGGTGATGAGGCGCTCGATTTCACCGTTCATCAGCGACAGAGCTTGCGGGACTGAGACTTCGAGGCTGGAGGCGTCGACATCTTCGCGTTCTGACTGGCCGAAGCGGGAGAGGAAGTGGTTGGCGGGGGCGGGCTGGGGCAGTTCGCTGGCGCGGAGTTGGAGATCGCCTTTGCCGTTGCGTTTTTTGTTTTTGGCAGTTTTTTTGCCTGCCTTGTCACCTTCTTTGATGGCAATGGTTTGGGCTAGGCTGATTTCAGCGGATTTTTCGGTGGCCGGGACGGGGGCGTTTTTATCGAGCCAGACTTTCAGTCCGTCGCTTTCGATGGTCTTGGCGATGGCGAGGAGTTCGAGCGGGCTTTTGTCTTTGACCAAGGGGAAGATGCGCAGTTGTTCTGCCGTTTCCTTATCGATCTGGGCGGTGCCGGCTTCGGGGTCGGGCTGGGCCAGGGCGACGAGTGAGTCCCAGGTTTGTTCAGGTGACATGCGACGGAGGAGGGGGCCTTGGAAGAGGTAGCCGGTGTTGTCTCCGGTGTAGGCTTTCATCTGCCAGGCCTTGGTGCTGTAAAGAACGCGGCGGAATTCGGACATCTTGAAGCCGAGGGTTTTCATGTCTTTTTCGAGTTCTACCATCAAGCCAGGGACTTCACCGAGATCGTCCATGGCAAGGTCATCCAAATGAGGGATAAGACCTTGACCCATGACGCGGGCCCAGAGGCGGTTGACGATGGTGCGGGTGAACATCGGGTTATCTGGGGAGCTGAGCCAATCTGCAAAAGCGAGCCTGGAATCGAGTTGGCGGCCGGGAGCCAGTGGACCTGCATTCTTCTTGTTTTTCTGGTCGCTTTTTTTGGCGTCTTCCCTTTTCATGGCCTTGGCGATGTCAGAGTCTGAGAAGGGGAGATTGATCTTGGCGCCGAAAGGAGTTTCGGCGAGGATCAGATCACCTGGTTTGGCATCTTCGTATTTATAATCTTTGGGGAGGCGGATGGTGCCGGTGCCGGTGCCGGCGATGCCGGGGGTACTGAGGTCTTGCAGGCGTTTAAAGGTGTTTCTGAGTTTTTTGTCTTTATTGGTCGCCTCCTCGATTTCGGCGCGGGTCTCCTTGTTATTGCCGGTCTGGCGAAGTTTTTCCTGGTATTGCAAGCCGCCGGAGAAGGCGGCAAGTTGGTAGAATTCGTGCTGGGTGGTGTCGTTGAATGGGTGGTCGTGGCATTGGGCGCAGACCATGCTGGTGCCGAGGAAGACGCGCATGGTGTTGGCCATGTTGTCGAGGGGCATGCCGCGATCGCGGAGGAGGTAGCCGGTGGCGCCGTTGCCAGTCTGGAGGGCGTGGCCATCGGAGGCGATCATGTCATGAGCCATTTTGTTCCACGGCATGTCTTTGGCGAGGGCTTGTTTCAGCCATTCCTGCCAGTTGCCGCTGGGTATGTTTCCTGGTAGTTTGGATTTGACTCGCAGGGTGTCGGCCCAGAGGTTGTATTCATGGCTGGCGGCAGCGGGGGAATGGAGGAGTTTTTTGATCAGCTCGGTGCGGCGGTTGCTCCGCTTATCATCTTCGTAGCTCTTGATTTCACTGAGGGTGGGAATACGGCCGGCGATCTCGGTGTAGGCGCGGCGGAGGAAAGCAGCGTCATCAATCGGGGGGGCAGCGTGCATGGCTTTGGTTTTCCAAGCAGTGGCGAGGAGGGCGTCGATGCGGCTTGCCATGGCTTGGATGGCGATATCCGGCAGAGCCTGGATTTCGCCATCTTTGGGGAGCAGGATGGGTGCCGATTTTTCGGCTGCCACGGCGCCACAGGCGAGTGAGAGGATCAAGCTGAGCAAGTATTTCTGCATGGGAAAGTGTCCTTGATTTAGTGACTGGGGTATCGGTCTTCATGTTTGAGGAACGCAAGAGGACGCGGGCTTATTGTCTAGGACAATCTCATTCTCGGCATTGAAATGAAGCCAGGACTTTTCGGCTAGACAGGATTTTTGGAGCACCAAAACAGCTTGGAGTGCCAGTTTAGACCGCCGAGCTTAAAGAGGGGCCCAAGCCTGCGAGTTTCGCTGGCGCGTAATCGCGGCATGAGGAGAGTATTTAGGTGCTGCGGCGCTACAGTTTCGGCAGCAGCAGTGAAACGGGATCCACGGAAGCGACGGAAGCCGAAATCAAAGCCGACGGACAGAGCAGCAGGTTGAAGCGAAAATTTTCCGTGATTATTCTAAAATCCGCCGTGAATTTTCAAATTTACTGGGTGCTTACTAATCCTGCTTGCATCATAGTTGACATTGACCTAGGTCTAGAAAAAACGGAGTCAGTTTAGACCGTATATCATTTTAATCATTTTTTTTATCGCCAAACCACCACTAGGAGTTCTCCATGAAGTCATTCGCCGTCTTTTGTCTCAGCG
Source organism: Lentisphaeraceae bacterium (assembly GCA_043748535.1). Classification (GTDB taxonomy): domain Bacteria; phylum Verrucomicrobiota; class Lentisphaeria; order Lentisphaerales; family Lentisphaeraceae; genus CAMCSH01. The sequence goes on along the minus strand of JAYTMY010000293.1, from coordinate 65 downwards.
CCGTCCTTACCCTGCCTGTGCTCGCTCATGATGACAGCCCCGCGCCTCTTGCTCCTGGCCAAGCT
>JAYTMY010000292.1:0-20474 GCA_043748535.1 Lentisphaeraceae bacterium | reverse complement strand
CCAACCTCCTCCACAACGCGATCAAATTCAGCCCGCCCGGCAGCGCCATCTTCCTGCGCTGGAACTCACTCGGCGGCTCCGGCCGTCTCGAGATCGAGGATCGTGGCCCGGGCATCCCGGCGGAATTGCACCAGCGCATCTTCGAGCCCTTTTTCCAGAATGATGCCTCCCGCGGCCAAAGCGGCGTCGGCCTCGGCCTCGCCCTGGTGAAGTTCATCGCCGATCTCCACCAGGCCCGCATCGACGTCACCGCGGCAAGCTCGCAGGGGTTGAAAATCACCGTCGAGTGGCCGCTGCAGTAAGTCCGCTCACTCCCCGCTCATCGTCTTTTTCGCCGCTTTCAAGGCGGGATACTGACGCATAATGGCATCGGCATTCGCCGCCGTGATCAGGAGCGAGCGCTGCTCGAAGGCATCGTCATCAGAGATGAAATCCTGTTTCCTGATTTCGTCTTTGCGGAGCGGCCGGGGAATGCAGACAGCGGTCAAGAGTCCCTGTTCGAGAAGCTCGTCGCTTGTCTCAAATACCGCTTCTTTCGTCGCCAGGTACTTCCCTTCGCCGCCATTTTTGAAAACCTCCAAGGCCGCGACAAGATCGGCTTCTTCCCACAACGATTTCTTCGGCAAGCCGATCAGGCTGACGCAGGCCGCCAGATGCGGGTCTTGCAGGATCTTCACCAGTTCCTCCGCGGCGAATCCGCGATCTTGCGGGACGGTATAGAACTTCAGCCGCTTGGCGTCGCCAAACCCAGCCGCAAAGGCCTCTCCTCGGCTTTCCCGGGGTGAATATTGATCTTGATCACTGACCACGATCAGAATGTCGCCGGCGCTGCCGGCCTTCATCATGGCGGCCATTTTTTTGCCAAACGAACGATGTTCCGCCAGAAGGTTTTGAGTCTCCTTTTCCTGCCAGCTGAGATCCTCATCGCGGCGTTGGCAATTGACGCCGATCATCAAGGCGCCGGCGAGGAGGAAACACAAGGCCGCGGCGGGCGTCAGCATCTTACTTGCCCGGGTGCGGGAACGCATGTAGGCATACACTCCCAACAAGGCCAGGCCGAGGATCACAACCTGGATCAGAAAGGTCGCCATGGAAGTGCCCCTTATTGAGCCAGTTTGGTGTAGATCTGCTCATCGGTGGCGGAGCTGGTCACTCCGTCGATGTTTCCCGCCGCGGCGGCGATGGTGTAAATCACCTTGGCCTCGTCCTTGTAGAAGGTGGCGCTGCCATCGAGGAGGACCCGGTTGTAGCCGTTTCTGTGGCCGTAGATCGCCGAGGAGAACCGCGGGTCCAGGATGTCGCCGAGGAGCACCAGATTGTCCATCGAGGTCCGCAGGGCCAGTCCCTTCTGGATCTTGTACGACGGCCAGCGGTAGTTGTAGCCGGTGATCTTTCTCGCGGTCTTGAAATTCGGGTCGTTGTAGTAGCTGGCGCCGACGCCATTCCAGTAATTGCTCTCCTTCAGGTCCATGCAGTGGCCGGGGGCGCCGCTGGCGGCCTTGGTGTTCAAGCTCGGGCAGTGAAAGAACTTGCCTTGCGGGACATAGCCCGCAGCGAGAAGCAGCCCCAGGCCGGCGGGCGTTTTTTCAACTTTCGCCCATGAACTTTCGGTGAGGTCGAAAGAAGTGTAAATCGAGACGCCGTTGTTGTCCGGTAGAAAGCCGCGATTGGCGAAGCCGTAGACATGCATGGCCCGAACCACTTGCATCTGGTTGCTCTGGCAGACCAGGCGCTTGCTCTTCTCCCGGAGTTTGCCCCAGGCCGGAGCCATCAAGGAAACCAGGATGAGGATGATGGCCACAACCATCAAGAGCTCGAGAAGGGTGAATGGACGACGACGCATGATGGCCTCCTTCAGGTTAAGGCCAGTCTAGGTCCGTATCGTTTAAGTCACAATTATAGAATTTATTGAATCACTTGTGATATATCATCTTCAGCGGTTTTTCGCCATCGCATCGGCAAAAGCGGCGAGGAAGGCCTTGGCGCTGATGCTGTCGAAGCCGGTGCCGGTGACCAGGCTTTCATCGACTTCGACTTCGCGGCCGGTGTAATTCATCCCGGCTTTCAGGATCGGGGCGGCGGCGTCGCGATCTGCCGTCAGGCGCTTCTGCTTCCAGCGGGCTCCGGCTGCGGCGAGGAGAGCGGGTGCCTTGCCGCTGAGGCCGAGGACAGAGCTTTTGCCGGGCTTGGCCGGACGATTGAGAAAGAGCTCGGCGCCGGCTGGCACGGCTGCCGTGTCGGCCGCGATCAGCACCGCGTCCCAGTCATCGGAGGCAAGTGCGGCGGTGCCCGTTTCGGCCACCGTCACTTCGGCCCCGGCCAGGCGCAGACGGCGGCTGAAAAGCTCGCGCTGCGGCTCGCTTGCGGCCGCCAGGATCAACACCTTGCAGTCGCGCAGACGGTAAGGCACCCGGACCACGGCGCGCGACTGGTCGTTGCCGCGCTTGAGATCAAAAACCAGGAAACGGGCGCGTTTGACCAAGCGCTCATCGACGAGTCGACGGAAGGCGAGGTCGTCACTCACCGGCTGGCCGTCCACCGCGACGATCAAGTCATCGCCATGGATGTCGGCCCGCGCCGCCGGACCGTTGCTCACCGTGATGACGCGCACCCCGGCGGCACTCGGCAGCGAAAAACCGTGGAGAACGAAAGGCGTCACCTTCTGGATGCCGAGACCGATCTCGGGATAAAGCGTCTCCGGCAGTTCGCCGATCTGGTGGCCGAGCGCCGGCAGCAGTTCATCTTCGCCAAGGACGCAGCTGAGTTCCAGCGGCAGCCAGGGCTGGCCGGGAGCGCTGCGGCGCAGGATGCCCAGGCTCAACTTGTCGCCAGGATGACGAGTGACCAGGTCCCAGTTCCAGTTGTTGTAATCCTCCTCGCTGGCGCCTTTGACTGCGACACCGTCCATCTTGACGATGACGTCGCCATCTTTCAGGCCCTGTTTCGCCGCCGCCGAAGCCGGCAGGACGAAGTCGACGAAGATCCCCTGCTGCGTGCCGAGGACACGGGCGAAATTCTCCGGCATCGCCTTGCTGATGAAGAAGGACAGGCCAGCGCGGCGGAAGCGGCCGTGGTCGCGGTATTGCTCGCCGAGGGTGCGGGCGACGGCGACCGGGATGGCAAAGCCGTTGCCTTCGCCGCCGTAGGTGTTGAGGCCGATGACTTCGCCGGCTTCGTTGAAGAGCGGGCCGCCAGAATTGCCCGGATTGATCAGCGCATCGGTCTGGATCACCGAAGTGAAGGTATCCAGCGAAGTCTGGGCCGGGTTGGAGACGATGCCCTGGGTCAAGGTGCGACGCAGGCCGAAGGGCGCGCCGAAGGCAAAAACCGTCTGCCCGGTACGGAGTTCAGCGAGCGACAGCTTGGCGGCTTTGAGGGGATGGGGGACATCGATCTTGAGGAGGGCGACATCCGGATCGAGGCCAAAGCCGATCACCCGCGCCTGGTATTTGGTTTCATCATTGAGGATGACGGTGATGCGGCGGGCGGTTTCGCGCGGCTGTTCGGGGTCCATCAGCGACACGACATGGCCATTGGTCAGGATGTAGCCGTCGGCCGAGATGATGACGCCGGAGCCGCCGGCTCTTTCGTGTTGGATCGCCACAAGCACCGGGTCGAGCTCGGGGAAGAGCTCCTCACCGCGCGAGGCGGCGGACAATTGCGGCGCGAAAAGACTGAGGAAGAGAGCGGCAAAAAGGGCGAGACGCATGGAGCTTTCCTGGGTTGCGGCGGCGGGATGACTGAAGATGCCGCGATTCAGTCGCGTCACAAGACGCCGCCAAAAAAAGCCCCCGGAATCCACTGTGGAATCCGGGGGACAGCGCCGGGACCGGGAGTGTCGCCCGCTGGGGAGGGAGGCGACGGCCTGAGCTGCTGACAAATTCAGCTTACTACCCAGTCATCCCCAGATGCAAGTTTTTTTTGCGCTCTTCCACAAGTTTTTCAAGCCTAGAATCCGCATTCGAGCCTGTTTAAGCTCAATGCGGTTCGACCCCGAAGCGGGTCGGCGATTTTAGCCCAGGGTTGAGCCGCATCGGCGACACCCTGGGTCAGAAGGCGTTATGATTTCCGATCCCGACGGGGTCGAGGAAGTCTTTCGCTGGCTGCGGATTCTTAGGTTAGCTGGCCGCATCTGATTCGAGGGTCACGAGTTTATGGCTTGTAGCCTCGGCTTTAGCCGGTCCTTGAGCTTAAAAGACGCAAAAAGGAAGCCAGGGCTACCAACTTGAGCTCAAAACGAAGTACTCGGGATTCTGTGAGATCTGACGCCTCGAATAAAGCCTTCCCGAAATCATTCCCGGCACTAAACTTCAAGTAGTCTTCAGCTGGAGAGCTCCCATGCCTTGCCGCCGCATTTTTTCACTGTTCCTGCTGCTATCGATTGCGGCCTATGCCGGCGAGGAGCGGCCCGCTCCGGAGGACCGACTGAGCCGGCTTTTTGCCGTCGCCCGCACCCAAGCTTCTTGGAAAGGAGCTAGCCTCAACCAGCAAATGCTCCTCCTGCGAAGCGTGGCTGAGCGGCAGAAAGTGGTCTCCGATCCCGTCTCTGACCGCTACCTCCTCACTTGTTACGGCGGCCCGATCGACCTGGTGCACTTCCTTCAGCTCGCCGCCGACATTGAAGCCGGCGCCGATCCCGAAACGCGGCTGTGGAAAGAATGGCAGGCCGAGGGCGGCCCGCATTTTGTCCACTGGGGATTTGATCGCAGCGAGCCGCCGGAGGCGCATCCCGATGATCTGCCGAGCAATGCCTTAGGCGCCCTTTTTGGCAGCGAAGTGCGCCAGCAGGCTCCGGCCGACCTCGAACTTGCCCTGCGCGGCTTTTTTGCCGCCTTCCTGCCGCTTCCCGAGGTCCTTGCCGCCAAGCTTTCCCATCCACGAGGCGTCATGGGCCTCGAGGCGAAAGCGACACGTCAAGAGCAGGAAGCCCGTCAAACCTGGTTCACGGCCCTGCCGCTGCTGCAGACCGAGCGATTCAATCGACTGGCTCGTGAAGCGAGCTTGCCGCCGCTCTGTCTCGACTTCGCCGATGGAGCCAAGGCTCTCCGCCAAGCCGGCCTTCAGCTCGTTGTCGTGAAAAATCAGCCGATCCGGATAACTCGCTTGCCGAAATAAGCCTAAGACGCAAGAGCGCTCTCGGTCGCGCGATGTCACTCGGGCCTCTTCCCGAAACCGTTCCCGGAGCTAAGCTGCAGGCAGTCTTCATCCAGCCAAGAGTGTTCTTCTCCATGCACAGCCTCCTCACTGCTTTCCTGCTCGCTTGCGGGCCCGCTCCAGAAGTATCGCCGACGCCTACCGCCCCCGACACCCTCAGCGGCAGCAATGCCGCTCCCATCTGGGAGCACCGCGACCGCAATGGCGCGCCGGTCTACCGCCGCGGCCTCGGGCCGATCTACGAAGACATGCGATTGCCGGATGGACGCCGCCGCGTCGCCCTGCGTCCGCTCTGGTCCTACGAGGACATGGGGCGGGGACGCGAGGCGCAGGATTATCTCTGGCCCCTCGGCATGTGGCGCCGCAATCTCGAAAACGAATGGCGTTGGTACGGCATCCTGTGGTTCACTTCCGACCCGGTTCCCGGCGCCGATCGCAGCGGCACCGCCCGTTGGCTGATGCCGCTCTGGTTCCAGGGTCAGTACCACTCTGGCGGCAATTATTACGGCCTCTTTCCGGTCTGGGGCCACATCGGCGACTGCCTGGGTTATGACGACATCGATTTCAAACTCTTTCCGCTGCGCATGACCACCCGCCGCGCCGGGGCCGTGACTTCGTCCTGGCTCTGGCCGATCTTCTCGTCAACCGAGTCGCCGAAGGAACAGGCCCGCCGCGTCTTCCCCTTCTGGCTCCACTCGATCCGCCCCGGTGAACGCGAGCAGACCAGCATCCTCTGGCCCTTCTGGCACTCGGGGCACAGCCTTGATCCGCAGAAACCCGGCGAGTGGTATTTCCTCTTCCCCTTCTACGGCCGCAGCAGCCTGCCCGAGCAGGATTCCGAGACCTGGCTCTGGCCCTTTTTTGCGGACACCGCAGGCGAAAAACGCGACCGCAGCGCCATGCCCTGGCCCTTCAATGTCAACGAAGAAAGCCGCGGCAAAAACGAGACCGTCAACACCGAGTGGTACTGGCCTTTCTGGATGAAAACCGACTCGCCCAGCTACCAGCGCCGCGCCCTGCTTTGGCCGATCTGCCAATGGGAAGACGTCCAGCGCAAAGGCGGCATCCAGGACTCACGTTTCTGGCTCATGCCCTTCTGGTGGAACTTCGCCACCAAGGACAAAAACGGCGCCAACATCGCCTCCTATTGGCAGTTCTGGCCCCTCGCCTCGCAGGACAGCCGCGGTCCCGTCTCGGAAACCAAGATCCTGACCCTCTGGCCCTTCCGCGGCGACACCGCGGTGCAGCGCAACTGGGCCCCCCTGTGGACCCTCTGGTACAATTACGACTCGCCCGAGAAGAAACGCAGCGACTTCCTCTGGGGCATCTACCAGCACGAAGAAGAGGCCAAGACCGGGCGCCATGCCACACGTTTCTTCCCCTTGCTTTCCTGGGGCGGCGAAACGGCCGAAGGCGGCGACCACTCGATCCTCCTCGGCCTGTGGGCCAAAGAAGGCAAGACCCGCCGTCTCTTTTGGGGCTTCACCTGGGAAGCGGGGGATTAAGTCTCTTTCGTAGTCTTGTGTTCTGCCCTGGTTTGTCGCCCCGGATTGAGCCGGCAATGGCGACAAACCTTGACAAAATGAGCCCTGATTCACTCCCCGAAAAACCGGGTGAAGCTGCTCACCGGAGCACGGGAGGTGTGGTAGTGGTTCACCGGCGCCGAATCGTCGGCATAACCCAGGGCCATGCCGGCAATCAGGATGTGATCGGCCGGATATCCGAGATGCTCTTTGATCAAAGCCGCGTATTCGGTGAAGGCCGCTTGCGGGCACGTCGCCAAACCGTGATCGAGCGCGGCCAGCATCACCGATTGCATGAATAGACCCATGTCGACAAAGGCACCTTTTTCCATGTGGCCGGGGACCAGGAAAAGCAGCAGCACCGGGGCATCGAAGGCGCGGAAATTCGCCCCCCATTGAGCCCGTTGCCCGGCCTTGTCATCACGGCCGATTTTAAGGGCGTCGTAAAGCTGTTTGCCGCATTCCATCCGACGCATCTTGAAGGGCTCGCGCCAGGTGCGGGGATAGTAGGAATACTCGGGAACCGGTTTGCCGCCCTGAGCAAAAGCCGCCGCGATCTTGTCTTCCAGAGCGAGTTTGGCGCGACCGGTCACCACCGCCACTTCCCAGGGCTGGAGATTGCCGCCAGACGGGGAATGTGCGGCGCTCGCAAGAAGCGCCTTGAGGGTGACCTCAGCGACGTTTGTCGGCAAAAAAGCACGGATCGAACGGCGGGATTTCAGGGCGTCGCTGATGGTCATGGGAAGGCTCGTGGTTAGGGATGAAATAGGCTTGGGGCCACCATGCGTCTGGGAACGATCCTTGCCAACAAGAAGCTCGGAAAACACGCGGTTTTTCCCGGCTGCCTGGGCCCTCCTTTTGCGTCATGGTGAAGCAGCTGCCTGGCATTGGTGCAGGAGCTTCAGGTTTAAGACTGAGCTCCATGCCCTAGCCACGAGCCGCTGTCGAGCTATCTTGGGGCCAAGAGCAATCCAGGAGAAATTTCAATGTCCCGTAAAATCGTCGGTAATCTTAATGCCAAAGGCATGCGCATCGCCATCGTTGCCAGCCGCTTCAATGACTTCGTCACCAGCCGTCTCGTCGAGGGTGCTTATGACTGCCTCGTCCGCCACGGTGGCGACCGCGCCGACACCGTCGAAGTGATCTGCCCTGGAGCCTTCGAAATCCCGCTCGTCGCCGACCGCCTCGCCGCCGCCGGCCAGTTCGACGCCGTCATCTGCCTCGGCGCCGTCATCCGCGGTGACACGCCGCACTTTGACCAAGTCGTCGCCGCCGTCACCTCTGGCATTGCCAGCGTCGCCCTCAATCGCAACCTTCCCTGCGTCTATGGCATCCTCACCACCGACACGGTGGAACAGGCCCTCGACCGCGCTGGCATCAAAGCCGGCAACAAGGGCTGGGACGCCGCTCTCACCGCCATCGACATGGTGTCGCTCCTCCGCCAGGTCTGATCGACTGAGCGAGAGCACTTAAGCCCGGCTTGCAGGCCGGGTTTTTTTGTTCTCGGGCAGCTTGCTTTTGCCCCTCCTTCGGTGCTAGTGTGAAGTCAAGCCATACCCCAGGATTGCCGATGAAAGCTATTTTGAGCTCTCTTTCATGAAAGCTGATGCCGAGTCACGGCAGCGGCTGGACTACCCAGGTCCCGGGGAAATTCCCGAGCGGGTGCCGGTCTTCGCAGTGAAGGAAATCCGGCAGGCTCTGAGAAGTCGTCTTTTTACCTGGAGCTTCAGCATTTTTCATCTGTTGATGCCGGTCTTGCTGATTGTCGGAGCGGCATTGGGGCGTAACCAAGACGCCTGGCAGATGCTGGCCTTTATTTCCATTGTGACGGTTCAGATCGCCACCTTGACCCGGGCCAGCAGTCTCAGCCAAGAGCTCCATGGGCGGCACTACGAATTGCTGTGCCTGAGTCCTTTGCGCAGTGGGCGCATCATCCTGCACAAGTGGCTGTCCAGCCTGATGTTCGCACCGCTGTTTCTGGCCTCGGCGCTGCCCTATGTCCTGATGTTTTATTTTCTCACTCATGGGGATCCGCTGCCGATGCTGCTGGCCCTGTTCGTCGGCTTTTTATATGCGGCCCTGACGTCGGCCTTGGTGATCTTCGCCAGCACCTTGCTCGGTGGCTATCGCGAGCTTCATCCTCTCCGGACGGGGTTGAGCCATAGCATCAGCGCCCTTTCCTTGTGGCTGCTTTTTGTCCTCGCCTATGAGAACCGGAACATTTCTCCGAACTGGAATGATGCCATGCTGCTCGGCTTCCTGCCGATTTTCAGCTTCCTTTTTCTCGGCCTGGCCGCAAGTCACCTCCCCAGGCCGGGAGAGATCCACACCGGCAAGCGCCGCGCCGCTCTCCTGATCGCCCTGCCGTTCACCGCTTGCCTCGGCTGGCCAGCTAAATTCCAGACGGATGCGGTGCTGATCGCGATCGGCGTCGTCTGGCTGCTGGTCTTTCTTCATGATTTTTTTCTGGGCGAGGTGGAACCGAAGAAACTGCCGCCTTTGGCCGAACGCAGCTGGCGCCATTTCCTCCTCAGTCCCGGCCGCCTGCCGGCTTTCTGCTTCCACCTGTCATTGTTTCTGCAACTGGCCCTTGTGCTCTATGCCGTTTCTGTCGTCGCCCCGCCCCACCCGGTGGCGAAAATCAGCGGGTGGAGCCATGTCCCCGCCTTCATTCCATCCTTGTCGCAGCTCGCTGTGATTGCTGCCCTGTCTTTCCTGGTTCACCCCTTCATGGCCCTCCTGCATCGGGCCGCTCGGCAGCGGCGGGAATGGCGCTTGGTGCAGCTTCTTCTCCTGCCCGGGCTCTCCCTGGTGTTGCTCGGCACGATCTGCGCCCGTCCGGCGTCCTATGACTGGCCGGATTTCGCCGATGGCCTCAGCCAGCTGGTGGCCTTTGCCCACTATTTTGCCTTTGCACTGCCGGCGAGTTTTTTCTGCCTGGTGCTGCTCTTCATCAAAATCCCGCAGGCGCGCCGCTTCACTTATTTCTGCTTCATGCTTGGCGGCCAGATCTTCATGCTCGGCGTAGCCAGCAAGGACAGCAGCCATTTCTTTGTCGATATCGGCGAGGTGTCGCTGCCTTGGCTCTGCCTGTGGAATCTGCTGCTGCTGCCGGTGCTGCTGCTCTGTTATCGGGATGACATGGCGCCGCGGACCCAGGGTGCTGCCCTGGGCTAAGCTGGATTTTCAGATGTTTTTTGAGTTTTCTCATTCGTGTCCGCGTTGAATTGAGTCATTGCATTTGCTTCTTGCGCTTCGGCGGCAAGATTAACTAGATAAACTCAGGAACTAATAGTGAATCCACAAAATAACGGCCTCGATGCGGCATTTCTCTGCACCCATTGCCAAGGGCTGAACCAGGCGCCGGAGTCGGATCGCAACACCTTGATGAGTTGCGGTCACTGCGAGCAGCCGGTGGCGGTGCCGAGCTCTTTCATCGCTTCAGGCTCGATTCTCGACGAATATATCGTCAAGGAGACTCTCGGCCGCGATGCCTCCTGCGATCTGATTCGAGCTTATCATCCTGCGCTCGACCGCTTTGTTGTCCTCAAAGTCATGGTCCGCTGTCGCGACCGGGCACCGAGCGAAGACTTTGTCCAAGCGGCGCGGCTGGCGGCCCGCCTCAATTATCCGGGCATTGCCGGCGTGCAAGCGGTGGGGATTGCCGGCGACTGCCCTTGGGCGGCGATGGAATTTGTCGACGGCAGTACCTTGAAGGCGTACCTTGATCAAAATAGCAGCTTCGCCGAGGCGGACGCCCGGTTCATCGGCATTCATCTCGCCAAAGCCCTCGCGCATGGTGTCGAGCGCGATCTCATCCACGGAGCCCTGATGCCGTCGCGAGTCGCAATTTCCCAGGCTGGCGACGTCAAGCTCTTTGACCTCGGCATGAGCCGGGAAGCCAGCGCCAAAAATGCCGGTGCAGCTTTGAGCGAAGAGGATTTTTATGGCCCGCCGGAAGGCCTGCGCGGCCAGCCGCCGAGCGCCGCCGGCGACATCTACTCCCTCGGGGCCATCCTTTATCACTGCAGCACCGGACGCCGCCTCTTCGCCGAAGAAGGCGCTCGCCGGGGACTGGAGGCGGCGCAACTCCATAAGCAGGCCGCCTTTGCCGATGAAGACTCGATTTCCGACGACTTTGCCGACTTGATCCTGTCGCTGCTCGATAAAGAACCGAGCCTGCGGCCCAGTGCGGCCTCGGTCGCCAGCTCGCTCCGTCGACTGGCGCCGCCCAAGGCCTCGAAGCGTCCGGTGACCCTCCACGTGTTTGAGGTCATCGACGACCCGGAACCCCTCCCGCGCAGCAGTCAGAGTCTGAAAGTTAAGATTTCCACCACCGCCGCCTTGTCCAACGCCAGCGGCCGCAACGCCCCGGTCAAGGCGGCCAAAAAACGTTCTGCTAGCACATCCTCAACTGTCGCGGTGAGATCTGCGCTCCGCAAGAAATCCCGCGCCGACCAGCGTCAGCAGAACCGCAAGCGCCACAGCGCCAGCGGACGCCGCAAAAAACGCCCGTTCCGTCCCCCTCCTGCATCATCCGGCAACAGCGTCCTGATCATCTGCATGGCAGCCCTCATTCTCATCCTTCTCATTGTCGTGCTGGCGATGGCGGCGAAGTAAGGGCGGCATCAGCCCCGCGCCTCCAGCTGCTAGCCTGGTGGGTTTGAGCTTCTCTCTCCCGGCATAGCCGGAACCAAATGAATACCATGAGGATCGTTGGGGTTTGGTTTCGGTCTTTTGCAGCCCCGCTGGGGCAAGAGAACAAGGTCAGAGTTCTCACAAATGCGACATCGTTAGTGGCATGTGAACGACTGGGAGACCAGTGGTGTCCCCATTAGCTTGCGGACGCCGTTCGCCTCAGCTTGGCGCCAGCTCGCGCCGCGCCACTTCCTTGCCGCTGAAATCCTCGATCCGGAGCAGCAGGCGTTTGTCGTCGGCATCGAGGTGGATAACCACGGCGTTGTCGCTCTGTGGGCCGCCGCCGACGGCTTGCATGAGGGATTCCGTCGCATCGGGATCCTGGATTCGCCATTGGTGGGTGTGGCCGGAGATGACAAGGCGGAAGCCGGCGGCGCGGAGGACCGGGCCCCAGAGCTCAAGGCCCTCGCCGGAGTGATGGGCGTAACCATTGCGGCTGACGGTGCGGCCATCGTCGTCATCGATCCCGGTGCCGCGCAGCGGGATGTGGCAGAGCGCGACTTTGTAGGGGGCAGAGGCGATGGCCGGCCGTTTCACCGCTTCTTTCAGCCATTCCGCCTGACGGCGGCGATGCTCTTCATAGGCCGCCATGCCGGCAAAGGCCGGGTGGGCATCGGGCTTGTCTTCGCCGGTTTCGAGGCCGATGAGAGCCACCGGGCCGCAGCGGATGGCGAAGTTGTAAGCCAGGTCGGGATCGCCGGGCCAGGGCCGCATGCTGAGCGGCACATCCTGCGCCAGCTGACCGCGGACATCGTGGTTGCCGGGGACGAAGAGGAGGGGACGGGTCGAGGCCCAGCCGCCGAGCTCGGGAGAAGGGCCGGCGCCGTTGTCGAGGAGAATGGCGGCGGGATTGTCGCCGGGGTCGAAATCACGGCAGGTGTCGCCGTTCCACACCAGCAGATCGGGATTCAAGGCTTCGATCCGCCGCGCCAGGCCGGCCAGGGTCGCCGCCGCTTCATGGGTGTCGCTGACGGCGCAGAGGGAGAAGCTTTTGGCATCGCGGCGGGGCAGTTTCAGGCGGCGCACCGGCGAGTTCACGGGGGCGCCGCGTTCGAGCTTGTAGGCGTTGCGGTAGCGCAGGGGCAGGAGGACGATTTGGTAATGGATGATTCCATCGGCGGGGAAGGCGTCGGCGCTGAGGCGGAGGCGCAGGCTGAGGATGCGGTCATCGGCCTGGATCAATCCATGGTGCGCCGCCTTCACCACCTGGTCGAGTTTATCCGGGCTTAGTCCCCAATGGATTTCGGCGCTGGCCAGGCCGCTGACCCGGAAGGTGAAGGTGCAGCCTTCGGGGCTGGGGTTTTGCACCACCGGCGGACTGGCAAAGGCGGCGCTGGTCTTCTGCTCCGGATTTTCGGCGGCGCGCAGCAGGCTCAGGGGGCTGAGGGCAAAAGCGGCGAGAGGAAGTCCGATGAAGCTGCGACGGCTGGGCATGGGGGTATCCTTGGGTGGAGGAGAATTCACTGAGTCTAATTTGGATTCCGGAAATCCGAACTAGTTTCCCGGCGGACAAAATCATTTCGGGAGAAAAATTCATGAAAGCGATCATCATCGGCGCCGGTCAGGTCGGCAGAGGTCTGGCCGAAACCCTCTGTCTCGAAAACCGCGACGTCGTCTTCATCGACCAAGACGAAGAACGGCTGAAGCCGATCTCCGAGAAGCTTGATCTGCTCACCATCGAAGGCAACGGAGCTTCGGCCTCGGTTCTCGCTCGTGCTGACGTCATGCATGCGAACCTGCTCCTCGCGGTGACCAACTCGGTTGAGACCAACGTCCTGGCCTGCCAGACGGCGAAGATGATGAACCCCGCAATCCGCACCATTTGCCGCATCGCGGTGAAGGATTATTTCTCTGAAGCGCACGGCATCAGTGCTGAACGTCTCGGCATTGATGCCGCGGTTGTGCCGCACCTCGAATGCGCCAAGGCGATTGTCGGCGCCGTCCACCAACCGGCGGTGCGTGAAATTGCCGAACTCTCCGCCCCGGGAGCCGTGATTTGCGGCTTCCGCCTCCAGCCCGGCTCGCCCATGGTCGGTTGCCAGCTCGGTAAATTTTCCCGTCCCGAGCTGATCAGCCGCACCCGTTTTGCCGCCATCAGCCGTCGCGGCCGGATCATTTTCCCGCGCGATGGCGAACGCTTCAACAACTACGATGAAGTCTATGCCGCCGGTCCCCGCGACGAGATCGAAGCTCTGATCGAATGGTCGCAGACCTCGATGGAAAAACAGCCGCGCCGTCGCGCCGTCATCGCCGGAGCCGGCAATGTCGGCCTGGAGGTGGCGCTGCGTCTCCACACCCTCGGCTGGCGCGTCGCGGTGATCGAGCCGGACCGCAAGATCGCCGAAGCGGCCCTCGACGCCTTGCCTGCCGGCATCGAATTGCTGCAGGGCAATCCCACCAGCACGCAGTTGATGGAAGAGGTCGGCGTGCCGGGCTGCCGCGTCTTCATCGCCGCCAGCCGTCTTGATGAAACCAATGTCCTCGCCTGCCTGCTCGCCCGCCGCCTCGGTGCCGCCAAGGTCATCGCCTTGATCAACAAGGCTGACTACCGCGCCATCATCGCCGACATGGACAACATCGACTGCTGCTTCTCGCCCCGCATCGCCGCACTCAATACCATCCTCAACCTGGTCCAGGGCGGTGAGCGCCGCGTCGGCGCCTTGCTGCACCGACTGCAAGCCGAAATCTTCGAGCTCACCGTCGACCCGACAGCGGAAGTCGCCGGCAAGAGCCTCGCGCAACACCCCTTGCCCGAAGGCTGCACCTTGGCGGCCCGCCTCCGCGGCAACACCATCGTCGCCGCCTCGAACGAGGAATTCAACATCGCCTCCGATCGGGTGGTCCTGATGGGTGAAGGCCCGGCCTTGCGGCAAGCGCAAAAACTCTTCCTTGCCCGCTGACACTTTTGCGCCGCCTTAATCGTTTCTAAACCTGTCACAAATCCTTGCGCTCCGGCGGCATGGCAGCACACTCTTAGTTCAATCATTTCTTCAATCCACCCCATACGAACGAATCATGGCACCTCCGATCGATAAACGTCACCCATCTCCCGCCCTCACGGTCGACGCTGTGGTGTTCGGCGTCGATGACGGTGAGTTGAAAATCCTCCTGATTCAGCGCGGCATGGCGCCCTTTGCCGGCTCCTGGGCTCTCCCCGGGGGCTTCGTCCAACTCGGCGAAGACCTCGAAAAAGCGGTGCGCCGCGAGCTCGAAAGCGAGGCCGGCATCCGTCCTTCCCGCCTTGAACAAGTGGCGGCCTACGGACGCCCCGATCGCGATCCCCGCCAACATGTCGTCTCCATCGCCTTCGCCGCCCTCGTCCGCCTCGATCAGCACTCGCCCCACGCCGGTACCAACACCCGCCTCGCCGCCTGGTTCGCTGTCGACCGCCTGCCCGAGCTCGCCTTCGACCACGCTCAGATCGTCCGCGACGCCCTCGCCCGCCTCCGCTCCGAACTCAGCCATACCCCGGTCGGCATCGACCTGCTGCCGCCGAAATTCCCCTTGCGCGACCTCCAGCACCTGCATGAACAGATCAGCGGCCGCGAGCTCGATAAACGCAACTTCCGCCGCTCCGTCCTCGACTCCGGCCTGCTGCAGGAACTCGACGAACGCGAACCCGCCGCCCGCCACCGCAGCGCCCGCCTCTATTCCTTCAACCAGGATGCTTGCTCCGCTCTCGAGACTTGAGGCCGGCGGAAGCCCAACTCCCTTGCGCGCAGCTTAGGAAGACCGAGGCCTAGCCATGCCTGTTATTGAATTATCCACCCTCATCCACGCGCCGCGTTCGCGGGTCTTCGACCTGGCGCGCAGCATCGACGCCCACCGCGCCGCCGCAGGTGAGACCGACGAACGAGCCGTCGCCGGGATCACTTCCGGATTGATCGGCATGGGCCAGGAGCTCACCTGGGAAGCCCGTCATTTCGGCATCCGCCAGCGCCTGACGGTGCGTATCGACGCCTTCGAATCTCCCTGCCACTTCCGCGATGTGATGATCCGCGGCGCGTTTAAAGCCATGGTGCACGATCACTTTTTCGACGAGCATCCGTCCGGCACCCTGATGCGCGACCGCTTCGCATTCAGCTCGCCTCTCGGGCCTCTCGGCGCCCTGGTCGACGGGCTGGTTCTCGCCGCCTACATGCGCCGGTTTCTTCTGCGCCGGAATGCAGTCCTGCGGCAACTGGCGGAATCAGAGGAGTGGCGAGTTTACCTCTAGGTCCGCTGCCGAGTTTCCGCCGCGGGACTGTTGCAGTGTCGCGCTTGGGCGTATAATGCTGCAGGAGGCAACAGATGCCGGAAAATAAGACATGGGTGGACGACATCTGGGGCGGTTTCGCCGCCATGTTGGTGGCCTTGCCCTCGTCGATCGCGTATGGCGTCGCAGTTTATGCGCTCATGGGCAGCGAATACATCGCCGGCGGGGTGCGGGCGGGGATTCTTGGGGCGATCATCATCGGCCTGGTGGCGCCTTTTCTGGGCGGCGCGCCGCGCCTGATTTCAGCTCCTTGTGCCCCGGCGGCGGCGGTGCTGGCGGCGCTGGTCACCGACTGCCTCAGCGGCGTCCACCGCGGCGCGGGCGCCTTGGAGCCGGAGAAAATTATCGTCATCCTGACCTTAGTGGCTTTGTTTTCCGCCTTGCTGCAGCTGCTCTACGGCTTTCTCGGCGGTGGCCGCTTGATCAAATACATTCCTTACCCGGTGGTCTCGGGCTACCTCAGTGGCGTCGGCGCGATCATCATCCTGAGTCAGCTGCCGAAGCTGCTCGGACTGCCGAAAGAGCTCAAACTGGGCCCCGGCTTGTTCACTCCTGGCAGCTGGCAAGGGCCGGCTCTTGTGGTCGGCGCCGCCACCATTCTCGGGGCCATTTACGGGCCGCGCCTGACCCGCAAGGCGCCGGCGACGATCATCGGCCTGGTGGCCGGTATCGGCGCTTATTTTGTCCTCAGTTACTGGCTTCCCGAACTGCGGCAGCTTGAACATAATAAGCTGGTGATCGGCAGTATCAACGCTAGCATGAGCTCACTGCTGCCGGATTTCTCCGCCCTTTGGCACCATCTTCACGGCCTCAATTTCCATGATTTACAAGATCTCATCATGCCGGCACTGATGTTGTCCGTGCTGCTCTCCATCGACACCTTGAAAACCTGCGTCGTGGTCGATGCTCTGACCCATAGTCAACACGATTCCAATCGCGAATTGATCGGCCAGGGCGCGGGTAATTTCTGCTCGGCGATTTTTGGCGGCATGCCCGGGGCCGGCACCATGGGGGCGACCCTGGTCAACCTCAACAGCGGCGGCCACACGCGGCGCTCGGGAATTTACGAGGGCCTCTTTGTCCTGCTTGCCTTCCTGCTGTGCTCGTCCCTGCTCGCCTGGGTCCCTCTCGCGGCCTTGGCCGGTATTCTGATCGTCGGCGCCTGCCGGATGATCGACTGGAAGAGTTTTCTGCTCTTGCGTCAACCCGGCACGATCCTCGACTTCTGCGTCATTGCCGCCGTCATCGCGGTGGCCTTGAGCTGGAACTTGATCGCTGCCTCCGGCGCGGGACTGGGCCTGGCGATCTTGCTCTTCATCCGCGAGCAGATCCGCGGCTCGGTGATTCGCCGCAAGATGACGGGACGGCAATTCTCGTCGAAACAACACCGCTTGCCGGCGGAACAGGCGATTCTCGAGGCACATGGCAATCAGGTGCGCATCCTCGAGCTGCAAGGCAGCTTGTTTTTTGGCACCACCGACCAGCTGCGCAGCGAAGTGGCGGAGGACCTGAAGGAGTGTAAATACCTGATTCTCGATCTCCGCCGGGTCCAGTCGGTCGACTACACCGCCGCCCACCTGATGGAGCAATTGGAAAGTCAATTGAAAGAAAAAGACGGCTGGTTGATCTTCAGCCGCCTGCCGGAAAGCCTGCCCAACGGCCGCGATCTGCGAGCTTATTTTGACCAGGTCGGGGTTCTCGATTCGAGCCGTAAGGTGATTCGATTTGAAAGTCTCGATGATTCCATGCAGTGGGTGGAAGATCAGATTCTTGAAAGTGAGACTTGCATCTTGACCGGTAACGAAGCGCCGCTCAATCTCGCCGAAGTCGAACTCTTCCGCGAACTTGAAGCTGAGCATCTGGAAGCTCTCGCTGCCTGCGCTGTCGAGCTGAATTTCGTCGCCGGCGAAAATGTCTTCCGGAGCGGCGAACAAGGAGACCAGATCTATGTCGTCCGGCGTGGCGTGGTCCGCATCATCCTGCCCTTGGAAAAGGGCCACCACAATCTCGCCGCTTTTGGCCGCGGCGGCTTCTTCGGCGAAATGGCCTTCCTGGATCGCGGTGCGACTCGCTCGGCCGATGCCGTGGCGGCGTATAATTGCAGCCTCTGGGTGATCTCCCGGGCCCGTTTCGACGAAGTGTCGAAGCAGCATCCCAGCGTCGGCGTCCGAGTCTTTGCCCGCCTCGCCCGGACCATCGCCCTGCGCCTGCGGCGCGCCGATGACGAACTGCGGGCCGTGTACGATAGCTGAAGACTTCGTCAAGGACACGATTGGGGGAAGTTCAAAAACGGGAAAGCGGGGAACACTCCGCTTCCTCAGCCCTCTGAAGTCTATGCCCCCTAAACCCGGAGAATCCTCTCATGATCCGTTCCGCCCTGACCTCGCTCTTCCTTTTCAGCCTCAGCTCGCTCGGCGCCGAGTCGCCGGAATGGATCGATCTTGAAGCCAAACCGTTCAGTGGCGGCAATTCCCGCAATGACAATGGGCACATTCGCAAGGTCGACAGCGCCCGCCTGCATCTTTTGCGCTCGACGCAAAAAGAGATCAAGGGCACGGTGATGGTCCTCCCCGGCGGTGGTTACGGCATCCTCGCCGCCGATCACGAGGGCGACAAGCTCGCTGCCTTCTTCAACGCCCAGGGCTTCGATGCCGCGGTGCTGGAATATCACGTCAGCGCCGGCCCCGCGACCCGCGACCTGGCCTTGGCCGACGCGCTCGCCGCCTGGCGGCTTTTGCACCAGAAAAACGCTGAACTGAGCCTTCACGGCGAGCGCTTCGGCCTGATCGGCTTCTCCGCCGGCGGTCACCTCGCCGCCCGCCTCACTTCGCGCCTCGTCGGCGCCGAGCAGCCGCAGGATCTCATGCTCATCTATCCCGCCTATCTGCATGAAACCCTGCCCGGCACCGTCCTCCAGGCCCTGGTCCCGCCGCAACATCCCGCGGGACGCCTCTTCACCCTGATCGCCGCTAACGACAAAGCCGAATGGGTGACCAGCGCCGGCATCTACGCCAAAATCTGGCGCGGCAGCGACGCCTTCGCCCAGCTCGATATCCCGGCCAGCGGCGGCCACGGCTTCGGCTTAAAAGCCGATCTGCCGGAAGGCGTCAAGGACTGGCCGGACAAGCTAGCGACTTTCCTCAAAACCCCGAGCCCTGCGGCGAGCGCAAATTCCGCCGTCGTACCGGTGCCGCAGCGCGGTGCCGAGGGACGCCACGCGGCCAAACTCAAGCTTGTTCAGAATCATAAATTCGATCTCATTTTGCTCGGGGACTCGATCACCCACAGCCTCGAAAACCCCGCCTTCAAAAATGTCTGGGACACCCACTTCGCCCCGCGCAATGCCCTCAATATCGGCACCAGTGGCGCCCGCACCGAAAACAACCTGTGGAGCCTCGACAACGGCCTTCTAGAGGGTCAATCGCCCAAGGTCATCACCCTGATGATCGGCACCAACAACGTCGACGAAAAGAACTTCCCGGTCCGCCATAGCGTCGGGCAACTGGTCGACGGCACCGCCGCCATCGTCGCCAAGCTCCGCCAAAAATGCCCGGAGGCAAAAATCCTCCTCATCAAACCCTTCCCCGGCAGCTACGACGGCCCGACTCCGACTTCGCACCGGATCATCCTCGAACGCGTCGGCGCCGAGCTCGGCAAACTGGCCGACGGTGAACACGTCTTCCTCGCCGATTTTAATCACCTCTTCCTCAGTCCCGACGGCTCGATCAATCGCGAGCTCATGCCCGACTTCCTCCACCCCAGCCCCAAAGGCGCTGCCCTCTGGGCCGAAGCGATGGAACCCTTGCTGAGCCAACTGATGGGCGATAAAATCCTCGGGGAACAGCCGGCCAATAGCGCCCTCATCCCCAAGACCAAGCTCGAACAGGACGGCTACGACTGGTTCGCCCGCCACGCCGAAATCCTCAAGATCAAGAACGAAGTCCGTCCGGACATCGTTTTGATCGGCGATTCGATCACTCACTTCTGGGGCGGTTTGCCCAAGTCGCATGCCAATGGCCCGAAGGCCTGGGACGAGCTCTTCGGCCAGCGCCGCGTCCTCAACCTCGGCTTCGGCTGGGACCGCATTCAAAACATGCTCTGGCGCCTCGACGCCGGCGAGCTCAATGGCCTGAGTCCCCGCCTCGTCGTCATCAATGCCGGCACCAATAACTCAAGCGAGACTAAAAACGCCCGCGCCAACACCGCCGCCGAAATTGCCGAAGGGGTCGCCGTCTTGGTCCAACGCGTCCGCGCCAAGTGCCCGCAAGCCCGCATTCTGGTAATGGGCATCCTGCCGCGCGAAGAGCTCGCCAACCACCCCCGCCGCGTCCTTCTCGATGCCGCCAATGTCGCCATCGAAGCCTGGGCCAAGGAGCACAAGATCGACTTCCTCAATCTCAACGGCAAGTTCCTCGACGCCAATGGCAAACTCAGCCGCGAGCTCTGCAACGACCTCTGCCACCCCACCGAAAAGGGCTACCGCATCTGGGCCGAGGGACTGAAGCCTTATCTGCCTGCAGGGGAGTGAAGAGTTCGACAGGGTTTTGAGCTCAATTCATTCAGGGTTTGTAGTCCCGGCTTCAGCCGCTCGTTATGCTCAATTCATTCAGGGTTTGTAGTCCCGGCTTCAGCCGGTCGTTATGCTCAATTCATGAGAAGGAAGAACCAACCGGCTGAAGACAACAACCTCAAGATTACTTATCTGCGGGATCTGGAGTGAAGGGGGATTCCACAGCTGGACGTGTTTGACCCTAAAAACCGCAGCAGCGCAGGACTTTCCGCGACCCTTTCAGGGTCAAAAATCATAACTCATTCCAACCCAGGGTGTCGCCGATGCGGCTCAA
>JAYTMY010000291.1:0-17374 GCA_043748535.1 Lentisphaeraceae bacterium | reverse complement strand
CTCACTCGGTTGCGGAAGCGATCAGGGAGGCTAACTGGGTTTCGGATGGCGGGCGTGTCCAGACATGACCGGGGTGAACTGGTTCGGTGCCGGATTGATATTATAACGTACTTTTGACAGTGTAATTCAACTTGTGCGAGAAGAGAGGAAAAGTGGGGAGAACCACAAAAACGGGCTTAAGTATCTGTGCCTGCCATCACTTGCGCGGGCTACGGATGGAGGCTTCGCCGGCGATGGAAAGCAGCTTATTGATCGCTTCGGCGCGACCGGGGACTCCGGATTTCAGCCAGGCGTTGCGCAGGTTCAGGAGGAGTCGCTGGACGATCAGGCGGGTCGGCAGGGGATCGAGCATGCCGGGAGCGAAGCTGTGACCTTGGCGCGCGGCGATGCCGCGGACTTCCGCTTCGCCGATTTCGCGACCGCTGGCAAAGGGGTCGAACCAGCGGCGTCCGGCGCCGGAGGGAGTGAAGACGACGAAGTGCCCCGGCAGGCCGACGCCTTCCATTTGCAGACCGAGACGGCGCGCCACCAGCATCCACAGGAGGGCCAGGGTGATCGGCATGCCTTTGCCGCGTTGCAGGACGCGATGCAAGAGGACGTTGGCGGGATTGTGGTAGTCTTCCTGATCGCCGGTGAAGTGGTGCTCAATGGCGAGGAACTGAGCCATGGCGCCGGCGGGATCTTCGTCGCAAGCGTTGAGGATCATGAAGCCGCGGCACTGAGTGGCGAGACCATCGAGTTCCTGCTTCAAAGCGACGGTGTCGCATTCATCATCTTCGGTGCGGCAAAGCAGCAGGACCAGTTCTTCCAGATCGGGCTCGGCTTGTTCTAGAAGACGGCGGAGTTCGATCCCGGAAGCTTCGATGATCTGCCCCCGTCGCCAAGCTTCGAGCAGCCCGGCTTCCGGGCATTCGAGGCGGGTGAGCTCATGATAGAGTTCACGCTGCTGATCGATGGAAAGCTTGGTGATCTGCTGACGAATCAGAAGACGGGTTTCGGCATCGGGATCAGCGAGAAGGGTGAGGAGAGATTCGGCGCTGGGGAGGGTCATGGAGTCTCTTGTGTTTGATCTTGCAAAACTATCCCGCCTTGGGCACGGCGCAAGAGGGTGCGGTGGTGCGGTGACGAGGAAGGATGTTGTCCGTGCTGAGTAGGATGATGACGGAACTTCACAGACCGAGAAGATGTCGTGCTTGAGGCTCGGACATGCCGCTGTCGATCAAGCTTGTCAAAGCCGTCTGCAAATGGTCAATCGCTTTCTGCTTGTCGGCCTCGGCTTTCTGCTTGTCGGCCTCGGCTTTCTGAATCAATGGAAGCAGTTCTTGACGGGCATCGAAGCCGCCCTGGAAATACTGACCCTCACTGACCCCGGCGGCAATTCGACGGGCTTTAATGAAACCTTGGTAAGTGGCAAGCTCTTGCGGGCTCATTTTCAGCACCTGGAGTCGCTGTTGGGCTTCAGCCAGGCCTCGGGCTTGGAACTCGGGACGAATCTCGCTGTTGCGGAGGAAATAGATCCACTCATCAAGGCGGTCTCGGGTAACATCGTGGAAGTTGCGCAGTTTGATCAGGTAATATTCAGGAAAGAAGTCACTGATCCGGCCGCGCTCAAAAGCTTCCTGCTGGGATTCGCTCAACTCGAGTAAATCGCGATGGTGCAAGCCCTCGAAAGAAGTGATGCCGCGATAGATGTAGTCTTTTCCGCTGCCGAGATTGAAATAGACGACATTCACTGAGATCACCCTCTTGATCTCGCCATAGGCCTCTCCGAGCTTGAGGTGCTCGGCGATCACCTTGGCAGTGCCGTAGCTCATCCGCTGAAAGTAGTCGATCTCAGGATCGTTCTGGACTTCGATCAAAATCCGTTCGCCCTTGCCGGTTTTCACCAGCATGTCGACGCGATTGTATTTTTCTTCGTCGTGATTTTGATTGCTTTCGCTCTCCAGTAGATCGATGATGGTAATGTCTTCTTGCAGCAGCTCGGAAAGGAAGCCTTCGAGGATGCAGAAGTTCGCCTTGTCACGCAAAATGTGTTTCAAGGCCCAATCAAAAGAAATCAGGGTGCGGTTGTTCATGGGTTTTCTCGGTGGCTTATGGCTCGGCACCAAGTATAGCATGGAACAAAACTCTGGGACACTGGGATTGGCCACTAGGAGAGGAATGTGAGTTCGCCTTGTCCGAGTCCGAGAGCCTAAAGATCCCGCAGCTTTCGCTCGGCTTAATCAGTGCCGCACTCTAGCGGTCTGGCATGCTTCGTGATATATTTCTGAGTTCATCACCACCCATCACGAAGGAAAACTATTCATGAGCGAAGAAGCCGACAACGCCCTCAATAACCTCACGCCGCGTGCTCACCAAGTGATCATGCTCGCCCGCAACGAAGCCCAGAAAATGGGCCATGACTGCGTCGGCACCGAACACCTCCTGCTCGGCATCATCGTCCTCGGCCAAGGCGTCGCCGTCTCTTCGCTGCAGGCGATGGGCGTCGATCTCGCCTCGGTCCGCGCTGCGGTCGAACGCTTGTCGCCCCCGCAAGGCGGCACCCATATCGAAGGCGAACTGCCCTTGACTCCGCGGGTCCGCAAGGTCCTCGCCCTGTCGATGCGAGAAGCTAAGGCCCTCAACTACCACTACATCGGCACCGAACACATCCTTCTTGGCCTGCTCAAGGAAGGCGAAGGCGTCGCCGCTCAGGTCTTGCGCGCCCTCAATGTCGATGTCGAAAGCATCCGCCGCGAAATCCTCAAAACCCTCGACCCCAACTTCGTCCCGACCGAAGCCAAACACGACGCCGAGCACAAGGCCGACGAGCCCGCCGCCAAACGCGATGGCAAGGCCCAGAAAGGCGACGGCCTGACCGCTTTGCGCCAATACTCGCGCGACCTCACCGAGATGGCGAAAGAGAAGAAGCTCGACCCGGTGATCGGCCGCGCCAACGAGATCGAACGCGTCATCCAAGTGCTCTGCCGCCGCACCAAGAACAACCCCGTCCTCATCGGTGAAGCCGGCGTCGGTAAAACCGCCATCGTCGAAGGCCTCGCCCAGGCCATCGTCGACGGCACTGTGCCCGACATCATCCGCGGCAAGATGCTGGTCGCCCTCGACCTGCCCCAAATGATCGCCGGCACCAAATACCGCGGCCAGTTCGAAGAACGGATCAAGGCGGTGATGGAAGAACTTCGCGTCAACCGCAACGTCATCCTCTTCATCGACGAATTGCACACCCTGGTCGGCGCCGGTTCCGCCGAAGGCGCCATGGACGCCGCCAACATCCTCAAGCCCGCCTTGTCGCGCGGCGAGATCCAGTGTATCGGCGCCACCACCATGGACGAATACCGCAAGCACATCGAGAAGGACTCCGCCCTCGAACGCCGCTTCCAGCCGATCGTCGTCAACCAGCCCAGCATCGAGGACGCCATCCAGATCCTCAAGGGCATCGTCCACAAATACGAAGACCACCACCACGTCAAATACTCCGAGGCCGCCTTGGTCGACGCGGTCAAGCTCTCCGATCGCTACATCACCGGCCGCATGCTGCCCGACAAGGCCATCGACGTGATGGATGAAGCCGGCTCCCGCGCCCGCATCGCCGCGATGGTCCGCCCGCCCGACATGAAAGACGTCGAAGCCCGCATCGCCGATCTCCAAATCAAGAAAAAACAATCGATCGAACACCAGAAGTTCGAAGAGGCTGCCGCTCTTCGTGACCAGGAGAAAAACCTCCGCCGCGAGCTCGAAACCACCCTCGAGCAATGGAAGGCCGACAACCGCGCCAAAGTGGTTCAAATCGACACCGAGCAGATCGCCGTCACCCTGTCGAAACTCACCGGCATCCCGGTCGCCCGCCTCGAACAATGCGAGCTCGAAAAACTCCTAACCATGGAGAAAGAGCTGGAGCGCGTCGTCGTCGGCCAGTCCGATGCCGTCCACTCGCTCTGCCGCGCTCTGCGCCGCTCACGCGCCGATCTGAAAGATCCGAAGCGCCCGATCGGCTCATTCATCTTCCTCGGCCCCACCGGCGTCGGCAAGACCCACCTCGCCAAAAACCTCGCGGCCTTCATGTTCGGCGATGCCGATGCCATCGTCCAGGTCGACATGAGCGAATACGGCGAGAAGCACAACTCGTCGCGCCTGATCGGTTCGCCTCCCGGCTATGTCGGCCACGGCGAAGGCGGTGAATTGACCGAGAAGGTCCGTCGCCGTCCCTACTGCGTCGTCCTCTTCGACGAAATCGAAAAGGCCCACCCGGACGTGATGAACCTGCTGCTGCAGATTCTCGAAGAAGGCGTCATCACCGACACCAACGGCGTCCGCGTCGACTTCCGCAACACCATCATCATCCTGACCTCGAACGTCGGTGCCAGCACCGCCAAGGGCCAAGGCGTGCTCAGCTTCAGCTCCAACAGCGAAGACATCGAGTATGAGCTTGTCGCCGAGCGCATGCAATCCGCCGCCCGCAAGAGCTTCAAGCCCGAGTTCCTCAACCGGATCGACGAGATCATCGTCTTCCGCGAGCTCTCCCGCCCGCAGCTGCGCAACATCGTCGATCTCGAACTCGCCAAGATCAACAATCGCCTCGCCGTCCGCGGCGTCAGCCTCAGCTTCTCCGACGATCTGCGCGACTTCCTGATCGAAAAAGGCTACCGTCCCGAATACGGCGCCCGTCCCCTGCGCCGCGCCGTCGAACGCCACATCGAAGACGCCCTCGCCGAGGACATCCTGCGCGGCCGTATCCCCAACGGCTCGAAGGTCGAAGTCAAGGTCGACGGCACCGATCCCCTGACCCAGAAGCTCCTCTTCTTCACCCGCACGCCGGAAGACATGAAGGCGATGGAAACTGAGGTCCAGGAGCAAGAGAAGATCTGAGTCTTTGCGGCAAACGCAAAAGTTGCGGTAAACGCAAGCAAAATAGGGCCTATAGATTCTATAGGCCCTATTTTTTGCGTGAGATTTGAATGCCTGACGAACCCAGCTCCCGCCAATCCGGCGCCGGGCTGATTTCCTGTTTTACGGCTAACGCAATCTCGTCTTTGATGAATCTTGAAATCACGGCCCTGCCTCATCCGACAGTTCCGGAAGCAATGTCTATGGCGCTAAGAACAAGAAAGCGCCAGGCGGCCGAGTAAGCGCCCGAGCCCCCCCTTTTCATTTTATTTTATTTATGGCACATAGGATGCGCTTGGTCCGCTCTTGGAGAAATTCGGCTCGCTTTACCCCCCTTTTATGACGGAATAAGCGACATCTCAGCCAAGATCCAAGAACAAAGCGGGAGCACGCCATGTCTACTGAGACCGTCAAAACCAAAGTTTCGACCCATCTGCAAGTCGTCACCTTCCACCTCGGCAGTGAAGACTTTGCGGTCGAGATCACCAAGGTGAAGGAGATCATTCTGTTTGAAGAGATCACCAAGGTGCCGCAGTGCGCCTCGTACATCGAAGGGGTGATCAATCTCCGCGGCAGCATTGTGCCGGTGATTGATTTGCGCAACCGCCTCGGCATGGCGCATAAAGAGCTGGGGCCGGAAACCCGGATCATGATCTCGCGCATCGAAAACCGCAGCGTCGGCATGATCGTCGACTCGGTCAGCAAAGTGATGAAAATCCCCAAGTCGGACATCTTGCCGCCGCCAGAATCGCTCACCAGCTTGGCCAAGGACTATCTCGTTGGTATTGCCAAGATCGACAAGTCGATGTGCCTCGTCATCGATTTTGAAAAAGTCCTCAGTCCCAGTGAACAAGGTCAGCTCGGCGCAGCGCAATAAGCGAAGCGATCAGGACGTCCCGTCGTCGAACCCTCCAAAATTGAGGATCTCACCATGAAACTCGGCACCAAATTGCTTCTGGGCTTCGGCTCCCTCTCGGCGATCATTGGCATCATCAGTGGCCTCGCCCATCAAAATTCCGGCCAGCTCAATGACATGTTCAACAGCACGGCCAAGCAATCGCGGGGGCACTTGGATGACTTGCAGAACAATCATCTGAAGGCCGTTAGTCAACTTCTCAAAGCCAATGAAATCAAAACCTGGCTGCGCTACATCGAAAACTCCACCATGGTCGCCGAAAACGGCATCAAGGCCAGTAAACTCAAGGAAAACCTAGAGGAAGATCAAGCCCATATTCAGAAATTGCTGATTGAACTCGCCGCTTATGGCAAGCTGAAAAAAAGTGGCGCCGAAGGGGAAATTTTCGATAAGCTGATCGGCAAACCCAAAGGCATCAAGGTGAGCGTCTCTTCCGTGATCACTCCTGCCGGCAAGGATAAAGACGGCAAAGACATCCCGGCCGTGACGAAAACCGAAGAGCGGGAGGCCTTCACCTACGACGGACTGGCGCCGGAAGACCGCGGTGTCCTCGGCAATTGGCTCGCCATCCACGCCGGCATCATGGCCGCCTTTGAAAAATACTACTCCGGCCTGGTAGACGGCAAGCCAGATGAGGGGCGCCGCAAGGAAATCTTCGCCACCCTCCTCGCCGACAAGAAGCGCAGCACGCTTTTCAAGGATATGGATAAGCAACTCAACGACCTCTCCCGCTTGGTTGAAGCGGCGGCGGCGAACATGGTCAAGCAATCGAGTGCAGAGCTGACTGCTGACGAAGCCCGGTCAGCCCAGATGTATGATTCCCAATGTCTGAAGCTGATGATCCTCTCATGCCTCGGTCTCGCCGCCGCCATTCTCGGCGGCATCTTCCTCACCCGCAGCTTGAATCGTCAAGTCCGCGCCTCCGCCGATGGCCTCCGCCGCATCGCGTCTGGAGACCTCGCGACCCAAGTCAAGGTCTATACCTATGACGAAATCGGCGACATGGCCAGGACCATGAACGACATGGTCAAATCTCTCAATGACACCGTCACCGAGATCAAACTCACTGCCGACACCACTTCCGCCAGCTCGGAGGAATTGGCTGCCAGCGCCCAGAGCATCTCCAGCGGCGCTCAAAGCCAATCGATCACCTTCATCGACATCAATGGCGGCGTGCAGGGATTAAATCTCTCGGTCGCCGGCTCGACTCGCAGCGCCACCGAGGCGACCCGACTGGCCGTCGCCGCCAGCGCCGCCGCAGACAAAGGCCAGACCACGGTCGAAGACTCCCTCAAGGCGATGCATCTAATCGCGGAAAGTTCGCACCAGATGAGCAAGATCATCAACACCATCAGCCAGATCGCCAACCAGACCAACCTGCTCGCCCTCAACGCCGCGATTGAAGCCGCCAGCGCCGGCGAGCACGGACTCGGCTTCGCCGTCGTCGCCGATGAGGTTCGTAAGTTGGCAGAACGCAGCAGCAACGCCGCCAATGAAATCACCGAGCTGATCGAGCTGAGTTCAAAACGCGTCCAAGAAGGGACGCTGCACTCCGAAGCGGTCAGCAAGGTGCTGAACGAAATCGCCGCCGGGGTCAAACGCACCACCGAAGAAATGCAGAAGATCGCGGCCGCGTCAGCGAGCCAGGAAGAAGTCACCGGCAAGCTCAGCACCTCGGTCAAAAAAGCCAGCGCCGTCACCGAAGAGAACTCCTCTTCCGCCGAAGAAATGGCGGCGAGCGCCGAAGAACTCGCCGCCCAGGCGCAGCGTCTGCAGGGCATCGTCAGCCGCTTCCGCCTGCAAGTCGCAGCGACAGCAGCCCCCGGCGCCGCCAAGCCTCCATCGCCACCGCCAGCTTCTCGGCCGCCTCCTGATCAACAGGAAATGGCGAAACCGGCTCCGGCGAAACCCAAGAGCAAAGCTCTTTATACCGAGTAGATCATACCCGATTTCGGAACTTAAAAGAGGTGCCCGCCATGAAACTGCAAAGTCAATTCTCACTCGCTGCTGGATTGGCCGGAGTCCTCGCTTTAGCCCTCTTGGCCATTGGCTCCAGGCAGGTGGTGATGCCTGCCTTTGACAAGATCGAACAGGATCAAGCCAAGCAATTTCAGATGATCATCCGCGATGCTCTGAATAATGAAATCGAGGGCATTGCCACCAAGAGCAGTGACTGGGCCTCTTGGGATGCCTCGTTTGGCTATGTCAATAAACCTGAAGAGAAATTTTTCACCGACAACGCGCCGCCATCCATCGTCGCCGGCATGAAGATCCATGTTTTGTATTATTTCACCTCGGAGATCAAACCCATCGGTGGTACTTCGGTCGACATCAGCAAACAAGCCGTCCTGCCGCTGCCCAAAGACTTTGACACTCGACTGGCTGCGATCCCTGCAATTGCTACTCTGGTCAAACAAGCCAATGACAATCTCGCCAAGGGGCAGCCCGCCAATCTTCTCGTCAAAGGCATACTGGCACTCCCGGATGGCCCGATGTTGATCGCCATTCGTCCGGTTTTGACCACTGAAGGAAAAGGTCCGTGTCAGGGACTCCTGTGTATGGCCCGCCGCCTCGATCCCGAAAAAATCACCCAGCTCAGTCAGCTCACCCATTTCGATTTGAGCTCGGTGGCTCCCGATAAAAATCTCGGGGCCGCCGCGGTTCAATATCTCAATGAAACCCAAACCAAAATCCACGTTGAGTTCCCCGGTCTCGATGGCGCGCCGGTCGCCGCGCTCGAATGCATCCTCGCCAGATCCGTGCACCAGCAAGCCGTCAGCACCATGAAAACGATCTTCTTTTCCTTCGCCGCCATCCTCCTGCTCAGCCTCGGCATCATCCTTCTCCTTACCGTCAAAATCAGCCGCTCCATCCGCCTCGTCTCAGCTCAGCTTCAGCAAGTCGCCACGGGCGATCTGGCGCTCGCGGTCGCTACTGGCGGCCACGACGAAATCGGCGACATGACCCGGTCGCTGCAACAAGTCGTAGAGACCTTGAACCGAACCTTGGGGGAAATCAAAGAGGCCGCCAACACCACCTCCGCCAGCTCCGAAGAACTGGCCGCCAGCGCCCAATCGATTTCCCATGGGGCCGAAGATCAGCGCAACATCGTCGAAGGCATCAAAGTCGGCGTCGGCAATGTGCAGGCCTCCGCGCGCAGCGCCACCAGCAGCGCCGAACTGGCCACTGGCCTCGCCGAAGAAGCCCGCAGCGCCAGTACACGCGGACGCGAGACCGTCGATGAATCCCTCCTGGCGATGCAGCGGATTCAAGAAAGCTCGCAACAGATGACCAAGATCATCAAGACCATCAGCCAAATCGCCAACCAGACCAATTTGCTCGCCCTTAACGCCGCCATTGAAGCCGCCTCCGCCGGTGAACACGGCCTCGGCTTCGCCGTCGTCGCCGATGAAGTCCGCAAGCTGGCGGAACGCAGCAGTTCCGCTGCTCGTGAAATCACCGAGTTGATTGAAATTAGCGGCAAACGCGTCAACGAAGGCACCCTCAGCTCGGAACGGGTGCGACAAGTCCTCGGAGAGATCGCCACCCGAGTCGAACGCACCGCTGCCGAAATGCAGGGCATCACCGCAGCGAGCCTGAGTCAAGCCAAGATCAGCAGCGATCTCGTCGAGGCGGTCGGTAAAATCAACCAGGTTTCCAGTGCCAACACCGCCGCCGCCGAGGAAATGGCCGCCAGCGCCGAAGAACTCGCCGCCATGGCCCAACGCCTGCAAATCAGCATCAGTCACTTCCAACTCAAATCTTGAATCAAACCCAATACCCAAAGGACCGCCAATGCGATTGAACATGAAAGCCAAGATCCTCGGCGGCTTCACCCTAGCGCTCAGCGCCGCGGTGCTGATCGGCATGATCGGCATCCAGGCGAATCGCGCCACTGCAGCCGTCACGGCCAGCGTCGGCCAGAAGGCGACGGAGATGGGACGCGAAGGAGAAAACCTCGGCAAGCGTTCGATGCTCACGGCCGCGATGGTGGCAGAGATCAAAGTCTTGATTCAAAAAGTCCAGAATGACACTGCCGCAGAACTCGGCAACAAGCTCGGTAAAAGCGATGCCATCAAGTCGGACCTCAGCAAGATTGAAAGTCTCGCCAAAACCTTGGCGGAAGGGGGAGATTACCAGCTCGGTGAAATGAAGATGCCGGTCACCAAGGTCTCCTCTGAGGAATTGCTTAAGGAGCTGAAGAAATTCAAGCAAGACTTTAAAAACTTCAAAGGGATCATTCTCGATAAATTGGTAGACACCAACAAAGTCAATGGTGCCGTCGGCTCATCCGCAGACCAGGCATTCGACAAGGCCTACGATGAAATCGAGGATCAGCTGCAGGCTTTGGAGAAGCAAAGCGACCTCGATGGTGTCGCTTTGCGGAAAATTTCCCAAGCCAAATTCCTTACCGCCAACGGCCATCTCAACTTCGAAGAACACATGTCTGGTGACGAATCGGTCAACGTCGACGAAGTCTTGGAGAAGAACTTTCGAGCGGCATGGAGCCATCTCGCCGAAGTTCCCGGCATCGGCAAAGACAAACTCGAGCCGATCCGAAAAAATCTTTTAAGCTTGATTGAAGCTGCTGAAACTCGTGATCACGACGCCAGAGTCGCCACTGGAGCTCAAAAACAAGCCTCCGACTGGGCTCGTTCCTTGACCCAGGAACTGGATAAATCGATCAATTCTCTCAGTGCCGCGAGCACCGACGAAGTTGCCAAAAGCCTGATATCATTGGAGAGCCGCAATAAGGACTGCAAGGAGGAAATCTCCAACTCGAAAGCCGCCATCAACAAGTCCGAGCAAGAGCTCGTCTTCATCATTGCCGTTTGCAGTTTGGTCGCTCTCGTGCTTGGATGGTTGATCAGCGCCTTCATCACACGACAGATCCGCAGCGCCTCTGCAGGCCTGCGCTCTATCGCCGGAGGCAAGCTCAATACCCATGTGGCAATCTCCAGCCAAGACGAAATCGGCGACATGGCCGCCGATATGAATGCCATGGCCACGTCGCTCAGTGGCACCGTCAGCGACATCAAGCAAACCGCCGACACCACCTCCGCCAGCTCGGAAGAACTCGCCGCCAGCGCCCAGAACATCGCCAATGGAGCCCAGACTCAAGCTCAGCTCTTCACCGAAATCCGTTCCAGTGTCGCCCACCTCAGCCAATCCGTGTTGGAATCCGCCAGCAGTGCGACCGAAGCCAGCCGAGTGGCCAGCGCCGCCACCGCCGCTGCCGCCGTCGGGCAAAGCACGGTCGCCGACTCGCTCCAGGCGATGGAACGCATCGCCGAAAGCTCGCAACAGATGACCAAGATCATCAAAACCATCAGCCAGATCGCCAATCAGACCAACCTGCTCGCCCTCAACGCCGCCATCGAAGCCGCCTCCGCCGGCGAACACGGCCTCGGCTTCGCCGTCGTTGCCGATGAAGTCCGCAAACTGGCGGAACGCAGCAGCAACGCCGCCAGTGAAATCAGCGAGCTCATCACCTTGAGCTCGAAACGAGTCGAGGAAGGCACGCACCATTCCCAGGCCGTTCGCGCCGCCCTCAGTGACATCGCCGCCGGCATTGACCGCACCAGTGCCGAAATGGGGCGCATCGCCGCCTCCAGCCAATCCCAGGCACAAGTGGTCAAGCAGCTCAGCCATTCCGTCGAACAAGCCGGCTCGGTCACCGAGGGCAACTCCGCCGCCGCCGAAGAAATGGCCGCCAGCGCCGAAGAGCTGTCGGCTCAATCCCAACGCCTGCAAGAAATCGTCAGCCGCTTCCACCTCGGCGAGCTGGATATCGGCATAAAACCTGCGGTTTGAATTTTGTGCCAAAGCATACTTTGCCTGGAATTTCAATTCTTCTCTAGCCTTGATCAAGCTCAAAATAAGGAACTTACAATGAAACTCGGAGTCAAACTTTTCGGCGGTTTCGCGGTCGCCACCACCCTGCTCATCGCCGTTGGGGGTGTCGGATTTGTCAACGCCAGTAAATCCGGCGATGACATCAAGCAGCTTTCCACCTCGATCTCCGGTATGGAGAAATCAATCGACGGGCTCAATCAATCGATCTCCGAAGTCGGCGTCGTCCGCCTCCCCAGCCTCCTCGGCTTGGAGATGATGAACGAAGCTCAGACCGCAATTGAACTGGCCGAAACCAATCTCTTGGTAAGAGAGGTCTTCCAAGATGACAAACTTCGCGAAGATGCGATTCGCCGTGAAGGAGAGGCGATCCAAAACGCCTGGGAGGGCTACGTCCTCTATGGTCCGCTGCCGCAGACCCCGGAAGAGGCCAAAATGTGGGAGAAATTCGACGGCAAATCGTGGAATGACAAGTTTCAAAAAGACAAAATCCTTGGGTGGAGTGACCACAGCAGCACCTGGGGCAAGTGGATCGATGCACACACCACCTTCATCAGTCAAGTGAAAGCTTACCACGCTGCCCCTACCGATGTCAATCGCGCCGCCTGTTTCGCCAAACGGGCGGAATTGCGCAGCCTCTTCGTCGCCGCTGAAAATGAACTCGGAGCCTTGATCAAGCTTCAGATGGAGGTTGCTGACAGTGAAAAAGAAAGCGCGGCAGCCAAAAGCAAGGCCGCCAAGGACGCCGCCAAAAAGTCCGTCGCCACAGCACAATCATCGATCATCGCCGCAGAAAAAAATCAATTCATCATCGCAGTCTGCGTCGCCATCGGCTTCCTCCTCAGTATGGCTCTTGCTTGGGTCATCACCCGCGGCATCACCCGCCCGGTCAATGAAGCCGCCGCCGCCTTGAAAAAAATCGCCGAGGGCGACCTCACCGTGTCGATCAACAAGATCGGCAATGATGAAGTCGGTGACATGGCCCGCTCGATGAACTCCATGGCCGCTGCCTTGAATGAGTCGATGCGAGAAATTCAATCCACCGCCGAAACCACGTCCGCCAGTTCGGAAGAACTCGCCGCCAGCGCCCAAAGCATCGCCAACGGCGCCCAGAGCCAGGCCAACACCCTCTGCGACATCAACAGCTCCGTCCAAGATCTGTCGAAATCGGTCAACCTGTCCGCCAAAGGTGCGGGCGAGGCCGCCGCTATCGCCGAGACCGCCAGGGTTGCGACTGACGGCGGCAGCCGCACCGTCCAGGATTCGCTCAAAGCCATGCAACTGATCAATGACAGCTCGCAGCAGATGAGCAAGATCATCAACACCATCGGCCAGATCGCCAACCAGACCAATCTACTCGCCCTCAACGCCGCCATCGAAGCCGCCAGCGCCGGTGAACATGGCCTCGGCTTCGCCGTCGTCGCCGACGAAGTCCGCAAACTGGCCGAGCGCAGCAGCAATGCCGCTAACGAAATCACCGAGTTGATCGACGCCAGCAGCAAACGGGTCCAGGAAGGATCGGTCCATTCCCTCGCCGTCAGCAAAGCCCTCGTCGAAATTTCCGGCGGCATTACCAAAACCACCGATGAAATGCGCCTGATTTGCAGCGCCAGCGGGCAACAGGCAGCCGTCGCCACCAAGGTCAGCGACGCCGTTCTCACCATCTCCGCCGTCACCGAAGAGAACTCCTCGGCTGCCGAAGAAATGGCCGCCAGCGCCGAAGAGCTGTCTGCCCAGGCCCAGCGCCTGCAGACCATCGTCAGCCGCTTTAAGCTGACGGGGCAGCCCAGCGCCGCCGAGCGCCACAGCCCGCCGCCTGCCCCTCCTCAAAACCGCGCCAAAATTGAGACCCACGAACCTAAGCATCAGGCTGAAAAACTGCGCAGCAGCGGGCCGAAGTCAAAAGCCCTTTATACGGAATGAGCAAGTCCAAGTCGCATATTTCAAACCCAAAGTGAGCCCCAAATGAGCACCGAAACCACATTGAAGGCGCAGAGCCAGCTGCAAGTTGTCACCTTCCACCTCGGGGATGAAGATTTCGCCGTCGAAATCACCAAAGTCAAAGAAATCATCCTCCTTGAAGGCATCACCAAGGTGCCGCAAGTCCCTGCCTACATCGAAGGAGTGATCAACCTGCGCGGCATTATCGTTCCGGTCATTGATCTGCGCAAACGCCTCGGGATGGGGGTCAGACCGAACAATCAGGAAACCCGCATCATGATCTCACGCCTGGAGGATCGCAGCATCGGCATGATCGTCGACTCGGTCAGCAAAGTCATGAAAATCCCGCGCTCAGACATCATGCCCCAACCCGATTCCATCTCGTCCATGGCCAAGGATTATCTCGTCGGCATGGCCAAGGTCGCAAAAGGCATTCTTCTCATCATCGACTTGGAAAAAGTCCTCAGCTCACCGGAAAAAGCCGATCTCGCGAAAACCCGGTTTTAACAAAAAATCATTTCACCACCGAGGCACAGAGGACACAGAGAGAGCTCATTTCGAAAAAAACTTCTTATTATTTCCTGACTCAGTGTTCTCTGTGCCGCTGTGGTGAACATGAGTTCTGAGCTCCTAACTCCTAACTCTTAACTCTTAACTCAAGTTCGGACCGTCCATGACCCCCAGTATCACTGAGTCCTCCGTCTTGACGATGAAAGACCTCCGGCGTGTCCAGGAGATCATCTATCGACATTGCGGCATTCGCCTGCCCGACAGCAAGCAGGAAATGGTGCAGGGACGCCTCCGCCGCCGTCTGCAAGCTTGTGCTATTCATTCCTATCCGGCCTATCTCGACTGGATCGCCAGCCCGGCGGGAAAAACCGAGTTCACTCATTTCATCGACTCCTTGACCACTAATGAGACTTATTTCTTCCGCCACAAGGAACATTGGGACCATCTCCTCGGCATCGCCCTTCCCGAATGGTTGAAGCACAATCCGGCGGCACCGACGAGCCGCTTCCGCGCCTGGAGCGCCGCCTGCTCCAGCGGCGAAGAGACCTATAGCCTCGCCATCGGCCTGTCCAATGTCCTGGCCGATGCCGGCCGGACGGATCAGTATCAGGTGATCGCCACCGACATCAGCACCCGCGTTCTCGAAGCCGCCGCAGCGGCGCATTACCGTGAATATTCCCTGCAGAAAGTGACGACCTATTGTCGCGAGCAGTTCTTCACCGCCAGTGCTGATGGCTGGAGCGTTCGGCCGGAAGTCCGTCGCCACATCGAGTTCTTGCACCACAACTTGATGAATGCCCCCGCCTTCCCCCCGGTCGATGTGGTGATGCTGCGCAACGTCATGATCTACTTCGATGACGCCAGCAAAAAACTGGTGATGGATCACGTCACCCGCAAGCTCAAGCCCGGTGGCTATCTCTACCTCGGCGGCTCCGAGGTCCTGCCTTGCTGCCACGAAGCTTACACCACCATCCAGCCGACCATCTACCGCAAAAATATCAGCTCTCCGAAAACCTGAGGAAATCTCCCATGAACGAGATGAACAGCGACCCCGAAATGATCAGCGCTTTTGTCGAAGAAGCGAAGGAGCAGCTGGACGTTCTCAGTCACTGCATCTTGGCTCTCGAAAAAGGCAATGCGGCGGCCGGCACGGTGGACCAGATGTTCCGCGCGGCGCACTCGATCAAAGGCGCTGCCGGCTTCCTCGAGTTCACCGCCACGGTCGGCCTGACCCACCGTCTGGAAACCGTCCTGGACCAGGTGCGAAAGGGCAAACTCAGCTTCTCCCCACCGGTTTTGGAAGGCTGCCTCCGCGCCACCGATGCGCTCCTCGCCATTATGGAGCGGATCAGCAGCAGCGGCAGCGAAACCGGTACCGACATGATCTCGGCCTTGACCGCCATGGATGCGATTCTGGCGATGCAGGATGTGCCTCTCGCGGCGCAATACCAGGTGCAATCCCTGCCGCCGCCGCAGATCAGCATTTTACCCGAATCGAAGCTCAGTCTCACCCTCCCCAACAACAAAGGCAAACTTCGTCTTCCGGCCTGGGCCAGCGGCCAGATTAACGCCTTACATATCGAATCCATCATCGAAGCCGCGGAAAACGGCGAAGCCGCTTGGTTGCTGCATGTCGACCTGAAGCAGATCTTCCGCCCAGGCTATGACCCACTCGATTTCCATGCCTTGCTCAGCCGTCGCCTCGCCGCGATCATCACCTTCCCCTCATTTCCTCTGAGCTTGGATCTCTTTGCGCCGATGGAAAGCCTCAACGGTCATCTCAATTTCCTCATCTTCACCAAGTCCGACATCCATGCTCTGCTGAACGCGGTCGAAGCTCCCGAACTGGAAGCCTACATCATTAGCGAAAATGAACCGGAGTTGATCAAATATCAGCGCAGCAAAGAGAATCTGGACAGCTTGAGCGTCATCCCGGAAATGCGCAGCAACGTCAGAGCTTGGGTTTCGTACACGCAAGAAATCCTGTCGCTTCTCGATCAACTTTTGATGGACCTGGAAAAAGGCGATCTCGGCCTCAAGCCGGAAGTTTTTCGTCAGTTGCACAGCTTAAAAGGCGCCGCCGCCGCGATGGGCCTGCGATCGCTCACCAAGATCACCCACCAGTGCGAAAGTATTCTCAGCGCCGAATGGCCGAATGACCCCGACGAAATCGCCCGCCGCTGCCGCATTTTGTTTTTAGGCAAAGATCTGATTGGCTTGGGCGCGGATCAAGTGGAAGCCGGTGATGAAAGCCCCTTGGATTGTCACAATTTTGACCAGGAAATTCATCTCTATCTGCAGCGTAGTTCGCAGAATGAGCAAGCGGTGTTGCCGGCATCGCCACCGTCCGCCAAGTCCGGGCCAAGCAAGCCCCCGGTCAGCCCCCTCCAGATTCAAGCCCATGCCGAAATCAAAAAAGCTCACGATGAGGGGCTGCATGTCTACCAAGTCATTCTCGTCCTCGACAAGGATGTGATGATCCCCGATTTGCGGCTTTATATGGCCTGTAAACAAGCCAGCGATCTCGGCGATATTCTGATTGCCAAACCGACGATTAAAGAATTGGAAGATGGCCTGCCGGACGTGACCGAGATGGAGTTGCTCTTTGCCACCGCCACTGAAGCCGATAAGCTCAGAAAAATTCTTCAGGTCGATCAGATTGCCGAAGTCCGTATTCTGACCAT
Organism: Lentisphaeraceae bacterium; assembly: GCA_043748535.1. Taxonomy (GTDB): domain Bacteria; phylum Verrucomicrobiota; class Lentisphaeria; order Lentisphaerales; family Lentisphaeraceae; genus CAMCSH01. Next base: position 586 of record JAYTMY010000291.1, on the reverse strand, counting down.
TCCCGTGGCCGCAGCAGCCCCTCCGGCAAGCACCAGTAAGGCGAGCGCCGACGAGCACCCTCAAGAAGCCGGAAAAGCCATTTCTCACAATACCGAAACGGTGCGCGTCGATGCCGCCCGTTTGGACCAGTTGCTCAACACTGTTGGCGAAATGGTCATCGCCCGCGCTCGCGTCAGCAGTCTCAGTGACAACATTACCAAATCGCTCAATGTCATCAGCAACCGCCGCGGCTCAGCCGCTGCCGAAGAAGCTCTTTTGCAACTCAAAGATGCCGCCGGCCGACTCGGCGAGGCAGTACAAGAACTTGGCCGCCACAGCGGCACGCTGCAAAACGCAGTGATGAAAGCCCGCATGGTGCCAGTCGCGCCGCTCTTCCAACGCTTCCAGCGTCTGGTCCGCGATGTCAGCAAAGAATGCGGCAAACAGGCGACCCTCAAGGTCCGCGGTGAATCGATCGAATTGGATAAAAAAATCATCGATGAATTGGCTCGAGAGTCACGAGTTCTCCGGGTCGACCGCATTAGCCTTGAGAAGTTCCATGTGAAGGATAGTCATCTCATCGACAATCTCCAGCAGTCGCTTGTG
>JAYTMY010000290.1:0-1609 GCA_043748535.1 Lentisphaeraceae bacterium | reverse complement strand
GCCGCGGCGGAGGATCTCGAGGGCGAGCTCGCGCAGGACGGCGGGCGGAGCGGCTTCATCGACGAAGTGGAAGCCGCTTTGGCCGGTCTGTTTCATCACCACTTCCATGCGGTCTGCGAGGCGGTTGGCGGGGGCTTCGTCGTAGCGCGAGATGTAGTCGAGGCCGGTGTCGCAGAAGGTGCAGCGTTTCCAGTAGCAGCCGTGGGCGACGGTGAGCTTGTTCCAACGTCCGTCGCTCCACAGGCGGTGCATCGGGTTGGCCATTTCGATGACCGAGAGATAGCGATCCATCGGCAGACCGGCGTAATCCGGCCAGCCGGTCTCGCTGTGGGGGATGTCGGGCAAGTTGGCGCCGTTGTGCCAGACGACGGTTTTTTGCGGATCGCGCATGAAGGTGCGGCAGAGCTCGTCGCGCGTCAGCTCGCCTTGCAGGTGAGCGATGAGGCGGCTGAGCGGCAGTTCGCCGTCGTCGAGGGTGATGGCGTCGACGAAGTCGAAGACGCGCGGATCGCTGACTTGGCGGAGCTCGGTGTTGGGGTAGCCGCCGCCGAGGCTGACGCAGCTTTTGGGGAGGAGTTTGCGGACTTCGCCGCCGCAACGCAGGGCGGCGTAGATGTTGCCGGGGAAGGGGGCGCTGAGGCAGGTGAGTTCCGGCTTGGTCGCCGCGACATGGCGACGCAGGATGTCGAGCATGATTTGATCGAGGAAGTCGGGGGCCTGGCGGAGGGCTTTATCGAGCTCGTCAAAGCTGTTGGCGGAGACCGCCAGGCTTTCGGCGTAACGTCCGAAGGCGAAGCGGCTGGAGACGCCTTCCTTGATCAGGTCGGAGAGGTCTTCGAGATAGAGGGTGGCGAGATGGCGGGCCTTCTCGGTCGAATCGAGGCTGCCGAAGACTCCTTCGGGCAATTGTTCGAGGGCGACAAAGCGCTTGCCTTCGGGCAGGAAGCGGCGGGAATTGATGCGGTGCGTCAGGGTCGGGTCGCGACCTTGCAAGAAGGCGATGACGGCATCGACGCTGCTGACATAGGCGTCCTCCTGATCGAGGATCAAGCTCAGGGAATCGGAGGGTTTTTTGACGCGACGCGCGAGGTCAAAGACCTGGCTTAATCGCTCACGGCTGAAGATTTCGAGGACCAGTTCGAGGCCGAGGTCGATCTGCGTGACTTGGTGGCCGGCGCGGCGGAGGAAGCCACTGAGGTAGGCGGTGGAGGGATAAGGCGTATTGAGCTGGGTCAGGGGGGGGAGGATGAGGAGGATGTTCATGGCGTGAATCCGTTTTTTTGCGGCGCCAATGTACACCATGGAAATGCCCTAGCCGCCCGCTGGGGAAGAACGGCACCAGGTTTGTAGCTTCTAGGCAGAATGCTGGCAGTGACGAGCTGGGTGGGCTGCTAGAAAATGCCCGGAATTAGCTTTGACATGAATAACGGCGTCGACACTGGCCTTGCGGGAGCGACTATCGATGACCCTCTCTCCGGCAACGGTCAGGCCAAGGCCACCGGCAATCCGATCAACCTAAAAACCGCAGCAACCCAGGACCATCCGCGACCCCTTCAGGGTCAGAAATCATAACCCCTTCCAACCCAGGGTGTCGCCGATGCGGCTCAAC
>JAYTMY010000289.1:0-1594 GCA_043748535.1 Lentisphaeraceae bacterium | reverse complement strand
TTTTCCCGCGCTGCCCTTGGGCCGTCGATCTCAGTGACAAACCCTTCCCCGGCCGCGGCAAATCAACAGCCCAATGGAAGAAAGCCGGCGCTAGCAACTTCGGCGATTGGTTCTGGGAATCTGGTTTCGATCGCCACCCCATCGACGAGATGGAGCAGGTGCGCGACCAGAACCTGCGCGCCATGTATGGAGCCTGGGACGCTCTCAAGAACGTCGACAAGGCCTATCCCGACCGTGAGCTCGCATGGGCTGCTTTCATCGCCGGCAAACGCGAATCCCGCCTCCTCATCGGCGATGTGGTGATCAGCGGCGACGACTTCCGCAAGGGCCGGGAATGGCCCGATGCCGTCTTCCCCTGCACTTGGCACCTGGATCTGCACACGCCCGACCCCAAGTTCATCGCCGCTTCCGAAGAGGACCCCTTCATCTCTCGAGCCACCGACTCGAAGGAGTACAAATACAAAGGTCCTTATTGGGCTCCTTACCGCTCTCTTTATTCCCGCAATATCGACAACTTGTGGATGGCCGGCCGCAACATCAGCGTCGACGGCGAAGCGCTCGGGGCGACCCGTGTTATGCGCACCTGCGGCATGATGGGTGAAATCGTCGGTCTCGCCGCCGGCATCGCCAAGCGCCGCGGCCTCAGCCCGCGCGGCGTCTACGAACAAGCTTTGCCGGAATTGCGCGAGAAGATCGTCAGAGGGGTTTTGCCGCCGGAGAAGTTGGCAGCTGCTAAAAAGTAAACAGATCCACAATCAACGAAGAATTCTTTGACCCCTTCAGGGTCGGGAATCATAACTTCTTCTCACCCAGGGTGTCGCCGATGCGGCTCAACCCTGGGCTAAATTCTCGGACCCGCTTCGGGGTCGAGCTACAATGAATCTTGAACCGGCAGGCCGTGGATCACTTTTCGGCGGGAAGTCCCGCCAATTCTTTCAACAGCTGACCGCAGCCTTCCGGACCTTGGCGCATCAAGGATTCGCCAACCAGGATGGCACGGCAACCACAAGCCTCGAGCTGACGCGCGTCAGCCGGGGTTTTTATGCCGCTTTCTCCCACCAGGGGAGCTCCTTTCGGAGCGAAGGGCGCGAGACGGCAGGTGAGGCCGAGATCGACCTGAAAACTGCGCAGATCGCGATTGTTGACACCGACGATTTCAGCTCCGGCGGCGGCGGCGGCGCGCATTTCCGCTTCGTCGTGGACTTCGACCAGGGCGTCGAGACCGAGACGGCGGCCATGGGCGATGAAGCGCTGCATTTCTTCGACGCTGAGGATGGCGGCGATCAGCAGGAAGGCGTCGGCGCCCCAGATCCGGGCTTCGTCGATTTGAACTTCGTCGATGACGAAATCCTTGCGCAGAACCGGGATTTTGACCGCGGCGCGGACGGCCTTCAGGTCCTCGGCGCAACCTTGGAAATAGTCGCGATCGGTGAGGCAGGAGATGGCGGCGGCGCCGGCTGTTTCGTAGCAGGCGGCCATTTCGGCGGGACGGTAGTCGGCTTCGATGACGCCGACGCTGGGCGAGGCTTTTTTGCATTCGGAGATGACGGCGAGGCCGGGCGCTTCCAGGATGGCGCTGCGCATCGAGCGGGTC
>JAYTMY010000288.1:0-3921 GCA_043748535.1 Lentisphaeraceae bacterium | reverse complement strand
AACACTGACCCTTATGCGCGAGAGTCAGAACGTCGAATGGAAAGAGAGCTGGAGGGACGACTACCTCAAGTGGATCTGCGGCTTTGCCAATGCCCAAGGAGGACTGTTGATCATCGGCAAGGATGATGAAGGTGTCATCGTCGGCTTGCCGCGAGCCAAGGAATTGCTGGATGAGCTGCCCAATAAGATCCGCGATGCATTAGGATTGATGCCGCAGATCAACCTGCGACAGGAGTCGGGCAAGGAGCTGATCGAAATCCGCGTCGAGCCCTCCGGTGTCCCGATTTCTCTCCGTGGCGCTTATTACACCCGTTCCGGCAGCACCAAGCAGGAACTCAAGGGCAACTATCTCACCGACTTCCTCTTGAAGAAGTTTGGCAAGACATGGGACGCCGTGATCGAAGCCAAGGCGAACTTGTCCGACATCGATTCCAGATCGATTCAAACTTTCAAGAAAGATGCCGCCAAAGCTGGCCGCCTTCCTGATCTCGCCGATCTGACCGACGAAGAAGTGCTGAAGAAGCTCCGCCTGCTCACTCGCGACGGTCTGACCCGGGCAGCCTTGGTGCTTTTCGGCAAGGACCCCGGCGAATTCTACCCCAACCTCTTCGTCAAGATCGGCCGCTTTGGCTCTAGCGATGAAGACATCCGTTTCCAGGAAGTCTGCGACGGCAACCTGATTTTTATGCTCAAGGACATCATTGAGGTCCTTGAGCACAAGTTCCTGATCAAACCCATCCGCTTCGAAGGCATTCAGCGCATCGAAGAGCTGGAGTACCCCGTTCCGGCCTTGAGGGAAATGATCCTCAATGCCCTGGTCCACCGCAACTACCTCGGCAGCATGACCCAGCTCAAGGTCTTCGATCGCCGCCTCAGCCTGTGGAATGCCGGTGAACTGCCGGAGGAACTCAGCCTCGACCAACTCATGGGTCGACACATCTCCGTCCCTCGCAATCCCTTGATCGCCGAGGTCTGCTACAAGGCCGGCTACATCGATTCTTGGGGTCTCGGCATCGAAAAGATCTTCCAAGCCTGCCGTGCCGCCGCTTTGCCGCCGCCGCAAATCGAACTTTGCTTCGGTGGCGTCCAGATTTCTCTTTCGCGCCCGATGGTGACACCAGAAGTGGCACCAGAAGTGACACCAGAAGTGGCACCAGAAGTGGCACCAGAACTGAACCCAGAACTGAACCCAGAACTGAACCCTGAACTGAACCCAGAAAAACCTCGGAAAAACCTGAAAGTAAGCTCCTTGGATTTAAAAATCTTACGGCTGATGACAAGCGATCCTTCGATCACCAAGGAGTCTCTCGCCGACAAAACCGGCAAGTCGCTGAGCACGGTGAAGCGGATTTGTGTCGAATTGATCGCATCCGGTAAAATCCAGCGCCTCGGAGCCAACAAAGGCGGAATATGGGAAGTGCTCAACGACTCGATGCAAGCGTCGGAGAAACCCGGCAAAGCGTCGGAGAAACCCGGCAAAGCGTCGGAGAAACCAGACTCATGAGCCGCTTGCCTGCAAGGCAAGGGAACTAGTCCTTCGCCCATGACCGCGCCTTGCGACGCATGAAACCACAATCCATTCATTGACAGAAGCAATACACAATCCAGATAAAACCAAGATGTCGCCTCAGCTAGCTGGCGGCATATTGACTCAGACGAACTTCCAGGAGACCCCACATGAGCAAGATGAGAAACTACCTCGGCATCGGCGGCAGCCATTTCTTTGGCGTCCTTCACGATAATTTCCTCAAGCAGAGCGCCATCTTCCTTTGCGGTGCCGTCGCCGTGGCGCAACTCGGAGAGAGTACCGCGGAGGTCAAGGAACAGGTCGACCTGCAGACCAATGCCTTGGTGTCGACCCTTTTCTTCTTGCCCTTCATCGTTTTTGCCTGGTGGGCGGCGCTGGCATCCGACCGCCTGCCGCGCGACCGGGTGATGAAAATCGCCAAGTTGGCGGAGCTTCTTCTCGCTTTGCCCGCTGCCTGGATCACCTACCAACTCGCGACTCATCAGATGACCAACGTCTGGGGCGTCCTCGCCTGCGTGACCGGTATCGCCGTGATCACGACCTTCTTTTCGCCGGCTCGCCTCGGTGCGATGCCGCAGCTCTTCCCCGGTAACGCCCTGCCGCGCGCCAACGGCTTTGTCGAAATGCTCGGATTTGTCGGCATTATCTTCGGCATGGGTTTGGCCGGCTCGGTCAGCGAGCACCCCAAGATGGCCATCCTGATCCCGGTTTTTGCTCTTTTCGGCTGGGGAGCGACCCAGTTTCTGCCTCGTCTGCCGACTCCCGAACGTGTCGCCGAACAAGGCTTGGTCAGTGGTTTCCGCGCCCTTTTCTCCCGCCGGGCTTTGACCCTGGCCGCGCTTGGTGAAGCACTTTTCTATTCCTGTGCTGTCTTGATCATCGCCGCCTTCCTCAGTCGCGCCAAATTCCAGTTTGGCGTCGATGACAACGCTCGCTCCCTAGCCTTGGTTGGCCTGACACTCGGCATCGGTGCCGGCTGTGCTCTCGGCGGTTGGTTGTCCCGCGGCCGCGCCGAGCTTGGACTGGTGCCTTTTGGCGCTCTTGGCCTGATCGGCAGCATCCTCTGGCTTGCCTTGATCCCGACCATTCCGGTCATGATCGAGGGCAAGGCCACCCTGCCTCTCTCGGTGTATTTTGCCCTCACCAGCATCGGCGTCTTCGGTGGTCTCTTCGCCATCCCTCTGAAAACCTGGCTGCAAGAAGAGCTGCCCGAATCGGTCCGCGGTAGCGCCCTCGCCGCCAACAACCTCGTCGGCTTCGTCGGCATGCTCGGCGCTTCGCTTGGTCTCTTCGCCGCGCAGAAATATGCCATCGAGAACAAGGTCGATTTCGATTCGAGCTTCGTCCTCTACGCCGCCGCCGGACTCACCACCGTCGCCTGCGCCATCGCCTTCTACATGCTGCCGCAGTTCATCATCCGCTTTGTCGTCGTCAGCATCGCCCGCACCATCTATCGGATGCGCTGCCAAGGGATCGAGAACGTCCCGACCAGTGGCGCCGTCCTGCTCCTCCCCAACCACGTCACCTGGGCCGACGGCCTGATCATCACCGCGGCCGTGCCCCGCCCGGTGCGTTTCATGGTCGGTGAAACCTATTACAACAAGCCTGGCATCAAGCAGCTCTGCCAATGGATGGACTTTGTCTGTGTGCCGGAAAAAGGTGCCAAGGCGACCATCGCCGCGCTCGAAGCGGGACGCAAGGTCCTCGCCGCCGGCGAAGTCCTGTGCATCTTCCCGGAAGGCAAATTGACCCGCTCCGGCCGGATGAATGAATTCCGAGCCGGCTTCACCCGGATGATTCCGGAAGGCACCAAGGTCGTCAAGCTGCCGATCCTCCTCGGCAACCTCTGGGGCGCCATGCTGTCGATGCGCCGCGGCGAACGCCTGCAGCTCCACTACACCGGCAGCTTCCCCTGGCCCGCCGACATCCGCATCGGCAAACCGCTGAGCGACGATGCCGGACCGCAGGAAGCTCAATCGGCCGTCGCCGACCTCGAACTTGCCGCCGAAATCGACCGCGCCAGGCACCTGCGCAGCATCCCCTCGCAAGCCTTCCGTACCCTCAGTCGTGCCCCCTTCAGCAAAACCTTTGCGGAAGGCGCAGGCGAGCCGGTCGGCAATGCCCAATTTCTGATCAAATCCCTAGCTCTGCGCCGCCTCTTTATCCGCCGCTGTGCCGGCGACCAAAACATCGGCATGCTGCTGCCCAACTGTGTCCCCGCCGCCGCCTCCGCTCTCGCCGCCTGGACCGGCGGCAAAAACCCGGTCTTCCTCAACGCCACCATGCCGCCCGCTGCCCTCGCTGAATGCCTCAGCAAAGCCGGCATCCGCCGCATCATCAGCTCGAAGCTCTTCATCGCCAAGCTGAAGATCCAGATCCCGGAAGGCGTCGAA
>JAYTMY010000287.1:0-32963 GCA_043748535.1 Lentisphaeraceae bacterium | reverse complement strand
CTCGACGCCTTGATCGAATTGCTCGGCGCGGTCGAAGGATGCACCCTGATCCTCTCCACCCACCTGCTTGCCGACCTGGAGCGCTTGGCCGATCGCATCGCGGTGATGAAAGAGGGACGTTTGACCCTGCACGACAGCCTGGAGGAGATCCAGCGCCGCTTCCGCTCGGTGCAGCTTCTTTTCGATCGCGAACCGGGCCCCGATTTCGTCGTCCCCGGCTTGATCCAATCCCAAAAGAACGGCCTGGTGTGGAACTGCCTGCTCGAGTGTCCCGACGAGCGTCTGCTCGATCAGTTGCGCTCGCAAGTCGGCCTGCAAGTGATCCCCAACGATCTCTCCCTCGAAGAGCTCTTCGTCCGGCATCTCGGCAAGGAGATGTGAGGCAGGGGAGGGGTTTTGCAGCCCCGAAGGGGCGACACGACCTTAGCCCGGGGTGGAGCCGAGGAACGAGGCGCAGCCCCGGGTGAAGAGAAAATGAGCTTCGTGCCCCAGCGGGGCGACCTGAGAACCCGGGTCGAAATCAAGTTCGGATTGTCCGTCCATGCCGAAGCTTCAAGTCGCCCTTTCAGGGCTCGGATCGATATGCTTGAAACCTGGGGTTGCACCTCGTTCCTCGGCTCCACCCCAGGCTAAGGTCAGGCAGCCCCTTCGGGGCAAGAACTCGTAGAAATGCGACATAGTTTACTGCATTTGAACGACCAGAATCCTATCGGGTTCCGCTGCGGAATCCGCGAAGTATAGTGGGTCACACTCAAACTCAGCCCCCGACTCGAATTCATGGATTTCCCTCACACCCGCGCCGAGATTCAACACGGCATCGACTTGCGTTTACACCTCGGCGCCCAAGTGGCGATTTTCCACGACGGCGAGAGCATCGCGGATTTTGCGATCGGGGAGCGGGCCCCCGGGGAAGCGATGACGACGCAGACCATTCTGCCGTGGATGAGCTGCACCAAACCGGTCACGGCCGTCGCGGTGGCGCTGCTGCAGGAAGCCGGGCGGCTCGACTGGGATCAGCCGGTGGCGGAAGTGCTGCCGGAATTTGCGGCGCAAGGCAAAGAGCGCATCAGCATCCGCCATCTGCTCACCCACACTTGCGGACTCCGCATCCTCAACGCCCGCCTCGATGAAATGAACTGGGAGGAATCCATCGCCGCCATCTGCGCCATGCCGATGGAAAAGGATTGGATTCTCGGACGCAGCGCCGGCTATCATGTCGCCACCAGCTTCTACCTCCTCGGCGAGATCGTCCGTCGCCTCGACGGCCGCAGCTTGGACCGCTTCGTCGATGACGAGATCTTCTTTCCTCTCGACATGAGCCGTTGCGCCTTGATCGCCCGGGCGCCGGACAGCGATGTCGGCGGCTTTTTCCGCACCGATGCGAGCGAGCCTCGTCCCTCCATGGATCGCACCGGCGGCAGCTCGCGCTGCCCTTTGCGTCCGGGCGCTTCCGGACGCGGCCCCGCGAATGAATTGGTCCGCTTCATTCAGATGATGCTGGGTCGCGGCGAATGGCAGGGACGCCGCGTGCTCAACCCCTGCACGGTCGACACGCTCTTGCATCGCCATCGCGAAGGCCTGCTCGACCTGACCTTCGGCAAAACCATCGACTGGGGCCTGGGTTTCATGCTCGATTCGAAGCGCCATCAGCGCGATTATCCCTACTCCTTCGGGCCGCACTGCTCCGGCGACACCTTTGGCCACAACGGCAACCAGTGTTCCGCGGCCTACGGCGATCCTCGCCACGATCTCGCCGTCGCCTTCATCTTCAACGGCCAGCCTGGCGACGACAAGCACAATCTCCGCCTCAACCGGATCAATGCGGCGATCTATCGCGATCTCGGTCTCGATTGAGCCTTTTAACCCCCGGAATTTCAACGATGAAAAAATTTCTTCTCGGCCTCTATTTTTGCAGTCTCGGACTTGCCGCCACCGAGCTCAGCGAGCTGCCCTTGTTGCGTCCCCTGAACCCGGCCAGCGGCGAGGGGCGTTTGCAGCGGCTGCCGGTGGACCCGATCCTGGTGGCCGCGTGTCGCGCTGATTTCGCCGACCTCCGCCTCTTTCACGATGGCAAGGTCCATCCTCATGTCTTGGAGATCCGCAGCCGCAGCGTCAGTCGCGAGCAGCGCCTATCGATGAATGCCAAGTCTCTCCGGGCCGAGGAGAAAGACGCGCATCTCATCCTCGAAGTCGACCTCGGGCAGGCCGGCGCCCGCATCCTGGAAGTGATCAGCCCGCTGCACGATTATGAACGCACGGTGGTGATCAGCGACAGCGCCGATCGCGAGCATTGGCAAAGTTTGGCCGAAGGCCGGCTTTGCGATTACCGCAGATTTCTCGATCTGGCCCAAAATGAAATTCTCCTGCCGCGTCCGGCTGCCCGCTATCTCCGTCTTGACTTCCCGCGAGCTACCGATCTGCAGCAATCGCGGAGCCGGCAAATCGTCCGCCAAGCCGGCAGCCAGGGACACAGCGAAAGCGTCACTCAGAACGAAGAAATCCGCCCCTTCCGCATCGACGAATTGCGCTTCTCCAGCGTCAGCCCGGTGGCGAGCCAAGAAACCGTGTACGAGGCCATCCCCATCGTCTTCAGCAGTGCCAGCCGACGCGATCCCCAGGAAGGGCAGATCCAGACCCTCAGCTTCAACAGCGGCGGCCTGGGCTGGGTGGAATTGCAAGTCGACAGTCCCGACAGCGACTTCTGCCGTCCGGTTCGCCTCGAAACCGAGGTCTCTCCAGGTCACTGGCAAAGCCTCTCCCAGGGGCATTTCTCGGTCCTTGGCGAAGGCACTCAGCGTCTCCGTCATCTCAGTCTCAGCTGCGAAGCTCCGTCGAGCCGTTCCTGCCGCCTGGTCATTCGCAACGGCGACAACCAGGACTTGCGTTTCACCACGCTCACGGCCCGGGTCGCGGCTCGCGACCTGATTTTCCTAGCGCCGACGGGAGAGCGTGCGGGCACTTGGCAAGTCGCCTATGGCCGGGCCGATCTGGCAGCGGCGGAATATGATCTCGCCAGCGTCATCGCCCAGATGCCGCGCCTGGCTGCGCTGAGCTGGAGCGCCGGTGCCGAAGCACCGAATCCGCTCTATCGCCAGCCGGTGCAGGCCAAAGCCGTCGGCTTCTTTGCCCAGAAAGGGCTGCTCACCGCGATCATCATCCTCGTCGCGCTCTGCCTACTTTTCGGTATCCGGCAAGCGCTGAAACAGATGGACAGTTAAAAGGTTGAAAGGTTGAACCTAGATTCCGCAATGGAACGAGTTTTGTGCTCACTTGCTCGACCCCGAAGCGGGTCGGCGATTTTAGCCCGGGGTTGAGCCGCATCGGCGACACCCTGGGTTAAAATCAGTGAGGATTGCCGACCCTGAAGGGGTCAAAGGATCCCTGCGCTGAACCTAAAAACCTCTGCAGCAGCTTGAGCTCCGCGACCCCGTTGGGGTCGATTTTTATAACTCCCTCAGACCCAGGGTGTCGCCGATGCGGCTCAACCCTGGGCTGAAATCCGCGACTCCTTTGGAGTCAACAGATTTTCACTCCACCTGGGCTTCCGCGGGGAGATTGAGGACGAGGCCGGTGGGGGCTTTCAGGCGCAAGGTGAGGCGGCATTCGGCGGCATTCTGGTCAAAACCGGCGGGAAGGGTGCTTTTGAAGGCGAACTCGAGGCTGCCGCCGGCGGGGATGGCGCCGCTGTTTTTCCAGGCGGCCAGGGTCTTGAGATCGTTCTTTAAACTGTCGATGTCTTTTTCGAGGCTGCGCTGAGCTTTGTCGCGGCGGCGTTCGGCGAGGGGCATCTGAGGGAAGTTGAGGCGGAGAAATTCCGCCGCTTCATCGTCGCTGATCAGCTTCAGGCGTTCGAGAAAAAGGCTGCGGGCTTCCAGCCGCTGCCGGAGGGCAGTTTCCTGCGCCTCGAACAAAGGCTTGAGCACGAGCTCTTTGCCGCCGCCGAGGCCATCGCGGAGGATGCTCAACATGCCGGGCTCGAACTTCAGGGCGGTTTCGCCGCTGTTTTTGAGGCGGACGAAAAGGCGGATCGGGAGGCCGGCGGTGGCGGTGGCGGGCTTACCGGCGGCGACGCTGATCGAGGCTTCGGTTTTCGCTTCGATCAGGCGAAATTGTTCGTTGATCTTATCGGCTTCTTCCGGCGTCAGGGCAAGCCAGCCGGCGAGGAGGGCGGTGGCGATCATGGTGCGGGCGCCAGGAGGATGCGGAAGCCGATGTTGTCGTTCCGCGCTTCCGCCGGAGCGAGGTTACCGCTCGGCTTGAGTGAAGCTTCGCCGCGGTTATTAGTCATCCACGAGCCGCCGAGAACCTGGTTCTTACCGGCTTCGGCGCTGCTCGTCCATTCCCAGACGTTGCCCGACATACCGACCAGTCCCCAAGCGTTGGGAATGCCCGCAAGATCGACTGGAGCGGTGAGGGGGAAGCGGTCTTTGTAGCCTTCGAGATCGAGGTTTTCGCCGGGATCGAGGGTCGCTTCACTGCCGAAGTTGCTGTCTTTCGGCGGCGAAAAGGCGTCGCCCCAGGGGTAGGTGGTGTCTTTACCGCAGGCGGCGAGTTTCTGCCATTCTTCGGCGCTGGGGAGGCGGTAGCGCAGGGTTTTCGGGATATCGCCATTCTGCTGGGCGACGCGGGTGAGCCAGGTGCAGAAAGCTTCGGCGTCGCGTTCGGTGACCTGGATGGCGGGTTGGCGGTCGCCATCGAGCGAGCCGTTGGCGAGAATGGTGGCGCGGTGGCCGGCGCGGAAGCGGCGGAATTCGCCGTTGCTGAGCTCGGTCTTGGCGGCCCAGAGCTTGAGATCGGCGATCCAGATCATCTTGGCGCCGAGGCGGGGAACGGTGTAATCCTTGCCGGCGACGGCTTTCGACAAGGCGTCGGCCTTGGTTTGCAGCGCGGCTGAATCGACAATGACTTTGCGGAACTCATCGCAGGCTTGGCGGAGGCGGTTTTCGGCGCGAGCGCTGCGGGCTGAAGAGCTGAGGATCTGCAGCTCGTCGATACTCATCGCCAGTTCCGGCGAGACATCGCGGGATGGCAGGACTTTCTGCACCGCTTCACCGGCCTTGACCATCAGTCCGTCGACTTCGGTGATCAGGATTTTATCGAAGGCGACAGTGAGGTTCTGGATCTTGCTGTGCTGGCTTCTCCAGCCGCTGCGGGCGGCGGCGAGATGATCGGCGGGAAGGGCTTTGAGGCGGGCACTTTCCTGGTCGAAGGCGCTCAGGTCCGTCAGGATTTTCTCGGTCCCTTTGAGGCTGTTGCGAGCGGCTTCGGTGTCATTGATGCAGGTGGTGATTTCGTTCTTGACCAAAGGCAGCAGGCGTTCCTGGCTGTTTTTCAGGTCGGTGAGGACGCTGAGCTCGGTCTGGGCGCGTTGCAGCGATTCTTTTGCATCGGCGCCGGCTTGGAAGGGCGAGGGGACGCGGCTGCGCAGGTTGTCATCCATCCACAATCCGGCGGCGACTTCCTGGCGCAGAGGCAGGAGTTTTTCCGTCGTCTTGGCGAGCAGCGGCGCGTAGACGGAGTTGAGTTTGGTGCGCAGGGATTCGGCCAGGCCTTCGGCTTTGCGGAGGGCTCGCCAGGCGGCGGCGTAGCGCCGTTCATTGAGGGAGCCGCCGGCTTCCGCCATTTGAGCTTCGAGCTCACGGCGCAGCGTCGGGTCGAGGGTCTCGCCCTCGAAGCGGCGGATCAGGGCGTTGAGGGATTCGCGGCGGCCGCTGATTTCCGCGATGGCGACGGCCACTTCGCTGCTGATGCCATCGAGCAGCTCTTTGCGCCATTCGGCGAGCGGCTTGGCACGTTGCTCATAGTAGCGGGCGAGGCTGCTCGGCGTGTTGTCGCTCGGCGCCGGCATCGCCTCGACCGGGATGAAATTCTTGCCGCTGCGCAAGGCCAGAAGTTCGCGCCGTTCATTGAGCTGGGCGCTGACCACCTGGACGGCGTTGTCCTGTTCGGCGAGGCGGACGCGCAGGTCCTTCATCATCTGTTCTGCGACTTGATCAAGGCGGTCTTTGGCCTCGCGGTAGCGTTCGGCGGCAAGGCTCCAATCACTGTCTTTCCAAGCAGTTTCGGCGCTGGTGATGAGCTGTTTCAGGTCATCGGGAACCGACAGGGCGGCGGTCTTAAGAATCGCTTCCAGATCCTGACATTGGCCATGCAGCTGAGTGGCATCGTCCTTGGTCTTGTTGTGATTGAGGATCAAGGCGGTGGCGGTGGCACCGGCGGCGAGAATCACGGCGGCGACGACCAAGGCCTTGCTAGAGACTTTGGAGCGGGGCTGCGGGGCATAGGTGCCATGACCAGGGAGGGGGGTGACAAGGTCATTGGCGCCAGCTTGACCGAAGAGCGCGATCGCAAAGGCGCGGCAGTTGGGGTAGCGGGCTTCCGCGCCCTTGGCGAGGCCCTGCAAGAGGGCTTTGTTCTCTTTCGGCGACAAGTGGCCGAGAGCGGCCGGGGGTCTTTCCTGGACGGCGGAGAACATGCCGCGCAGCATGGCCGAGGCGGCGTCGTCGCGACTGTTGCCTTCGGGTTCGAATTCACGCAGCCAGAAGGGCAGTTTCCGGCCCATCGCTTCATAGGTGATGGCGGCGAGCGAATAGAGGTCGGCGCCGGTGGTCGGGGGATCGTGGCGCCAGAGTTCGGGAGCCATGTAGTCGGGGTTGGCAGTGGGGAAGCGCCAGGGTTCGGCGCTGCCGCGGACCTTGTCTTCCGAGGGATCCATCCAGGTGACGCCGTAGTCGAGGATGCGGACCTGACTGTCCTGTTCGGTGAGGAAGATCGACACCGGTTTGAGGTCGCCGTGGATGGCGGAGAAGCTCGAGTTGAGCGCGTCGATGGCGTCGGCGATACGGTGGAAGACCGGGCCGATGACGGCGGGCGACAGGTCGCCGCCGCCGGTGCGCTGTTTCTCCTGGATCCAGGAGAGCAGGTTGCGTCCTTGCAGCAGTTCCATGACGACATAGAGCTCGGCTCCGCCGCGGCCTTCGGCGACGTCGACGATGGCGACCAGTGCGGGATGGCGGCGGCGGGCCAGTTCGAGGTAGTTGCGCTTGATGCGGGCGAAGGTTTCGACCGGGTATTCGCGGTTGGCCATGATGGCCTTCACGGTGCATTCTTTTTCGAGCTTGGTATCGAGGCATTTGTAGACGATGCCGGTGTTGCCGCGGCCGATGACTTGCAAGACGCGATAGCGGTCGAGGATCTTGTGGTCGACGGGGAGGAAGATATCGACCGAGGTGAAGGCATCGCTCTGGCTCAATCCGAGGTGGGCATGGCCGGCGAAGACGACGGTGGCGGCGTCTTGGGGGGCGACCTGGTTGCCACCGCGGAAGCGCTGCAGTTCGATGAGGAGTTCGGCATAGGAGGCGTAGCGCGACGAAGCTTCCGGTTCGAGCAGGCGTTCGATGATCGCGGCGAGCTGCGGCGGGCACTCGGGGCAAGCTTCCGCCAGGCGGCGGAACTCCTTGCCGGTTTGGAGCGCGTAAATGAGGGCCGGCGAGCGGGCCTGGAAGGCTCGTTTGCCGGTGAGGAGCTCGTAGACCGTGGCGCCGAGAGCGAACATGTCGGCGCGGAAGTCGACCTTGCCGCCGGTGGCCTGCTCGGGCGCCATGTAGTAGGGGGTGCCGACCGGAACGCCGGCGCCAGTGACTTCGAACTGGTTGTCATCGACCTCGTCGGACTCGGCGACCGGCTTGGCCAGACCGAGGTCGACGATCTTGACATGAGCACCCTTGTGGGTGAGCATGATGTTCTGCGGCTTGATGTCGCGGTGGATGATGTTGGCGGAATCCCAAGCGAGACCGAGGCCTTCGCAGGCTTCTGCCAGAATCTGGGCGACTTGGGCGGGCGGGAAGGTTCCCTTTTCTTTCAGCAAGGCGTCGAGCGCCTCGCCGTCGACCAGCTCCATGGCGATGTACCAGTCGTTGCTGTCGAAGTTGGCGGTGTAGATCTGAGCAATCGCGGGGTGCGCAATGGCGGCGGCGGAGCGGGCTTCGCGGATGAACCGCGCTTCGATCTTGGCGCGGGCGGAGGGGGCGACCTGCTGGGCAAGCAAGGCTCGGCGCATGAACTTCAGGGCGACGCGTCGAGACAGAGTGATGTCTTCGGCCAGGTAGACCGCGCCCATCCCTCCTTCGCCAAGCAGTTTCTGCAGGCGGAAGGTGCCGATGGTCATGCCCGGGCTGAGTTGTTGATCTTTCTCTGCCATCTTTTCTTCTCCGGAAAATTGACTTGATGCTATAGACGCCGTAACATAAGGCCCAAGCGCAACCTGGACTCGCAGGTTACAGATTTTTTTGCCACCGCCGTTCTTCTTAAGGGAGCCGTACATGACCACACCCGCCCTCATCGCCGAACGCTATCGCATTTTGGAAATCCTTGAATCCGGCACCTCGGGGTCTCGATTCCTCGCGGAAGACCTGCAGGCCAAGCGGCCGACCAAGGTGATAGTCAAGACCATGGCCGGCGGCAACCGGGTCGACAACCAAGCTCTCGACCGCCTCGCCCGGGAGGTCGCCCTGGTCCAGATGGTCAACCACCCCGCCATCGTCACCACGCTCGACTCCGGCGAATACGAAGGTTTCCCCTTCATCGTCACTCCCTTCGTTTCCTGCCTACCCCTCGACGCCGCCTTCGACGAACGCGGTCCGGTGCCGGAAATGGAAGCCCTGCAGCTTCTGCAACCCATCGCCGAAGCCCTTGGCCAGCTTTGGCTCGTGGCGAAAATCGTCCACCGCGGCATCAAACCCTCAGCCCTCGTCATCACCGATGATAACCAGGTCAAGATCCGCGACCTCGGCGCCGCCAAGGCGCTCGATGATTGCATGATGGACCTCACTGCCGCCGGTTTCAGCGCCGGCTCACCGGAATACATGTCGCCCGAACAGGCTTCCGGCGATGATCTTGATTTCCGCTCCGACATGTACTCCCTCGGTCTGGTCTTGTGGGAGCTTCTCACCGGCCGCAAAGCGGCCACCGGCAAATCGCCGATGGAAATCCTGCAAGTTCACTTAAAAACCGGCATCCCGCCGATTGAATCCGTCCTCAGTGAGATCAGTCCCGCCGCCGCCGAACTGGTCGGCCGGATGACTGCCCGCAAGACTGAAGACCGCTTCGCCTCCTGGGATGAATGCCTCTCCGGCTTCGGCTTCTGCCTCAACGCCACCTTCGCTGGCGGCCCCGCCGTCTTCGGTGCCGACCCCGATGACTCGCCCTTCCTGCACGACGGCAAGTCGTCGGCGCTGCACTCGCCTTTCATGGTGCCCCCACGAGTCACCGATCCGAATCTCGAGACGACGCTTGATCGAGGCGTCGACGACCCGAATCTTGAGACCACGGTCGATTTTAGCGATCCAAATCTCAGCACCAGCATTGATCCCCAGGTCAGCCCCAGCGTCAACCCCGTCGTGCAGCCCCCCCCTCCCCCAGTTCGCCGTCCGGCGCCTGCCGCCCCGGCGGCTCCGGCCGTGCCGCTGACCGACTCCCTGCAGCCCGGCATGATGCTTGGCGAAGGTTATGAGATCGACCGCTTTCTCAGCAAGTCGTCTTTGGGCGAAGTCTATCTCGCCTACAATGAAGAGACGCAGCAGCTGGTTCAGATCAAAGTCCTGCCGCGCCATCTCGGCGCCGACCCTGAGCGCCGCGAGCGTTTCAAGCGTGAAATGCGCTTCGCCGCCGGTCTCAAGCACCCGGGCATTCTCGGCGTCATCGGCGCCGGCGAAGAAGCTGGCCGGCTCTTCCTGGTCAGCGAATATCAGGAAGGCATGAGCCTCGCCGACCACATCGGCCGCTACGGAGTTCTGGAAGAGAAAGACGCCCTGGAATTCGCCGCCCAGATCGCCGATGCCCTCGGTCACGCCTGGGAAGACCGCAAGGTCGTCCACCGTGATATCCGCCCCGCCAACATCCAGATCACCACTGAGCCCCGCACTGCCAAAATCCTCGACTTCGGCATCGCCAAATCGCTGGAACAGGATGTCGATGCCAATCTCACCGGCGCCGGCTTCACCGTCGGCACCCCCGAATACATGTCGCCGGAGCAGGTCCGCGGCGAAGAGAACATCGACTTCCGTTCCGACATGTATTCCCTTGGCCTGCTGATCTACGAAGCCCTGAGCGGCAAAAAAGCCTTTGAGGACAAGTCGGTGATGGTGGTCATGACCCGCCAGATGAAAGAGGCTCCCAAGCCCTTGCGCGAGCTCAACCCGAAGATAAGCAAGGCCTGCGCCGATCTCGTCGACCGCCTCCTCGCCAAATCCCGCGATCAGCGTTTCGATACCTGGGCGGAACTCTGCAGCGCACTGCGCCGCACCGCCGCCGGAGAATCGCCGCTGCTCAGTGCTCAGGCGATCAAGGCCGAGGTCAAGGCCGAAGCGAAGGTCGCCCCAGCTCCGTCGATGCAAGCCTTCAGTCCGGCGCAGCAGAATGTCAGCCACAAATTGAAAGAGGCACCGGCGGAAGCCAGCAAGGCGCCGCTGATGGTCATCGCCGCAGTCGCCGGCATCGCCATTCTGCTGCTGGTGCTGTTCCTCATCTCTAAGTGATGCTCAGCGTCCGGAGTCTCAGCGCCTTGCAGGGATCGGTTCAGGTTCTTGACGGAATTGACTTTGATCTCGCTCCCGGGACTTTGACGGCCCTTCTCGGCGCGAACGGCGCCGGCAAGAGCAGCCTGCTGCGCCGTCTCCTCGGGCAGCTCGCCGGCAGCGGTGCGAGCACCCTTGCCGGTCAGGATCTCGATCGCATCACTCGGCAGGATCGGGCACGCCTCGTCGCCTGGGTGCCGCAGAGCCCCGAAGCCCTGCCCTTCACGGTCGAGGAATTTCTCATGCTCGCCCGCCATCCCTGGGATCACGGCCATCGCCAAGCGATCGATGGCGCCATCGCCGCTCTCGACCTGGAAGACAAGCGCCATCGCCGTCTCGACCAGCTCTCCGGCGGCGAACGCCAACGCGCCTACATCGCCGCCGCCTTGGCCCAGGATTGCCCCTTGATTCTGCTCGACGAAGCCGCTTCCGGACTCGATCCCGCCGCCTCCGGCCAAGCGTGGGAACTGGCCCTCAGATTGACCCGGCAACAGGGAAAAACCCTGCTTTGGGCAACCCATGATCTGAATGAAGCGCTGGAGCATGCAGATAACATCCTCGCTCTCCACCAAGGGCGTCTCGCCTTCAGCGGTAAAGCGGCTGATTTCGCCGCATCAGCAGTGCCGGAAAAAATCTATGGCCGGCTCTTTCGCCGCCTCGCTGATCCTGAAGCGGCGAGAACCTTGCTGTTGTAAGCGAGAAATCCCGATCCCAATCAAGCTCCAAAATTGCAGCACGAATCTTTGAGCTGCGCTCTGCCGCTCGTCGCGAAACGACGGTGTGAGTGTAGCCGGGGGTTTCAAGCCCCGGTGCATTTGGCAATGAATTTCGTGTCGCGGCAGCGACGCGGTGACAGATGTGTTCGGGGACCTTCTGCATCGCCACCGTCGACATGTCATCCTGTCGCTTCGCGACAAGCGCAAAACAACCGGCACGGAGGCCGGGTCTCCCAGGGAATTTCGCGTCGCTCGTCGCGACGAGCAAATCCTGTTTTTGTGCTCTTTGTGCCCTTTGTGGCCATCGAGTTCGCCTTCGCTTCTTCGTTCCAGATCGAGAAATCTCCGTCTCCGCCCTTGCGGTGCCGCCCGAGAGCCGTAAACTTGGGGGCCAAATTCAACAGGATGAAGAACTCATGCTCAGTATCAAAAATCTGCGCGCCGGCATCGGCGACAAGGAGATCCTCAAAGGCCTCGACCTGCAGGTCGGCGCCGGTGAAGTCCACGCCATCATGGGCCCCAACGGCTCGGGCAAATCGACTCTGTCGAAAGTCATCTCCGGCCACCCGGATTACCAGGTCACCGCCGGCGAAATCAAGTTCGAAGTCAACTTCAAGAGCAAAGACCTTCTGTCGCTGCTGCCCGAAGAACGAGCTCGCGAAGGGATCTTCCTCGGCTTCCAGTACCCGGTCGAAATCCCCGGCGTCAGCAACCAGGTCTTCCTCCGCGCCGCCTTCAACGCCGTGTGCAAACACCAGGGCGTCGAAGAAATGACCGAAGAAGCCTTCGCGAAATTCCTCGCTGTTAAGCTCGAATCGCTGAAGATGCTGCCCGGCTTCCTCGAACGCGGCGTCAATGTCGGCTTCTCCGGCGGCGAGAAAAAACGCAACGAAATCCTCCAGATGGCCGTGCTCAGCCCGCGCCTCGCCTTCCTCGACGAGACCGACTCGGGTGTCGACGTCGACGCCCTGCGCATCATCGGCCAAGGGATCAATGCCCTGCGGACCAAGAACAACGCCTTCGTTCTGGTCACTCACTATCAGCGTCTGCTCGATTACATCGTCCCCGACTTCGTCCACGTCCTGCACCAAGGCCGGATCATCAAGAGCGGCGGCAAGGAATTGGCGCAAGCCATCGAGGAGAGAGGCTATGACTGGATCACCGCTTGATTCACTGATCTCCCTCGGCCGCGACAGCAGTGCTCTCGAGCAGGCCCGCAAGCTCGGCTTTCCGCATCGCGGCCAAGAAGCCTGGCGGGTCACCTCGCTGGAATCTTTGTCGACCCAGAAAGGCTTCCGCCACGCGGTCGCCCCGTCGACCCTGCCCGATCTCAGTGCCTGGTCCCTCGACGACTGCGATGAACTGGTGCTGATCAACGGCGAGCTCCGTCCCGAGCTCTGCCGCGCCTCACCGGAACTGCTTGCCTGCCGCGTCGCCAAGGCCGCTCCCGCGCTCGAAGAAGGCGGCTTCTTCGCCCAGCTCAACCAAGCTGCCGCCCAGACTTCCTTCTGCCTCGAGATCCCGAAAAAATGGACCCCGACCAAGGCTCTGCACCTTCTCAACCTGACCCTGGATGCTGGCGCTGATGATCTCGTCCCGGTGTCCCTGCCGCGCCTGCATCTCAGCCTCGGCCGCGACGCCTCGCTGGAAGTGCTGGAATCGCACTTCTCTCCCGCCGGCTTCGCCAGCCTGAGCGCGCCTCTGACCACGATCGAATTGGCCGCAGGCGCCTCCTTGACCCACGTCCGCCTCCAGAATGAATCGGAAGACGCCTGGCACCTCGCGACTTGCCGCACCAGCATTGCGGCCGCCGCAAACTGCCGTTCCATGGCTTTCAGCGCCGGCGCTAAGGTGTCGCGCCTCGACCTCAATGCTGTTCTTATGGGTGAAGGCGGCAACGCCGAGCTCGATGGCCTCTACGCCGTCCACGGACGCCAATTGGCTGACTTCCACACCGCCTTGACCCACCAGGCGCCGCATTGCACCTCGCGCCAAATCGTGAAGGGCATTCTCGATGACCGTTCGCGCGGGGTCTTTGAAGGTTTGATCCGGATCGCCAAAGACGCGCAGAAATCCGACTCGTCGCAGCTCAGCCGTTCGCTGCTCTTGTCCTCGGGTGCCCGGGTCGACACCAAGCCGGAACTCGATGTCCTTGCCGACGATGTCAAAGCCGCCCACGGCGCCGCCATCGGCCAGCTCGATGCCGATCAGATGTTCTACCTCCGCAGCCGCGGCATCCCGGCGGAAACCGCCCGCCGCATGCTCATCCACGGCTTCATGGAAGAGATCGTCAGCAAGGTCCCAGCCTCGATGCATTCCCTCATCGCCGCGGCCTTTGTCCGGTTCGAGACCTGAGCCCCCCCCTTCAGGCCTCACAATATCCGTCTCCTCGCTGGCGTTATGGGGTGTGGACAAATCGTCCGTCAATCCCCTCAAACAACACTGGAGTCGCGCCATGAAGTTCCTTCCCCTCGCCACCGCTTTCAGCCTCTGCCTCGCTTTCGGTCTCCGCGCTGAAGAACCCGCCGTTCCTGCCGACAAGCTCGCTCCCGCCGCTGAAAAACCCGCCGGCAAGCCCGAGCACAAAGAAGGCGGCTTCATGCGTGAAGAAATCCTGAAGAAATTCGACAAGGATGGCGACGGCAAACTCAATGACGAAGAAAAAGCCGCCGCCAAGGTCGAAATGGAAAAGAAACGCGGCGAGATGCTCAAAGAGTTCGACAAAGACGGCGACGGCAAACTCAGCGACGAAGAACGCAAAGCCTCGCGCGAAGCCATGATCCTGAAGAAATTCGACAAGGATGGCGACGGCAAACTTAACGACGAAGAAAAAGCTGCAGCCGAGGCAGCCCACAAGGATATGGAAGGCAAGGGCAAAGGTAAGGGCAAAGGTAAGGGCAAAGGCGAAGGCAAGCCCGAAGGCAAGCCCGAAGGCAAGCCCGAAGAGAAGAAAGCCGAATAATCCGGCGCTTAGCTTGATTTCGAGAGCCACCTACGGGTGGCTCTCTGTCATTTCAGGCTCAGTGTATGAGTGAAATCAGGAGCTCTTCCTCACTGGGCTCGTCGGCATCCTGCCGGCGCTGTGACTTGGTTTCCTTGGAGTGTGTCGACCATGTTTGCCGGCGAGACGGAACTGTTGATTCTGCAGCGGGAATGGCGCGGTGAAAGCGGCGTTCTGGTCCATGGCGTCTCGCCGTCGCGGGGACGCCTAGTCTTGACCCTGCCGGGGACCGCCTCTCCCAAAGGCAAGGGGCATGATGGCATCGATCTCTTCACTCAGGTTCGGATCGATCTGCAACCGCATCCGAAACGCAGCAGTTTCATGCTGGTCAAGGACGTCCATGTGCTGCGTTGCTTCCGCGATCTCGGCGCCTCCTTTGAGCGACTGCAGTCGGCTGCGTCGATCGCGCGCTTCACCTTGGCGCATTGCCACGAAAATGACCCCGCCCCCCTGCACTTCAGCGCCTGCCTGCGCAGCCTGGCGTGGCTTGAAGCCGGTGGCCATGTGGCGGCAGCTCGGACCCTGATGCATGTCGCCCATCTGGCCAGCCATGGATCGATGCCATCGGATGGTCTATCACCCACGCAGGTGCGCCTCCTCGAAAAACTCCTGCTCGCTTGTGCCGATGAGACTCAGCCGATGCCGAACTTGAGCGACGAGCAATGGTGCAGCCTCGATGATTGGAGCCGCCAACTCCTGATCTGGGCCGATCTCGACGCCGCTTACTAAGCAATACGCCCAGCCCCTCTTGACGAGATCTTTTCATGTTGTATAATTTCTGTAAGGACTGAAATTTCAGTTGAGTCAAGGAGGTGGTGTATGGAGACCTTGATGGAGGAATTGGCCGCGGAGGCTTTAGAGCCCGATCGGAGCAAGGAGCTGAATCGTCATTATCGTGACGCAGCGGTGGACTATCAGCTTTGGAGTCCGGAAGGAAATATGCATTTCGGCTTATCTGATAAAGGCGTCGGATGTTGGGATCGCGCCGCGATGCTGGAGGCTATGAATCAACGTCTTGGGACGGAACTCGGGCTTGATTCGGTGACCCCGCCGCAACGGATTGTCGATCTCGGCTGTGGCCTAGGCGCGAGTCTCCGGAGCTTATGGCGGCGCGATCCGCGTTTGCGTCTGACCGGGGTGACGTGTGTACCGGAGCAGATCGAGGAAGCGCGGCGGCGCGGCGGCGATGAAGCTCATCTGCGTTATCATCTGGCCGATTATCGCCGCACCGGATTGACCCCGGGTTATTTTGACGCGGTCTACGGACTGGAGAGCTTTTGTCACGACGAAGGAGCCGGCAAGGGCGGGGTGATTGCCGAGGCAGCACGTCTCCTGCGTCCGGGCGGACGCTTGGTGATCGCCGAGGCGATGTTGCGCCCGGGATATACAAAGACGCCGTTTCTACAGCGTCTGCTGCGTCCCTGGTGTGCGGCTTGGTGTGTGCCGGAATTCACCGCTCTCGACGCGATCTTGCTGGAGCTCGAGAAACAACGTTTCACCAATATTGAGGTGATCGACTTGACGACAAAAGTCATCCCGTCGCTTTTGCAGGCGCCGCATCTGGTCCTGCGCCGAGGCTTCGAGCTGCTCATCAAGGGCGAGACTTCGCTGGTGCGTTGGCGTCATTTACAGGCTTGCCTGCTGTCCGTTCCCTTGGGTCTACAAAGGCGGAAAATGGGCTATTTCCTGATCCGGGCGGAAAAGCGCGGCTGAGTCATTCGAAGCGTTTCAGGTCGGCGCTGGTGAAGTTCCAGTCGGGAGTTTTGAGAGAGCCATCGGCAGCGAAGCGGAACCAGGCGCCGAGGGCGGGTTCATTGAGGTTTTTCAGGAGGTGGATGCTTTGAGCCGGCATGTAGGATTGGGCGAGCAGAAAAAGGACTTTGCCATCGGCGCCGCGAGCCGTGTCGACGACGGTGATGGCGTGGCCAGGGGAGCCTCCTTGAACCAAGACATCACCGCTGCGGATGCTGGCGGGATCTTTGACCGCTTTGAGATCGCGCGACAGCGATAGGGTGCCGGCGTAGGCGAAGACGAAGTCGAGGTAACGGCGGAAGTTGTCATGGCTGGCATCGGCTTTCCCCTGGGCTTGCCAGACGAAGTCCTGGCTCTTGAGGGTCGGGCGTTGCCCTTGGCTCCAGCGCTTCCAATCGCAGGTGAAGCCATTGGTGAATTGGAAGCTGGTTTTGGCCTTTTGTGGGCTGGCGAAGAGAAACTCGGCGCGGAGGCGGATGGCGGCATCGGCGCATTGCTGCAGATCGCGCTTGCCGACATCGATATCGATGATGGCGGCGGCGGCATCCTGGCGGCGGGCCGGCTGACCATCGAAGAGGAGGACCTTGGCATTGGTTTCCTTCATCGGCAGACCGCGGAGCCAGGCGGTGTACGAGCCCTTTTCCGCAGCTTGTCTCGTGCATCCGGCAGGCAAAGGAAGTCGTTGCTCCAGGGTCTCCTTGGAGCTCGGTTGCCAGGGGTATTCGCTTGACTGGCCTGGAAGTGCACAAAAGAGCCCAAGCAGAAGTACAGCGTCCTTCGATATCGCGATATCCCGATATCGCGATATCGAGCGTAAAATGAGAGTGATGAACATGCCGCACTCCTGTCAGATTGCTGGTTTTCGAAAAAAAATCCCCCGCTTCGGTGAAGAAGCGGGGGAAGAAGAATACAGATCAGAGCTGCTGAGCGATCTCTTCGTACTCGTAGACTTCGATGATGTCACCGACTTCGAAGTCATTGAAGTTATTGAGGAGAAGGCCGCATTCGACGCCGTTGGAGACTTCTTTGACGTCGTCTTTGAAGCGCTTGAGGTTCTTCACCGCACCGTTGAAGATGATTTCGCGATTGCGGATGACTCGCGCCTGGGCGTTGGTCTTGATCTTGCCTTGACGGACGACCGAGCCGCAGATCTTGCCGGCTTTGACGAAGAAGACCTGCATGATTTCGGCTTTGCCGACCGGAACTTCCTTGCGGAGCTTGGTGAGCAGACCGGTCATCTGGGCGCGAACATCGTCGAGAAGCTCGTAGATGATCGAGTAGAGCTTGACTTCGATCTTGGCGGCCGCGGCGGCTTTGTTGACGCCGGGGTTGACGCGAACGTGGAAGCCGAGGATGGTGGCGCCAGCGCCACCAGCGAGTTGCACGTCCGATTCCGAGATCGAGCCGACCGAGTTGCCGATGATCTCGAGGTTGACCTTGTCGGTCGGGATTTTCTCGAGTTCGGAAACGATGGCTTCAGCAGTGCCGCGGACGTCGGTCTTGATCAGGACACGCATGGTGCGCTTGGCATTCTCTTCGACTTGGGTCATCAGGTCGGCCATGCTGGCGACACGCGTGGTGCCACGGGCGAGTTTTTCCGAGCGGGCTTCGTCACGGCGGACTTCAGCGATGCGGCGGGCTTCTTTTTCGTCCTTGATCA
Organism: Lentisphaeraceae bacterium; assembly: GCA_043748535.1. Lineage (GTDB taxonomy): Bacteria > Verrucomicrobiota > Lentisphaeria > Lentisphaerales > Lentisphaeraceae > CAMCSH01. The sequence goes on along the minus strand of JAYTMY010000287.1, from coordinate 15,260 downwards.
CCACCAGGGTGGCACCGACGTCAGGGACGCCGTCGAGACCGAGGAGTTTACAGGGGATCGAGGGGCCAGCTTCTTTGATGCGGGTGCCGGCGGCGTTGACCAGAGCTTTGACCTTGCCGGAGTATTCGCCGCAGATGACGAAGTCACCGGGGCGGATAGTGCCGTCGCGAACGATGATGTTGGCGGTCGGGCCTTGGCCGGGTTCGAGCTCGGCTTCGAGGACGATGGCCTTGCCGGGGATCTTGGGGTTACCCTTGACTTCCTGGACTTCCGATTCGAGGCAGATACGCTCGATCAAGTCGTCGAGACCGAGGCCGCTGCGGGCAGAAACCTTGGTGCAGCCGATGTCGCCGCCCCATTCTTCGGTGAGGAGACCGAGAGACTGGAGCTGCTGCATGCAGCGGTCGGGGTTGGCGTTGGCGAGGTCCATCTTGGTGATGCAGATAACGAAGGGAGTCTTCGCTTCCTGAATGATCTTGAGGGCTTCTTTGGTCTGGGCGTTGACGCCGTCATCGGCGGCGACGATCAGGACGCAGACGTCGGTGGTGGTGGCGCCGCGTTTACGCATGTTGCTGAAGGCAGCGTGACCAGGAGTGTCGATGAAGGTGACTTTGTACTCGGTGCCGTGCACTTTGCGTTCGACGACGGAGGCGCCGGTGTGCTGGGTGATGCTGCCGGATTCGCCAGCTGCGACGGTGGTCTTGCGGAGGGCGTCGAGGAGGGTGGTCTTACCGTGGTCGACGTGGCCCATGACGGCGACGATCGGGGCACGGGCGATACGGTCTTCGGGCTTCTCAGGGTGTTTGACGTCCTCAGGCTGGATGACGGGTTCGGCTTCGCTCGGCTCTTTTTTGGCGGAAGGCGATTCGCGTTTGTCGGCGATCAGCTTCTTGCCTTTGAGGGCGAGGTAGGCTTCGACTTTGCCCTGATCGAGGGCCTGAGTGATCGAGACGAAAACTTTCATCGTCTTCATCAGGTCGCTGATCAGGTCATTCGGTTTCATGCCGAGGGATTCGGCGACGTAACGAACGATGTAGGGGGGCTTGAGGTGAACTTCCGGGCCAGTGCTGATGATGACCGGGCGGGGCGCCTGCGGCTGCGGCACGGGAGCGCGCTGCTGCGGGGCGTTGGGACGGGCAGGCTGGGCCTGGATCTGGCTGTGGCGCTGTTGTTGCTGCTGTTGACCCGGTTGACCCTGTTGCGAGGGACGACGGGAAGCTTCAGCAGGAGCAGGTCCGCGGGAGACCAAGGAGTTGCTGGCGCGGGGATCGGGTCCACGGGAGACTAGCGACGAGCTGGCAGCGGAAGGAGCCGAAGCGGCGGCTTTCGGATCGGGTCCACGCGACACCAGCGACGAACTGGCGGCGGCAGGAGCCGGAGCGGCAGCTTTCGGATCGGGTCCACGCGACACCAGCGACGAGCTGGCGGCGGAGGGCGCCGGGGCGACTGCTTTCGGATCGGGTCCACGCGACACCAGCGATGAGCTGGCGGCGGAGGGCGCCGGGGCGGCGGCCTTGGCAGCAATCGGAGCAGGCACGGCTTTGACGACTTCCGGCGCCGGAGCGGCTTTCACGGCTTCGACCACTTTCACGGGCTCGGGAGCGGGTGCCGGGGCGGCCTTCACGACTTCCGGCTCAACGAATTGGCGAAGCTCCGCTTCGGCATCGCGAACCATGTTGCCGACATCGCTGTCGAGCTCGGTATCGCCGTCAACACCGGAGAAGCCGATACTGTCGAGGTAATTGAGGACGCTGCCGAGCTTGACTTTGAGCTGGCGGGCGAGGCTGGCTGCGGTCGGAGCGGCACCATGCGAGGAAGCCGCTGCGGGGGCTTCTTCGGCGGCGGCGGGAGCTTTCGACTTGTCGCGGTGATGAGGCTCGGCCTTGGGGGCGGCAGGCTTATGCGCGTCGGCCTTGGGAGCAGCGGCTTTAGGCGCGTCGGTCTTGGCAGCTGCGGGCTTGTGGGCTTCGGCCTTAGGAGCGACGGCTTTGTGCGCGTCAGTCTTGGCAGCTGCGGGCTTGTGGGCTTCGGCCTTGGGGGCAGCGGGCTTGTGGGCCTCAGCCTTGGGAGCGGCGGCTTTGGGCGCATCGGCTTTCACCGCGGTTTTTTCGCGGGCCGGGGCAGGCTTGGCCTGTTTGTCATCGGCTTTCGCCGCAGGGCTGAGAACTGCTTCAGTCTTGACTTTGGCAGTTTTGGCTTTGGTCTCGGAATCGACCTCGGCTGAGGTCTTCTTGGCATTGGGCATGTGAGTCACCGTCCATGGGATCAAGCGTGGAGCTTGGATTTAGCGTAGGCGACGATGCTCGCAGCCTTGGATTCGTCGAGGCCGGGGATATCGGCGAGATCGACGGGATTGGCGTCTTTGAGACCTTCGAGAGAGGTGAAACCTTTTTCGATCAGGCCGCTGGCGACAGAGCTGTCGACGCCGGGGATCTTCTTGAAGGTTTCGACGACTTCGGCGAGGTGCTCTTCGAGCGATTTCTCGGGGTTGAAGGTGTAGCGCTCGACCTCGATATCCCAGTCCAGCAGGGCTTCGGTGAGTCGGACGTTTTTACCTTCTTTACCGAGAATGGAAGAGTAATTTTCGGCCGTGACGTAGACGCGCAAGAGGCGGCCGCCGTCGGGATCGATCTCAACTTTCTCGATAGGAGTGGGTTTGAAGGCTTCTTTGACGCATTCGTGGATGTCATCTTTCCACTGGATGATGTCGAGCTTCTCGCGATTGAGGTCGCGGACGATCGACTTGACGCGGGTGCCACGCAGGCCGACGCAAGCGCCGACGGGGTCGACACGGGGGTCGCGGGAGTAGACGGCGATCTTGGTGCGGAAGCCGGCATCGCGGGCGATGCCCTTGATTTCGACCACGCCTTCACCGATCTCGGCGACTTCGCGCTCGAAGAGCTTGCGGATGAAGTCGGGGTGAGTGCGGGAGACGATCAAAGCGGGACCGGCTTTTTTGGGGTCGACGCCGAGGAGGATGGCGGTGACATGGTCGCCGGGCTGGTAGTCTTCCGACTTGATCCGGTTCTTGCCGTCCATGCCGCCTTCGGCGCGGCCGAAGTCGATCAGGAGCTCGCCTTTTTCGAAGCCGCGGACGCGGCCAGAAACCAGCTCGCCAATCTGATCGGAGAACTCGTCAACAACGCGGTCTTTTTCATATTGACGCATGCGCTGCAGGATAGCCTGCTTGGTGTTCTGGGCGGCGATGCGCGAGAAGCTGTCCTGGGGAATGATCCAGCGAACCACGTCGCCGAGCTCGGCATCCGGATGAGCCTTGCGGACGCTGTCGATGGCCGCTTCAAGGTTGCGGTTGACGACTTTCTCGACCACGGTGGCGTTGACCGAGATGACAACGGCGCCGTTTTTGCGGTGGATGTTGACTTTCAAATCGGAGGATTCAGGCAATTCCTTGCGATAAACGGAGACGAGAGATTCCTCGACCAGGGTGAAGAGGGTCTCTTTGTCGATTTCCTTCTCCTGTCCGAGATACTCGATCATGGCGATCATTTCGCTGCTCATGGTTTCCTCCGTTCGATGCTCAGGTGATGGGGGCAATAAAAAAAGGGATCGGTAGATCCCCCGTCATTGCGGTTTCTATGGATGTCGTCTGCAACGTTAACCGACTTTCCCATCAATTCAAACCCGGATATCGGCTCCAACTCAAATCAAAAAACGAGGGGGAGACGAAAAAATCAGAGCCTGAGTTTTGCTCGAGGCGTCGCCCACAAGTCCTGAATTCGCCGATTTTGTCGGCAACCTGTAACAATGCCTGAAAACTTCCGTACAATCCCTGGAACCCGTTCTGGGACGCCACAAAGAACTCAGGAGAAACGACACATGATGAAACTTTCCCGCAGCCTTTTCGCCATCGCCGCTTTGGCCCTCATCCCCAGCATGCAAGCTGACGAACTGAAGACCGAAGACGTCAACGCCGAAGCCCTCGGCTTCTGGCACTGGGACTTCACCGCTTTGCGTCAGTCCAGCATTGGCAAAGAATTCACCGCTCAGATTGATCTCGACCGCGCCAGTATCAACCTGCAATGCCCGATCCGCGTCGTTACCGGCATCGATCTGCGCAAAGATCTGCAAGGCTCCACCGTCGTCGTCATGGGGCCGCGCGATGGCTACGCTGTCCTCAACGGCAGCTTCAATCAAGAAGCCATCGTTCAGGCGATCAACAGCAAACTCGGCGCTGCCGCTGCCGGCCAAGGCGGTGATGTCGCTAGCTGGGTGTGGACCATTAAGGGCGAAAAAGCCGGCGAAGCCACGGCTGACGCCTGCCCCATGAAAGGTCATGGCAAGTGGGGTGGCTGCCAAGGCGGCGAACTGCACCTCGCCTTTGTCAAAGGTAAGCTCCTCGCCTCCTTCAACGCCGCTTCCTTGACCAAGGGTGTCGACACCCTGAGCGGTAAATCGGCTGCCATCACCGCCGATTCGACCCTGATCAGCAGCGTTCGCAAAGATCTCGGCAGCACCTTCCTCTCCGGTGCCTTCGGCCCCGCCCCGGAAGCCTTCCACAAGTTCCACCCGATGATCGCCAAATACGCCGGCGGCTCCTTCGTCGTCGGTGAAAAAGACGGCAATTTCGTCGCCGGTGGCAATGCCAACCTGAGCGACGAAGCGACCTCGCAGCAAGTGCTCACCATGGCCAACGGCTTCCTCGCCATGGGCCAGATGCAGGCCGCCCAAAAACCGGAATGCGTCGAAATGCTGAAAAACGTCAAACTCTCGGCCGACGGCAAAATCATGAACATGGAATTCACCATGGCCGCCGCAGACCTGATCGCCAAAATGAAAGCCGGCTTCGCCATGCGTCGCGACAAAATGGCAGCTAAAGCTCCCTGATTCCTGAAATTTCCCGTAGGGGATGAAAAAGGCGGCCGCGAGATGCGGCCGCCTTTTTTGTGTTTTGACAGGGACTAGGGTGTGACGGAATTGATGGAATTAGAGCGTGATTTAAGATAAGGGCCCTACTCCCTCACTCCCTCACTCCCCAACTCCCTCGTTTTTTTGCCGCCACTGATCGCGTCACGGCCAAAGAAAAATTCCTTCGGCAGCTTAGCTTCTGAAGCGTTTTCCCAGAAAATTCCTTAAAGACCTCAACACCACAAACAGGAGACCCTAGATGTCCACTACCATCGCCGATATCGTCGCCCGCGAAATCCTCGACTCCCGCGGCAACCCCACCATCGAAGTTGAAGTCATCCTCGAAGACGGCACCCTCGGCCGCGCCGCCGTTCCCTCCGGCGCCTCGACCGGTGAACACGAAGCCCTCGAACTGCGCGACGGCGACAAGTCCCGCTACCTCGGCAAAGGCGTCCTCAAAGCCGTTGAAAACGTCCATGAACTCATCCTCCCCGAACTCATCGGCGTCGACGTCATGGAACAGGCCCGCATCGACGCGATCATGCTCGAGCTCGACGGCACCCCGACCAAAGCCAAGCTCGGCGCCAACGCCATCCTCGGCGTCTCCCTCGCCTGCGCCCACGCTGCCGCCAACTCCCTCCGCCTGCCGCTCTACCGCTACATCGGCGGCACCAACGCCAAAGTCCTCCCCGTTCCGATGATGAACATCATCAACGGCGGCGCCCACTCCGACGCGCCCATCGACTTCCAGGAATTCATGGTCCGTCCCCACGGCGCCAAAACCTTCTCCGAAGGCCTTCGCATGGGCACCGAGATCTTCCACGCCTTGAAGAAAGTCCTGCACGACCGCCATCTCTCCACCGCCGTCGGTGACGAAGGCGGCTTCGCCCCCAACCTCAACGGCGTCGACGACGCTCTCGAAACCATCCTGAAAGCCATCGAAAAAGCCGGCTACAAGCCCGGCCGCAAATCCGAAGGCGGCCAAGTGTCGATCGCCCTCGACTGCGCCGCTTCCGAGTACTTCAAAGACGGCGTCTACTCCTTCAAGAAGGCCGCCAAGGTCTCCGGCAAGCTCGAAACCTTCACCCCCGCCGAAATGGCCGCCTACCTCGCCAACCTCACCGTCAAGTACCCCATCGACTCGATCGAAGACGGCCTCGGCGAAAATGACTGGACCGGCTGGAAGATCCTCACCGACCTGATCGGCGACAAGTGCCAATTGGTCGGTGACGACCTCTTCGTCACCAACGTCGAATACGTCGCCAAAGGCATCGAACTCGGCTGCGCCAACGCCGTCCTCGTCAAGGTCAACCAGATCGGCACCCTGACCGAGACTCTCGACACCATCGAGCTGGCTCACCGCAACGGCTACAAGTGCATCATCTCGCACCGCTCCGGCGAAACCGAAGACTGCACCATCGCCGACATCGCCGTCGCCGTCAACGCCGGCCAGATCAAGACCGGTTCGGCCTCCCGTTCCGACCGCATCGCCAAGTACAACCAGCTCCTCCGCATCGAGCAGGAACTCGGCGACCTCGCCCGCTACGGCATCTAAGCCTTCGCGCCAAGCGCAAAAAGCTCCCCCGCTTCGCAAGAGGCGGGGGAGGTTTTTTTATAGAATCGCCTTAGCCACTTGCGCTGCGCTGTTCAGGCCGCCTCGAGCCTTGCGAGTAGTGGAGTCTGGGAAATGAAGAAATGAGCCGACGGCAAGGAATGCGCAGAAAGCCTCATGGCAGTTGCCTGATGGTGCCGGAAAAACTGTACATGGCATTGCCCAACTCAAGAGGGCGGACCTTGTCGCTACCGACTATCAAGGATTGCACCATCCAAGAGCGCAGGTCGCCCGCCTCACGGTACTGCGTGTCCGTCAGCGCTAGGAAGTCCACCTGCAAGGACTGGCGTATCACCTGAGTGATTGTCTTCATCTGAGCCGTGTGCTTGCCGTCAGCATTCTTGCGCGCCTCGCGCAGAAGCACCGGAGCCAACTCACTCATGGGCAGGAGGGCAAAGCCTTTCACCTGCCGCAGCTTCACCCAGGCTGCCAAGGTGGCCTCCACCTCCGCCGCCGATTGGGTTGCTACATCCAAACTCGCCAGCAGCCGCTGTGCTTCTCGTTCCATCGCCACTTCTCGCTCCAGTAGCGTCTTCGCCGCTGCCGCATCCTTCACCCCCAAGTACAGCAAGGCCGCTTGCTCGTAGCTGACGATTTTCTCCTCCGTTTTCATTTCGTAGCCTTGCGATCCGTGAGAAATCACCCGCGCGTAACGTTCATTTTTTCCGAGGCAAGGCAGCAGTATGCTCCGCTTGAGTTCCCAAGGTATCCAGAAATCGTCAATGCACTTTTCCCCTGTAAAACAATCGAGTTTTGCACAAGTATCTAATACTGAAAGCCTCTTATTCCAATCGAGTTTCTCTGAACGAAGAATCCCAAGTAGCATCGGCCGCCCAAGCGCTGGGTTTCGATTGATGAAAAAATACTGAAGGGAAGCAGTTTCTAAGGCGGGCCTCTTTTTGTTGTCGATATTGATGAATTCCCTCTGAAAAACAGTGTATGCCAGAGGATCTTTAAAGATCTCTTCGATAGAATTAAGGTACCGGTCTGAAGCCGTGGTAGATCCTATTCTCTCGCTCTGCATCAAACGAAACAACTCCTTAATTTTTACTGTATAGGCAGCATCCTTTTTCCGATCATCTGTCTGGCGATCATTTTCTGCCATCAAGGGAAGACAAAAAGCTGTAACCAGCAAATAGAGATACATACTTCTGAGTTTCATAATCACCTCTCCTTTATGATGATATTGCCGCGGGGAACGTTAGTACTTTCCGTCCATACACCGTCTTTTTCTGTGTATATTGATCTAAATTCGACGCAACCCAAAAATCCTGAAACACGATCAACGCGATGACCATTGATATTATCATTGGGAGCCGCATCGAGGGCGATCGCTACTAGGCTGGATTGAATAATTTTAAACTTTTGCACATTCAGCTCGCCATTCCAGTAATTGTAGGGATCAGCGGTATAGCAGTGATCAAGGTAGACCCCGACACCGAGTCCCAAGCGCAGCTTGAAGGCTTCAAAGAAATCTGCGAAAGAGAAATAGTTTGCGTACTCATGCTTTAATTTTTCGATCGCGATGGAATCATTATTAGGCGGCGCCAAAACATCCAGCAGATTGTCATCTCTAGCGATCTTGATCAACTGCATAGAGCTTTCCCCGACCTTGCCTCCGTCAAGATCTAATTTCAACCCATGCCCGAGGCTGTGGATTTCCCGGATGTTTTGTACATCATCGGCTGCGAGCTGCTGTTTCAGAGCAGTAAAATTTTTCACCGACGTGAATCCAGGCTTCGAGAGCCCTATCCCATAGAGATAGACTTTAACTCCGTCTTTTCCGAGAGATTGCTTAAGTGTTACGGCTGATTTTTCAATATTTTGATTAAAGCTAATAAGTGGCAGTTCATTGATAGGGTTCCCTTCAAAATCAGTGGGGCGTGAGTCAGGAACATCATCATGTCCCGGGTAGAAATGAGCGAGGATGACAATGGAGCGGTTGGAGTGACCGTTGAGTTCGGAGACCCAAGTGGGGAGTTCGACCTTGCCTTTGCCGGGGCCGCCTTTGATTGCGAATTTACCTCTGCACTCGACCCACGGAACAGGGCTAACCGCACTAATGGGAAAGACATTGCAGAAGACGACAAAGCCATCCTTGTCATTCTTGCTGGGATGGGCATTCTGCTGGGCGACTACTGGGCAAGCGGTCACCCAGACGGAGTTCACTTTGCCTTTTCGATGGCGGGAGCCGGAAACGATGCGTCCGCTCTTGTCGACGAAGAGGTCAGCAGTGGCGGCAGTAATGAGCTTGAGGATGGCTCCTTCGGGCTTAACGGGCTCAATTATGCTATAGGCCTTTGGGTCTTTACGTGTGGGTGAGTTAGTGGTTGGGATGACCGGAATTTCGGCGGCATGCAGAGCTGGGAGGCAGATGAAAGTGACGAAGAAGGCGAGAAGGAGGCCTTTCAGGGATGAAGCGGTTTTGTGAAGTATTATCATCGCGAATGAATCCTGTTTTGTGTGTTCAGATGTTTGGGTTTTGGTATAGGAGGAATTCAGGTTGGAGAAAAAAGTCAGGGGCGCTGGCCGTCATTGCGCGGCTCCCACTTCTCGATAAGAGCGGCTTTACGGAGCGCAAGGGATGCATCCTCCTCCCAGGGCTTGTCGCCAAAAAGCTGTTCATAGTGCCGGATGCGTTTGAGGAGGGCTTTGGCACCAGAGGCGTCGACGGGATCAGCGGATCCAAAGACGAGCTCTTCAAGGAGGAGGCCACGGGAAAAGTCGGAGCGGGGGAATTCGGCGAGGAGCTTGGCCTGGGTCTCGATCGCGAGCTCTCTCTTGTCGGGCATCTGGTGATAAAGGCGGGCGAGCTCGAAGTAGATGAGATCAGCGTAGAGACGAGACTTGAAGCCCTGAGCCTTGAGGAGCAGATCGACAAGTTCTTGATCCGGAGCTGGTTCCTGGTCGCGGACGTTCATGAGTCGGGACTGGGCGATTTCAATGAGGGCGTAGGCCTGGTGATCGGCGGTAGTCCCCTTGAAGACGGCGGCAGTTCCTTTGAGTTTGCCGGCTGAGACGGCGGCGAAGAGTTGATTGGCGCGGGCGAACTTGCGGCTGGTGAGGAAAGCGCTGGCGAGGAAGCAAGCGCGAGTGGCGGGGGAGTCCTGGAGCTTCTCCTGGGAGAAAAGGGGGGACTCCTTTTTTTTTGCACATATCGATAAGCTGGTAGACCTCATTGTAACGGCCGTCGAAAGGCTGCTGGGCGTCGAGCAGGTAGGCCTCGCGAGCCTGATCATAGCGGCGGGCATGATGATGGAGGACGGCGAGAGTGAAAGGCACTTGCAGGACGCGATGGAGGAGATCTTGGTCGCCCGGGAGGGCGAGAGCCTGGGTGAAGGAGGCCGTGGCAGCCCTGAAGTCGCATTCGACGAAGGTGGCGTGCTGGCCGAGCGCTGCGTGGACGAGGGCGAGAGCGGCGGGTTCTTTCAGGTCTTTGAGCAAGGCCTGTGTGGGTCGGAGCTGTTCGGGATCGGCGGCGAGACGCGCCAGGGCGGCGAGGGCCTGGGTCTCCTGGGGACGGAAGCCCTCGGATTGAAGCTGGGTGAAAACCGCAGCACTGGGGTGGAACTTGAGCAGGCGGAGCTGCTCAATGGCGTCAGCGAAGCGCTTCTCGGGGGCCACCACGGGCTGGGGTCGGGCTGGAGGACGGAGCAGCGCCTCGGACTCATTGCCGAAGAGGAAGGGCTTCAGCATGGCGGCTTCACTTTCCGACAGGCGCTGGTGCAGATTGCGAAAGCGCAGAGCTTGACGGCGGGCCAGGTCCGGATCCTTCGCATGCAGAAGACGCACGCTCCAATTCAACCACAGCAACTGCTCCTGCCCCTTCGTGCTCTCGCTCTTGACCACGGCCTGGGCGGCATTGCTCTGCCAGAGCTCGCGCTTCACGCCGAAGAGCCAAGTATCCGGCAGCTGGATGAGCAGCTTACGGGCCCCCTTAAGATCGCCTGCAAGAACCGCCTGTTCACAGCGAGCCGCCTGCTCCAGGCTCTCGGCTTCGCCGGCCATCGCCGACCCGGCCAGCAGTGCGCCTATAATCATCATTGTCGTAAGTAGTCGCATCGATACCCCTCAACTTCTCGCTTGTTTTATTTAAACGAGTGAGAGTAATTTGCGAAAATAAAAATTCCAGGAAGTTTCTTTATAATAATGCGCCGCGCGCCGCGATTCGCGTCCATCCAATTTCTCCATCTAGATAAAAAAAGAATTTGCAGGCTTTATGGGGGTATTGCAGTCCAAAATTACAATCAGCATGATATCTGTAGCTTAATTAGGTCTCTGGGAGTGCAGCTAGGACTACTCCGGACCGATTGCAAGTTTTTTTAAAAAACTTCTAAACTAGCTCAATTTCACAGCAACCACAGCGCCAGCACCTGGGCGCCGATGATGCGCAGCAGCATGGTGAGGGGATAGACGGTGGCGTAGGCGAGGGCCGGGAGCTCGGATTTGCACACCTTGCTGGCGAAGGCGAGGGCGGGCGGATCGGTCATCGCGCCGGCGAGCAGGCCGCAGAGGCGGGGGAAGTCGAGCTTCATCACCAGACGTCCGATCAGTCCGCCGATGAGAAGAGGCAGGATGGTGACGACGAGGCCGGCGCCGAGCCAGGTAAGACCCTGGGAGGAGAAGGCGACGGCGAAGAACTTCGGTCCGGCGAGGAGGCCGACGGCAGCGAAAAACAGGGCGATGCCGAATTCGCGGAAGGCGAGGTTGATGTTGCCGGGCATGTGCCAGACGAGTCGGCCGAAATGGCCGAGTCGGGCGAGGAGGAGGGCGACGATCAGGGGGCCGGCGGCGAGGCCGAGCTTGAGCGGTGCGGGCAGGCCCGGAATCAGGATCGGCATGGTACCGAGAGCGACGCCGAGAGCAACGCCGATGAAGAGGGGGACGAAGTGGAGTTCGTTGAGGGCCTTGACCGAGTTGCCAAGGACGGCGGCGGCGTGTTGCAGGCTTTCATCATCGCCGACGATCTGAACGACGTCGCCGAATTGGATCTTAAGGCCGGGAACGGCGACCATTTCGAGGTCAGCGCGGAGGACGCGGGTGACGGCGACGCCGTAGCGTTCGCCGAGGCCGAGTTCGGCGATGCTTTGGCCGAGGACGGCAGAGTTGGTGACCGAGACGCGGCGGCTGAGGAGCGGGCCGGCCTTGTGGATGAGATCCTCGTTGGAACGCGAGCCGACGACGAGCTGGATGCGGTCGAGACCTTCCGGACTGCCGACGACGAGAATAGTGTCGCCATGGCGCAGGACGCTGCTGTCGAGAGCGAGGACTGAATGAGCTTCGTCATGGTGATGAATACGGGAGAAAGTGACTCCCGATTCCTGGCGTCCGGGAAGATCGCCGAGGCGCAGGCCGCTGAGGTTGGGATTGAGGACTTTCAGGGTGCGGCGTTCAAGGGCGATTTGCTGTCCTCGGATCTTGGCGGCTTCGTCCGCTGCTTCTTTTTCCGGGTTGAGGCGGAGGAGGAATTGCAGGGCGAGGAAGGAGCCGATGATGGCGCAGATGGCGGCGGGGTAGCTGACGGCGTAAGCCTGAGCCGGCAGAGCGAGGGCTTCCGGGCTGATGCCAGGGGTGGCGGCGAGGGCTTGCTGGGCGGCACCGAGGGACGGCGTGTTGGTGACGGCGCCGCTGAGGAGGCCGAGGATAGCGGGCTCGGGGATGTTCAGCCAGCGGCCGAGGATGACGGCGGTGAGGCTGCCGAGAAGAACGACGGTGGAGGCGAGGAGATTGAGCCGAATCCCGTCCTGGCGCCAAGCTGCGAAGAAGCCCGGACCGAGCTGCATGCCGATGGTGAAAACGAAGAAGACAAGGCCGAATTCCTTGAGGAACTCGAGGGTATGGTGATCCACCGGATCACAGAAACGGCCGATGATCAAGCCGGCGAAGAGGACACCGGCGGTGCCGAGGCCGATGCCGCGGATTTTGACGCCGCCGAAAGCCATGCCGGCGACACAGACCAGCGACACCAGGCCGATAGCGTAGGCGACCGGCTGGGTCTGGGGGAGTTCGATGAGCCAAGACATGGGGTGGAGCACCTAAAAAAGGTTGAAAGGTTGAAAGGTTTGGCTGAAAACAAGAACAGACAACAATGCGGCTAGACTCAAAATGTCTTGCTCATGATTCCCTTACATCGTTCATGTGTTTGCGTTTCAACCTTTCAACCTTTCAACCCGGTTCCATGCTGCTGTGCAGGTTTTAGCCTTGACAGAGACCGAGTGCGACGAGGGCGAGGAAGCTGGAATCGGGATCCGCATCCGTGGCGCGGGCATGGGCGAGGAAGCCGCCTTTGCTGTGCCAGTGGTCGAGGATGAATTCGGCGCTGCGTTCCTTGAGGAAGCGCAGGTCGGTGCCGTTCCAGGCCAGGGCTTGTAGAGCGTAAGCGGTGCTCTGGACATCACCGAAGGGCATTTGGCGGACGGCGAGGAAGCCGCCTTCGGGCATTTCCATTTCGGTGAGCCAATGGAGACTGCGGGGGTCGGCGGGCTCCTCCATGGCGATGAGCAGGGCAGTGGCCATGGCGGTGGCGGGGACCGAGCCGGTGAGCTGCTCCTTCTTCTGCGCGAAAGAGTCGTCGGCGGCTTTCATGCCGCGCAGGACGCTGAGGCACTTGGCTTCATCGGGGACGCTGCGGTTGAGATTTTGTTGGGTTTCGAAGGCGAGCCAGAGTCCGTAGAGAGTGGAATGGCGGTCGCGCAGGACCTGGCTGTAGCCGCCGTCGGAGGTGCGGTTGGCCAGGAGGCGTTCGGCGAAGGCGGGGGCGAAGCCCGCGGCGGGGCTTTCCCAAGGGGAGAGGAGGAACCAAGCGCGGGCGATGGCGGCGACCGGGAGGAGGTCGAGTTCCTCGGGGTGGGCGCCGCGTTTGGTCAAGTGTTCGGCGAGGCCGGTGGCGAGGGGCTGGAGGCGTCCGGCGGCGGCGAGGCAGGCGATGGCCTGGGCCATGCCGTGCAGCTCGGCCTGTTCGGTGGCGCCTTTGATGCCACCGGGCAGGAATTCGGCCATGCGGCGGCAGAGGGAGTCGCGTTGGGCGGCGTCGAGGCAGGCGAAGCCGAGGCGGGCCGATTGCAGCATGCTGGCGGTGAAGTGCAGGATGGGCTCGGGCGTGAGGTCGCGGGACATGATGAATTCTCCGGTTTTTGCAGCGCCGAACATACATGGCAGCGGCGCTATTGCCCGGAGGGAATTGTTAGCCTCGCAACAATCCCTGGTTCAAGTCAGCAGCTCCCTTCGCACCTTGCCGGCGACGCCGGTGAGACGCATGTCCAAGCCCTGCACCTTTTGCGACAGGCGCACATGGTCGATGCCAAGCTGGTTAAGCAAGGTGGCGTGGAAGTCATTGACATCGACCCCGCCCTCGGCGATGTTGTAGGAAAATTCGTCAGTGCTGCCATGGACGATGCCGGGCTTGAAGCCGCCGCCGGCGACCCAGACGCTGAAGCAACGGGGATGGTGATCGCGACCGATCTTGACCGGATTGTAGCCGCCTTGGCAATAGGAGGTGCGGCCGAATTCGCCGCCCCAGATCACCAGGGTGTCGTCGAGGAGGCCACGCTGCTTCAGATCGGTGATCAGGGCTGCCTGGGCCTGATCGATGTCGCGACATTGTTTCGGCAGCTCGCCGTTGATGTTGCCATGCTGGTCCCAGCCGCGGTGATAGAGCTGGATGAAACGGACGTCGCGCTCGGCCATGCGGCGCGCCATCAGGCAGTTGTAGGCGAAGGTGCCGGGCTTGGTGACGTCGGGGCCGTAGAGGTCAAGGACGTGCTTGGGTTCCTGGCTCAAGTCGCTGAGTTCAGGCACCGAGGCCTGCATGCGGAAGGCCATCTCTGACTGGGCGATGCGCGCCTCGGTTTCGGCATCGTGGAACTTCTCCTGGCTGAGGCCATTGAGGCCGCCGATGAGATCCAGCTGAGCCCGGCGATCGCTGCGGCTGATGCCGTCGGGATCGTTGAGGAAGAGCACCGGCTCCTTGCCGGCGCGCAGCTGCACCCCCTGGTGCTGGCTGGGGAGGAAGCCGGAGCCCCAGAAGTGGGTGAACAAGGCCTGCATCTGGCCGCCGCCTTGCGAGATCAGGACGGCAAAGCTGGGGAGATTGCGGTTGACGCTACCGAGGCCGTAGGATAGCCAGGCTCCCATCGAGGGACGCCCCGGCAGTTGGAAACCGGTCTGCATGTAGGTCACCGCGGGACCGTGGTTGATCTGCTCGGTGTTTAGTGTGCGGATGACGCAAAGATCCTTGGCGACGCCGCCGGTGTGTTTGAGGAATTCCGGCAACCAGATGCCGTCTTGATTGTTGGCGTAGCGGTCGAATTTGAAAGGGCTGGGGCCGATCGCCAATTTGCCTTGATGGGCGCTCATTCCGGTGAGGCGCTGCGTGCCGCGCACCGAGGGCGGCAGTTCCTGGCCGGCAAGTTTCATCAGATCCGGCTTGTGGTCGAAGGTGTCGAGCTGCGACGGCCCGCCTTCCATGGTCAGGTAGATCACCCTTTTGGCCCGCGGCTTGAAGTGCGGCAGACCGGGCAAACCCGGGCCTTGCGCCGCACTCTCGGCGGCGAAGAGTTCCGACAAAGCGGCATTGCCGAGCAGGCCCACGGCCCCGGCTTGGAGGAATTGACGGCGGTTGAACATGATGAACTCCAACAAGGTTGAAAGGTTGAAAGGTTGGGAGCTAAACCTGAGTCACGGAGTCCTGCTGCTCGGCTGCTCGGCTGCTCGGCTGCTCGGCTGCTCGGCTGCTCGGCTGCTCGGCTGCTCGGCTGCTCGGCTGCTCGGCTGCTCGGCTGCT
>JAYTMY010000286.1:0-26008 GCA_043748535.1 Lentisphaeraceae bacterium | reverse complement strand
CATCAACGAATTCCATGTCCAGCTCTACGCCGACATGCTGCAGAAAATGAAGTCGATCAAGGAAGGCGATCAGACTCTCCTCGACCAAAGCCTCATCCTCCTCGGCTGCGGTATGCGCGACGGCAATGGCCACGTCCCGATAAACCTGCCCATCCTGGTCGCTGGCCATGCCGGCGGCGTCCGCGGCGGTCAGCACCTCAATTGCCCGGAAAACACGCCCTTCAACCGCCTGCACCTCAGCCTCCTGCAAAAGGTCGGCGTGCCCCTCACTTCCTTTGGCGACTCCGGCACCCAGCCTTTGGATATTTAGGGATTTCTCCCGATCACTCCACAATCCAGGAGTTGCGATGAAGAACCCCAGTCTCCCGATAGCGGCCGGATGCAGCGGTATGGCGTTGATCCTTGCCGTGTTGGCTTGTTTCGCGCCACAGGCCATCACTTACCCTTGGCAGCTGCTGCTTTGTCACCTCGGCATCGGCCTCGCTGTGGTCTTGTTGGGGCTCGCCGGAATCGCCTTTTGCAGCCATTTCGGTGGGCAAAGACGCTGGCATCCGGCGCTCTTGTTGATCCTGCCGCTGCTCATTCTTGCTCCCCTCGCGATTCTTGCCGCCGGGCTCAGCGTCTTCTCTCCTTATCGGGTCGAGCTGAGTAATCACAATGCCCACGCCGTCACGCAAATCCGAATCCATGGCGGCGGTGTTGACCTCGCTTGCGGCGAACTCGCCCCCGGCGCCCGTTTGAGCCGCGTCTTCTGGATTCAAGGAGACGGCACCTTGAGGCTTGAAGCGAAGATCCAAGCGAGGCCTATCGATGCAGAAATTGATGGCTATGTCACCAGCGGTGTTGGTGGCGATCTGGAGCTCGACATTGATGACAAGGGCGTGGTCAGGGTTCGCTCCGAATCGGGGCGAGAGTTGTAGGGTGAAAGCTGAATTCTGGCACTAAGATCTTGGCTTCATGCCAATGATCATCAATCATTGAACTCCTTATCGCCATTGTTGTTGCAATTTCATCGCGATCCCCGCACAAGCACGCGCATCGGACAAGGCGTCGTGATGACGGCTCAATTCCACACCACAAGAAGCAGCAACAGTTGGCAGTTGCCGATTCGGCAAGTCTCGACACTGGACCTTGGCCATCTCGTAGGTGCAGCTTGCGGTGAATTCAGGCTGGGGCAAGTCGTATCGCGCTAGACTCTTCGTCAGAACTCTGTGGTCGAATTTCATATTGTGGGCGACGAGGTGGCGGCCTTGTATCCACGGCAAGAGATTGGGCCAAAGCGCGGCGAAGTTTGGCGCCTCCGCCACCTGCTCGGGCCGGATGCCGTGAATGTCGATAAAACGCTGCAAGAACCAAGTCTCGGGCTGGATCAACCAAGCTTTCTCGGCGACAATCATGCCATCGCGAACTTCCACTACGGCCACCGCACAAGCACTGGCGGGATTGCGATTGGCGGTTTCAAAATCTATCGCGGTGAAGTTCATCGGCCGGCTTCCTGAGCTTTTGTGAGCATCTCTTGCAACAAGGGCCAACGGCCGGCAAATTCCGGACGGCGGCGGATCAGCGGTAGCCATTGGTGCGGCGACAGTTCGTTCTCCTGCCAGTCCCAAGGACAGTGACTGGCGAATTGAGGTTCGTGTTCAAGAAGCTGAAGCCAATCTCCAGGAGTGAAACGGATTGATTCCCATGGGCAGCGATGGCCGTACTCGGGCTTGATGCATAAGAGTTGTCGCCAATGACGCCTCTCGAGGCGAGCCAGATCGCAGCGGTGCGAGTGTTCCGGAAATTCTGTCAGGACGACCAACACGGCTGCTGAAGTGAATCGCTTCCAAGGGCACTCGGGTAAAAGCTTCGGGTCCTGTTCCAGAGCCGCCATCCATTGTCGGCAATTCCAGTAGCTTTGCATCTCTTGATCAGGCATCGACGCTACGCCGAAATCGTAGAGTTTGACCGGAGACAGTTTCAGCCAATCTTCGTGAGTGAGCATATCCGGAGGACACTGTTGCGCAAAATGAAGATCGCGGCGCAGCAAGCCAATCCATTCCTCGCGAAGCTGCCAGAGAGATATGCCGGGACGACGGATTTCCTCCCAAGGGCAGCGATCTGAAAATTGCGGTTGAGCGGTCAGAAGTCGAAGCCAATCGACGGAACGAATGCGGGCCCAAGGACAGCGCCCGGCAAATTGAGGCTTGCCGCCGAGCAGCTTGGCCCAGTCGGAGCCGATCAAGAGATCCCAATCACAGAGATGGGCGAATTCTGGACGCAGGAGAAGTAGATCGGCCCAGTGATTTCCTAGAAATTCGTGCAAAGGACAGCGGTGTTCCAGTTCCGGTAAGCGCCCCAAGAGTTGAGGCCATTCGTCGACATTGATCTCATCCCATTTTGCCAAGGTTTGCAGCGATGGAAAGATAGGTAGCAAACCGGCCCAAGGTATTTCCCAAGGATAGGGAGGGCCGAGATAAAGTGCCTCAAGGTTTTCCTCGGCTTCCTCCTCAGGATTGGCGGGGATCAAGGACTTCGATAGTTGGATGAGATTCTGCTGCATCGGTGCGACTCCTGTTTGATGGGTTCTGGCCATCAGCCTAAGCCTTTTGACTGGCCATTGGATGGCTTTGAAAACTTTTTTAGAAACTTGTGGAAATTTTTATAATTCACTTGAGTGGCCATGATTTGGCTTGACAAGTGCGCTATTTTGCCGATAACCGAGACGGGAAATGAATCCATGACGATGCTCACCAAACAATCGCAGCGCCTACAACGGCTGGTCAAGCTCTTGAATTCGGGCGAGCCTAGGACCAAGGCGTCTTTGATGAAGGCGCTCGACGAGGGGTCGCTGCGGACGATTCAGCGTGATTTGGAAGCTTTGTTGAATCTCGGCGCTCCGCTCCGCTATTGTGGTCGCCTCGGGGTCGAGTTTACCCGTGAATGGTTTCTGCCGATGTTGGCAGAGCTGGGGCCCGACGAAACTCTCGCAGGTCTCGCCGCCCACAAGCTCTTTGCTGATGACTTGCCGCCGGGCTTGCATCAGGATCTCGACAGCGTTAGCAAGATTCAGCGTGGAGCCGGTTCAATGAACACTGAGGACGAGCGCTTCCTGCAGAGCCTCAGCCGACACGGCACTTGTAAGGTCAGCATCCTTAATCCTGAGGCCTACGACACCGTCGTCGCCGCCAGCCGCCAATGCTTTCGGCTCAATGCCATTTATGTCAATGGCCGGGGCGAACGCAACGAGAGGCAATTAGAAGTCCACGCCCTGTTTTTCCATGTCGATGCTTGGTACGCCCGCGCCAAAGAGCTACCTAGCGGCACTTGGAAGGATTTCGCTCTACACCGCTTCGCCGAGGCCACGCTGCTGCGTCATCGTCGATTTGAGCGTGACAACGACGCTGTCGCTGCCGTCCGCGAAGGCAAGATTTTCAATCAGGATCTGTGGACCGACGTCCGCCTCCGCCTCTCGTCGGCTTGGCAGATGCACATTCGAGAACGCCACTGGTTCCCCGGTCAAAGCTTCGCCCAAGATGCCGAAGGCAACTGGGAAATGTCCATTCCCTCCGCCCCTAGCTATCCTCTCATGCGCTTTATTTTCTCCTTCATGGGGGAGGTTAAGGTGCTGGGGCCGGAGGGGCTGAGATTGGCAATGAAGCGAGAAATAGTGACAATGAATGATGATACTCTAATGAACCAAATTGAATAAGGACGTAAAAACATGATAGCACCGATTATTTGTTCACTTAAGCAGATCGCAGCTTGGGATCTTGAAAATCTAGATGCCCGACACGAGGACATCAAAGCAAGTGTACCGGCTTTACAACGAGGTCTAGTCTGGAGTCCGGGACAAGTTGAACTCCTATGGGATTCTATTTTACGAGGATTTCCGATTGGTTGTTTTGTTGCTTGCAAGAAAGTTCAGGATCAAGAACGAAGCGAAAAAATGGATGTTACCCACCATTTGTTAGATGGCCAACAGCGAGTTAATGCCATTACACTGGGCTTTCATGATCCATTTTCTGATATATCGCATATAAATGGAGGTGAAAATAGTGGGGTCAGAGGAAATGTTTCTGAATCAATTATTTGGCTTGATTTAAATCCATCTGATAATCACTTAGATACTAACACACGTGAATTTCTTGTGCGCGTAACAACTTTGGCGCATCCATGGGGGTATCAAAAAGATGATGGATGCAAGAGACTATCGACATCAGAGATACAAAAATCACTTAAAGAATGGGGCGGTCAGAGAGGTCAACGTCAAGATAATAAAAGGCCTCACCCAAATCAATTAGAGCCATTTGTTAGTAGTGCGCCTATTCCACTTGCTTGGCTAATGAATGCTTACATTAATGAAATCGAGGAGGATTCATTTTGGGGCACTATCAAGGATAGATTGAGTAATTGTCATTTGCATTGGGCAGCAAAATCGGTTGAAATAATTGGAAGAGATTGCTTTATTGAAGGTAAAAATAAAATATATAATGCTATTAAAATTGCAGCGCAAACAAAGTTAGTAATTCTTTGTGCTCCAGATAATATTGGCTCATCCAGAAGATATGAGGATCGCAACTGCCAAGCGCATTTAGAAGGCATCTCAAACATTGAACATTTATTCAATCGTTTAAATCGTCAAGGAACTCCATTAAATGGTGAAGAATTATCTTACTCAATGATTAAGGCATACTGGCCAAAGTTCGACAGTAGTATTTATGAACTTAAAAACCAAAGAGTGCCCGCATCTCAATTGGTCTCTCTTGCAGTCAGAGTAGCCTTATCGGATCTAGAAAAGCAATTGCCAGGGAGAATAAGCATATCAAGACTTAGAAATATTTCAACATCTGTAAACGGAAAGGAATGGATCGAGAAAAATGCAATCGAAAAATTTATCCAAGATGGTTCTTTTAAGCATTCTGTTGAACGTGTTGATAATTGGCTTTCAAAACCAAAGAGTAATATACTAGGAATGCCCCCAGTTCTTATCTCTAGTTTTGCTCGAAGCAGCACGGATATATATTTAATATTTTTAATTATAGCAACCAGAATCAAGGGTGATCTAGAGGGTGAATTTACTGATATTTTTATTGGTATTGCAACTGTGACACACTGGTTATCAGTTGATGATAAATCAAAAATTGCTGCGTCTCTTTTTGATTGTATTCGGACGAGCTTTGATCCATCAACGATTGCAGCCTCACTTAAAGAAGAGTTGAATAATTTAATAAAAATCAGTAGGGTTGCACGTCCACTTAGTCCAAATGAAATTGACAAAGCAATTAATATTGAAAACTGCACAGATGCAGATCTTAAATACTGGCAATGGCCATGGGATAAAGAGGCAAATGATTCCACATATGACTGTATTAAAAAATTGCTTTATCAAAAAGAATTTCTTTTGTTTGCGCAAAGGAAATTCTTAAATGATGAATTCCCAAGTTATGATCCATCCCGAAAAGATTTGTGGGAAAGTCACAATCGACCCTGGGATTTTGATCACATTCATGCAAGTTATTATTTCTACAATAGAAAAAATGGAGATTTTGCAGATTTTTGTCGCAGATTTGGGAATACAATTGGAAATCTTCGAGCTTGGCCATTTCAAGATAATCGATCAGATCAAGCCGTCACTGCTATTACCAAGCTTAAGGATAGTCAGATTGATCAGGAGAATAGCTTATTGAAAGATTTCGATCTAAAAGCATTTTCTGGGGGAGATCAAACCAGAACAGATGCGGAATCTGCAAGAAAGCTTGCTTTAGCCATTAAATCGCGCTTCCTGCGCATCTATGCTGATTGGTATGAATGCGCAGAGATTGGTAAGCTGATAGATGAGGGATCGGTCATTTCAACTTCCATCCTTTGAAATATTAGATTTCACAAATAATAAAACGAAAATCTGAAAGATGGAGGTGGATTAATCAATAAGTCATCGAGTGAGAAAACCTTAAAAAATCTTAATTTCAAAAGGAGAATTAATAATGTTCTATTGTAAATATTGCGGCAGTCATGCCAATAGCATTTCAGGTTTAACAAGCCTTAGTTGCAGCAGGCATCCTCAAGGAGGAAAGCATGCTTTATACGAGGGGGCTGAAAAAAGTAAGTATTCTTGTAAATATTGTGGTAGTAATGCCAATAATATTTCTGGTCTTACAAGTCTTAGTTGCAGCCGTCGTCCAGATGGCAAAGGCAAGCATGAGCCAGCTCTCTGAGTTCTTGTGGATTTGATTTTAGTTAAAATTAAACGGCGCATGATTGTGCGCCGTTTTAATTTTATGGATAATTCATTCTGTTGGTGAGATAGAGATAATAATCTAAAGAATTGAAGTTGACATGGCCTCACCCTTCGCTGAGCTTCAGGCCCAGAGGCAGTTCGTCGCCGAAGAGCTGGCGGGCTTCGTCGCGGCTGTCGTCTTTGACTTCGCGCAGGTGTTCGAGCTGGGATTCGGCTTGACCGAGGGCGAGGAGGCTGTGGCGGATTTCGTCGCGTTGGGGCTCTGGCAGGTCGAGGGCGGCGTCGCCGCGCAGGCCGGCGCCGCGGAGGAGGCAGAAGGCGAAGGCCTGGGCTTGTTTCTTGACCGGGGCGTCGAGGAGGAGGCGGAGGGTGGCGCTGGCCGCGGCGGCGGGCAAGACGAGGTCGGCGGGGCCGTAGGCAAGGCGTCGGGAGACGAGGCGGCCGAGGGTCCAGAGTTCGCTGTCGTCGAGCTTCGGGCTGCGGCAGGCAAGGGCGGCGGCGTGGCGGGCCTTGGCGGGCACCGGCATGAGTTCAAGCGAGCCGAGGCAGCGGATCAGTTCGCGGCGCTCCTGTTCGGGGGCTTTGCTGTCGGGTTTCCAGGCCGGGCCTTCGTAGAGGCGGCGGACGAGGGCGTGCTGCATCTGTTCCTGCTGGCCGCGTTTGAGGCCGCCGGAGCAGCGGCGCCACAGGGTCCACCATTCACTGGCGGCCTGGGCGTCTTTGGGGAAGCTGGAGCCGGAGTGCCAGCGGGTCCACAGCTTGCGCAGGCGCAGTTCGTCGCCGGGGTCGCCGAAGCCGGGGCGCAGGCACCAGCCGAGGAGGTTGAGTCCGCGGGCTTCGCGGCTGGCGTCGAGGGCGAAATGGGGCAGCAATTCGAGCAGGGCATCGGCGAGCTGGCGGAGGAGGGGCAGCGGCCATTCGCCGCGCGGCAGGCCGAGGGCGGCTTCGAGATCTTTCATCAGGCCCTGGCAACGGGCGGCGCTGCCCTCGGCGCCGAGAGCGGTTTTGAGGGCGGTTATGGCGGCGTCGATGGCGTTCTGCGACACCGCGGCGCTTTGCTGGGTCGGAACCGCGGCGCTGCCCTGGTGGACGGCGCGCAGGTCGAAGGCGAGTTTCCAGCGGTGGCCGCTGCCGGGGGCTTCGAGCCAGAGGTCGAGGGTGCCGATTTCGTTGGCGGTGGCGCTGAGGCGGACCTGGACTTCGCGTTTCTCGGCTTTGCCAAAGGCGACGACGGTGCGCAGCGGAGGCAGCAGGCTGAGTTCGTCGGCGCTGCCGATGCGGGCGCCGAGGGCGTCACCGAGGCGGGTTTCGGAGGCGGCGAGGAGGAAGCTGACCGGCTCGTTGGCGCGGACGCTGAGGGCGAGCTCGGGCGAGCAGGTGACGCCTTCGGCGGTATCGCGCGGCAGGATGCAGGCGAAGTCGCGGCCGCTGCTGGTTTCGAGGGCGATGAAGTAGGCTCGGGCGATGCCGCCTTGGACTCGCGGGCCGATGCCGTGGCGGGCGAGGCCATGGGCGGTGGCGCCGAGGGCGACGGCGAGATCGAGGTCGCGGGCCGGCAGCTCGGGAACCGGCTTGCCGGACCAGGAGGCGAGGGCTTGGCCGAGGCGTTGACGCAGGAGCTCGGGGGTGAGGCTGCCGCCGTTGAAGAGGACGCGATCGGGGAGCAGGGGGCTGCCATCCTGGGCCGGGTTGGCGCCGCGAAGGAAGGCGAGGAGCTGGCGGGTGACGGCGGTTTCGCGTTCATAAGGGAGGCCGAGGTCGCGCAGGCCCTGGCGCCGGGCCGGGCTGGGGGCGTCAATCGGCAGGAGCGGGAAGAAGCCGTCGAGGACGAGCTGCTGCACTTCGTCGCGGCCGAGGCTGGCGCGAAGCGAGCCGCCGACGAGAGACGAACCTTCGCCTTGGATCACCAGGTCGACCTTGTCGGGAGCGTCATTGGCGAGGAGTTTCTCCTTGGCCGAGCGAGCCCGGGCGCTGAGCTGGGCGAGTTGGCGACGGCTGAGCTTGCGGCCGAAGCGTTCCTGGGCGAGCTTGGCGAGGGAGAGGTCGATATTGTCGCCGCCGAGGAGGAGGTGTGAACCGACGGCGCTGCGGCGCAGGACACCGGGCTCGGCGTGTTCGATGAGGGTGAAGTCGCTGGTGCCGCCACCGATGTCGATGACCAGGGCGCGTTGACCGGGGAGGAGTTGCGATTGCCAATCGGGGGCGCCGGCGAGCCAGGCGCAGAAGGCGGCGAGCGGTTCCTCGAGCAGCACCGGATGCGGCAGGCCGGCCTTGCGGGCGGCTTCGACGGTGAGCTCACGGGCGACTTCATCGAAGGAGGCGGGAACGGTGAGCAGCACTTGCTGATCGGCGAGATGGCAGGGCGAGCCGTCGGCGTCCTTGATGCCGGCGAAGGCCGCGTCCCAGGCGGCGCGGAGATGGCCGAGGTAGAGGGCGGAGGCATCGACCGGCGACAGCTTGTCGGCGTCTTCCAGTTCTTCGCCCCAGGGGAGGATTTTGGCGCTGCGGTCGACGCCGTTGTGGGCGAGCCAGGATTTGGCCGAGCTGACCAGTCGTTCCGGCAAGGCGGCGCCGTGTTCGCGGGCCCAGAGGCCGCAGATCACCGGCTGGGCGCCCCAGGGGAGGGGACAGCTGTTGCGTTCGGCGAGTGGCGGCAGGAAGGCGAAGCTGGGCAGGCCGTCGCGCTTGTCGACTTCCCCGCGGGCGGTGGTTTGCGGCAGCGGCAAAACATGGACGCGACCCGGTTCCGGGCTGAGGAGATCCGCATAGGAGATGGCCGAGTTGGTGGTGCCGAGATCGATGCCGACGATATAACGCATGAGAAGCTGTCCTGGGTTGTTCCGCCGCAGCTTAGCACCAGTGTCGCGGAATGAGGCGGCCCGGGCAAAGAAAAACGGCTTGCAACTCAGCTTCAAAACTGATGAAGCTCATTTCAACCGCAGAAGACGCAGATTGACGCAGAATGAGCGAGACCGTTTTCTTCTGCGTTTTTCTGCGTCTTCAGCGGTTCAATTGAGCTTGATCTGGATTTGTTGAGGGTAAAGAAAAACGCCCCTCGGGGGAGGGGCGCTGTCGCTTTTCAGCGAAGCCTTAGCGGCGGACGCTGGCGCGGAGGTCGGTGAAGAGCATGTCGCGGCGCTCGCGGGCTTCCTGCTCCGACTTGGTCTTGAGCGATTTGCGGACGCGCTTCTTGGTGATGCCGGAGGGGTAAATGGTGTAGTGAACAAACCAAGTGCCGTTGTTGTTCCAAAGGTGGTGGTTCTTGTTGCCGGTTTCGTTGCGGATGGCCAGAACGGTGCTGCTCATGGTGTATCTCCTTTTTTCTGTTCGTGTGTTCTTGACTCCTCCAAGAATACTTAGTGTCAGAAAGACTGCAAGCGTTATTACGAAGTTCAGAAATGGTTAAATCCTGCACAATCTAGGCAGATTTATACGAAAATATGGCCGATTTCCCTGAGGGTCATTGCGGTATTCGTATATGACAAGCTCGGGATTTTACGGAATCCCTAGGTTTGAAAGTGTGTCAAAAAAATTGATTTATGACACGAAATTGAAATTCATGCACTTGACTAGACAACAGGAATTGGGGGCGGAATTGAGCTTGGGGCCTTCTTGCGTGCGGCGCTTTGGGGGTGCGGTCTTCCTGCGCGTAGCGCCTTGGACTGCGGCAAGGATTGCCGCCATGGAGGGAGCAAGATTGTAGATTGCGGGGTTTGTGTTTATCCCGAAGGGATTACATCCTCCAGCCCGGGGTTGGCGCATCGCCTACCCCGGGAATGAGACGAGTCATTCCTACCCCAACGGGGTTGCGGCCCGCTGGTGCTCTCCGGCAACACGGAACGAGACGAAACCCCGTTGGGGTTTGAAAATCCTGCTCGTTTCATCCCCGGGGTAGGCGATGCGCCAACCCCGGGCTGGAGGCCGCAACCCCTTCGGGGTAAAATGACAACGAAGCAATGCCGCTGCCTCTTCGCTCAAACCGGATCATTGCCCAATGGCGCCGGGCTGCTTTGACTTCAGCTCTTTGAGCTCGACTTCGAGCGCGGCAAGGCGGGTTGTGAGGGCGGTGAAAATTTCAGTAAAGTAGGCCATTATTGCAACGGATAAAAATATTGCAGCGGTCAGAATCTGGTTCCCGGCGCCTTGCGGAGAAAACGACATGGCTATTGCAATGAAACATTGGATTGTAGCCACTAAAAAGTAAAACTTGACTCGTTTGCTCATTGTTTGAAAATCCTTAATTTGGGGGGTGACTCACTCAAACCGGATCGTTCCCGATCTTCCGTGAGCATCCAATCCTTCGGCGTCGGCGAAGGCTTTGATGGCGCCGACTTCGCGGGCGAGGGCTTCTTTCGAGTAGCGCACGAGGCTGGTGCGGCGGAAGAACTGGTCGACGGTGAGGCCGCTGAAGTGTTTGCCGGCGCCGCCGGTGGGCAGGACGTGGCTGGGGCCGGCAACGAAGTCGCCGACCGGTTCGGGGGTCCAGGGTCCGAGGAAGATGGCGCCCGCGGTGGTGATTTTTGCGGCCACCGCATCGGCGTCGTGGGTTTCGATCTCGAGGTGCTCTGGCGCGTAGGCTTCGGCGACCGCGGCGGCGGCGTCCATGTCCTTCACCAAAATCAGGAAGACGCCCGATTCGAGCACCTTGTCGACACATTCGATGCGGCCGAGGAGGGCTTTCTGCTTGAGCAATTCCTTGGCGACGGCATCAAGCATGGCGGCGGAGTCGCTGACCAGGACGGCTTGTTCGCGGCCGGAGCCGTGTTCCGCTTGCGACAGGAGGTCGGCGGCGATGAAGGCGGGGTTGGCATCTTTGTCGGCGATGACCATGACTTCCGAGGGGCCGGCGACGAGGTCGAGCGAGCAGTGGCCGTAGACGAAGCGTTTGGCGGCGGTGACGTAGGCGTTGCCGGGGCCGACGATTTTTTGTGCCTTGCGCACCGATTGGGTGCCGTAGGCGAGGGCGCCGATGGCGTAGACGCCGCCGAGCTTGAGCACTTCGGTGGCGCCGGCGACACGGGCGGCAAAGAGGATGGCGGGGTTGATCGTGCCGTCGGGACGGGCGGGAGTGGTGACGACGATTTCCTTGACTCCGGCGGCTTGGGCGAGGGTGGCGGTGTGGAGGACGGTCGAGACTAACGGCGCGGTGCCGCCGGGGACGTAGCAGGCGATGCGGTCGAGGGGGGCGAACTTCTCGCCGAGCTTGACGCCCGGGCGGGGCTCGGCGTTCCACGCTTGCGGCAGGCGGCGGCGGGAGAAGTCGAGGATGTTGGTGTGGGCGAGGTGGATGGCTTTTTTCAGCTCCGGCGAGACCAGGTTGACACAGGCGTCCCATTCCTTGGCGCTGACCGCAAAGGCGCCGGCTTTCAGCTCGACCCTGTCGAACTTGCGGGCATAGTCGACGAGGGCGGCGTCACCGCGGGCCTTGACGTCGTCGAGGATAGATTTTGCGGCGTCCGCGACATCATCGGGGAAGGCGTCGCGGCGGAAGAGCGGGGCGAAGGCGGGAGCGGCGAGGTCGCCGGTGAATTCAAGACGGATCATAGTCGGGCTCATGGGGCTGGTTTTTTCTACCCACTATAAACGCTTGCGCCGTGCTTGCCGTGAGGGGCGGTGGGTTTCCTGAGCACAAACGCGCAGAAATCTCGGACATCGAGAAGCCGCTTGCTTTTCTGACGCCGTTTTGACGTGTGACGAATTTTTGACGCATTGATTGAATCTTGAAGATTGATTTCTCCAAAAAATGAGGTTTATAAGTCGCGCGCTACAATTTCCGTAATCATTCAGGAGAAATGCATGAACATCGCTAATCTTACCCAGTGGATGCAAGATGCCGCGCAAACGGCCGTACCGGCAGTTCCGCTTGCGCCAGCAGTGCCATCGACGCTCAACACCGGCGACACCGCCTGGGTCTTGGTTTGTTCGATCTTAGTTTTGATGATGAGCATTCCGGGTCTGGCGCTTTTCTACGGGGGTTTGGTGCGCCGGAAAAACGTCTTGTCGATCTTGATGCAATGTTTGGCGGCAGCCTGCGTCATCAGCTTGTTCTGGCATGCGATTGGCTACAGCCTCGCCTTCAGTCCTGGCAATGGTTTTATCGGCGGTCTCGACTGGGCCTTCTTTAAGGGTGTGGCGATTGATGCGCCTCACGCAAGTTATTCGATGGGTGGCAACATCCCGCACGCAGCCTTTGCCATTTTTCAGATGCACTTCGCCGTCATCACACCTGCCGTCGTTGCTGGCGCCTTTGCTGAGCGCATGCGTTTCCCTGCTTTTATCGCCTTCATTTTGCTTTGGACCTTGGCGGTCTATTGCCCGATTGCCCACTGGGTGTGGAGCGACACAGGCTTCATGAGTGTGCTTAACGCCGATGTCCAATCAGCGGGCAAAGCCGTTTACGACTTTGCCGGTGGCGCAGTGATCGAAGTCACCTGCGGCATCTCGGGCTTGGTTTGCGCCTTGGTTCTTGGGAAGCGCAAAGGCTATCCGAATCACATGTCGCCGCCGCACAACTTGCCCTTGGCGGTGACTGGTGCCTGCCTCTTGTGGATCGGTTGGATCGGCTTCAATGCCGGCAGTGCTCTTGGCGCCAACGGCCTCGCGGTCAATGCCATGCTCGTCACTCAGCTCGCGACGGCTGCTGCTGGCATCACCTGGGCCTTGCTTGATGCTTGGTTCCACGGTAAACCCACCGTTCTTGGCCTGATCTCCGGGGTCATCGCCGGACTGGTTGCCGCCACCCCGACTGCCGGCTACATCAGCCCAAGCGCCGGCATTTTGGTTGGTATTGCCGCCTCGGCCCTCTCTTGGTTCTTTGTCATCAAGCTGAAAAACCGCTTCGGCTATGATGACACCCTCGATGTCTTCGGCGTCCACGGCATCGCCGGTATTGTCGGCACGATCGCAGCCGGCTTCTTTGCCAATAGCCTCATCAACTCTGTCGCGACCCAGACCGGTTGGACTCAGACCTTGAATCAGCTCAAAGGCATTGCGATCATCGCGATTTATGCAGGCGTGGTCACCTATGGTCTTCTTAAACTGATCAATCTGGTCACTACTTTGCGCGCTTCCAACCACGAGGAAACCGTTGGTCTCGACGTCACTCAGCACAAAGAATCGGCCTACACCATCATCGACTGATCATCAAACCTATTACCTAGGCTCATTCCAAATGAAATACATCATCGCCATCATCCAGCCCGACCGTCTCGACGAAGTCATGCAGAAGCTCGAGGAAAAAGAAATTCACCTCGTCACCGTCACCCAGGTGATGGGCCATGGACGACAGAAGGGCATTGCCGAAGTCTACCGCTCGCACAAAGAAGGCGGCTCCTTGTTGCGCAAGATCAAGCTCGAGATCGGCGTCAACGAAGAATTTGTCCAGCCGGCGATCGACGCCATTCTCGGTGGGGCGCAAAGCGGTAACATCGGTGACGGCAAGATCTTCGTCGTCGACATTGAGAAGTGCATCCGCATCCGCACCGGCGAGACCGGCCCTGCCGCCATCGGCTGAAGAAACTCGAGGTAAAAAGCCCGTCGGAATCTTGGTGACAAGGGTTTCCGACGGGCTTGTAATGTCGGCAGGCGACAGCAATTTATGCGCCCCTCGCCGTATTTGCGTGAGAAATGCGGCGTTCCAGCGAGAGTTGGAACAAACCACAGTCAACAACCCGGCATCACGCTGCCGATCGAAGCAAAAAGACACCAATGATCAACTTCATCAACCTTGATAGCATGCCCAGCATGGCCGATCTCATGGGCCAAGTCGAAATCAGCACCAAAGACTACATCGAAGGCCGCCTGGTCAAAGGCACCATCGCTGAAAAGCGCGACAACGGCGCCCTGGTCGACATCGGCTTCAAAGCTGAAGGTTTCGTCGCCAAGGAAGAGTTCCGCAATTGGGACCACTTGGCCATCGGCGATGTCGTCGACGTCTACCTCGAGACCATCGAAGACGAAAACAACATGCCGACCATCAGCGTCGCCAAAGCCGAACTGCAGAAAGCCTGGGACAAACTTCTCGAGCTCTACAAAGAGGGCGACATCGTCCGTGGCGCTGCCAAGTTCCGTGTCAAGGGTGGTTTGATTGTTGACATCGGCGTTGACGCCTTCCTTCCCGGATCGCATGTTGACATCGGCCCCGTCCGCAACCTCGACGAGTATGTTGGTCGCGAGTTTGAGTTCAAGATCATCAAGATCAACTCCGACCGCAAAAACATCATCCTTTCCCGCCGCGAGCTTCTCGAAGCCGCCCGCGAATCGCAGAAAGACGCCATCCTCCGCGACATGCGTCGTGGCGACATCCGCCGCGGCACGGTCAAGAACATCACCGACTTCGGTGCCTTCATTGACCTCGACGGTATGGACGGTCTCCTCCACATCACCGACATGAGCTGGGGCCGTATCTCGCACCCCTCCGAAATGCTCACCATCGCCCAGACCATTGAAGTCATGGTTCTTGACATCGACGCTGACAAGCGCCGCGTCTCGCTCGGCCTCAAACAGAAGTCGAAAGACCCCTGGGAAGAGATCGCCGGCCGTTTCCCGGTCCGTTCGAAAGTCAAAGGCAAAGTTGTCAACATCATGCCTTACGGCGCCTTTGTTGAAATCGAGCCCGGCATCGAAGGCCTGATCCACGTTTCCGAAATGAGCTGGACCAAGCGCGTCACCCGTGCTAGCGACATGCTGAACACCGGCGACGAAATCGAGTGCATCATCCTCGACGTCCAACCCGACGCCAAGAAAATCTCGCTCGGTCTCCGTCAGACCACCGAGAACCCTTGGGATGCCATCGCCCGCAAGTACCCCGTTGGCGCCACCGTTAAAGGTAAGGTCCGCAACCTCACCACTTACGGTGCCTTCATCGAAATCGAACCCGGCATCGACGGCATGGTTCATGTTTCCGACATGAGCTGGACCCGCAAGGTCACCAACCCGGCCGAAGTCCTGAAGAAGGGCGACGACGTCGAAGCTCTCGTTCTCGAGATCAGCGCCGAACAGCAGCGCATCAGCCTCGGCATGAAGCAAGCTGGCAACGATCCCTGGAGCAACATCGAGACCCTGTTCAAACTCGACTCGATGGTCAAGGGCAAAATCACCAAAGTCACCTCCTACGGTGCCTTCGTTGAACTCGATCACGGCATCGACGGCCTGATCCACATCACTCAGCTCTCCGACAAAAAAGTCGCGAAAGTCAAAGACATCGTCAATCCCGGCGATGACATCGAAGCCCGCGTCATCAAGATCGACACTGAAGAGCGTCGTATCGGCCTGTCGCTGCGCAGCGATGCCAGCTCCTATGTTGCCCGCAACGAAAGTTTCGGCGGCATCGGCGAGTTCTTCGACTCCGCCCTCGAAGGACTGAACGTCGAGAAAAAGTAAGCAGCTGAAAAATTCCTCCGAAATCTCTTGACAGAGTTTTTCGGAGGGATAAAGTCACAGCCGCCTTTCGCCTGAGTAGCTCAGTTGGTAGAGCGCGTCCTTGGTAAGGACGAGGTCGTCGGTTCGAATCCGATCTCAGGCTCCAGAATCCCCAGAAAAACACACTTGAAAAAGGACATGCACCATGGCCAAAGAAACCTTCAACAGAACCAAGCCCCACGTCAACATCGGCACCATCGGCCACGTTGACCACGGCAAGACCACCCTCAGTGCTGCCATCACCACCATCATGGCCTCGGCCAACGGTTCCGGCAAAGCTCTGCGTTACGACCAGATCGACAACGCTCCCGAAGAGAAAGCTCGCGGTATCACCATCAATACCTCGCACTTGGAATACGAGTCGGCTACCCGCCACTACGCCCACGTCGACTGCCCCGGTCACGCTGACTACGTCAAAAATATGATCACCGGTGCTGCTCAAATGGACGGCGCCATCCTCGTGATCGCCGCTACCGACGGCCCGATGGCTCAGACCCGTGAGCACATCCTGCTCGCCCGTCAGGTCGGCGTTCCCTACATCGTCGTCTTCATCAACAAAGCTGACGCCGTCGACTACGACGTCGAAATGCTCTCCCTGGTCGAGATGGAAATCCGCGAACTGCTCTCCAAGTACCAGTTCCCCGGCGACGACATCCCCGTCATCAGCGGTTCCGCCACCAAGGCTCTCGAAGCCGCCGTCCACACCCACCCCGACGCCAAGTGCGTTATCGACCTGATGGCCGCCGTTGACGCCTACGTCCCCACCCCCGAGCGCCCCGTCGACAAGCCCTTCCTCCTCCCGATCGAAGACGTCTTCTCGATCGAAGGTCGTGGTACCGTCGTTACCGGCCGTGTCGAACGCGGTATCGTTCGTGACCGTGACGAGATCGAAATCGTCGGTCTGCGTGACACCCTCAAGACTGCCGTCACCGGTATCGAAATGTTCCGCAAGCTGCTGTCCGAAGGCCGTTCCGGCGAAAACGTCGGCGTTCTCCTCCGCGGCACTGCTAAAGACGCCGTTGAGCGTGGCCAAGTCCTTTGCAAGCCCGGTTCGGTTAAGCCCCACACCGACTTCGAAGCGGTCTGCTACATCCTGTCGAAAGAAGAAGGTGGCCGTCATAAGCCCTTCTTCAGCGGCTACCGTCCCCAGTTCTACTTCCGTACCACGGACGTTACTGGCGAGATCACCCTCGAAGAAGGTAAAGAAATGGTCATGCCCGGCGACAACGTTAAAGTTGTTGTCAAGCTGATCGCTCCCGTCGCCATGGAAGACAAACTCAAATTCGCCATTCGTGAAGGCGGTAAAACCGTCGGCGCCGGCACCGTCGAAAAGATCCTGAAGTGATCTGAAACGACAAAGGAACTGACTTATGGCCCGCGAAATCATCATCTTGCAGTGCACCGAAACCGGTGACCGCACGTACTCTTCGACTAAGAGCAAGACCAACACCCCCGGTCGTCTCGAAAAGAAGAAGTACAATCCGAAAGTCCGCAAGCACACGCTGTACCGCGAGACCCGCTAAATAACAGTAGTTCCGGAAGGTAGGCGAGTAGCTCAGTTGGCAGAGCGTCGGTCTCCAAAACCGTAGGTCGCAGGTTCGACCCCTGTCTCGCCTGCCACTTTCCGAAACTCAAAGAAGACGAAAAAAGAAAAGCAATCATGACCAATCCTCTCCGCAAAGTTTCCCGTTACGCTACCGACGTCGCCGAAGAACTCCGCCGCTGCACCTGGCCCTCAGGCAAAGAAGTCGGCTCTTCGACCGTCTTGGTACTTGCGGTCGGCTTCGCCTTGGCGGCCTTCATCATGGTTGCTGACTTCGTCTTTCGCAAACTCATCTACGCAATCTGACGGGAAACGCCCGTAGAGGCAGCCCCGACAAGGACAGCGATTCATGGACAAACGCGGTAAATGGTACACAGTGCAGACACTCTCCGGCAAGGAGATGAAGGCCAAGGATTCCCTTGAGCGCCGCGTCGCCACTCAAAACCGGGAAATGACCGACTTCGTTCACGAAGTCCTCGTTCCCACAGAGAAAGTGGTTGAGGTCCGTCAGGGCCGCAAGACCACCTTGAACCGGAAGTTCTATCCGGGCTACATTTTTATGCATTTGGATCTCATTGATGATGCCGGCAAAATCCGCGAGGATGTCTGGCACTTCGTCAAAGCGACCAACGGCATCATCAACTTCCTGGGCGGCGAATGCCCCGTAGCCCTCCAGGATTCGGAGATTGAACACATCAAGCTCCAGTTGCAAGCTGCAAGCGAGGAAAAGGCTGTCAAACCTAAGATCCAATTCAGCCTCGGGGAAGTTGTCAAGATCAAGGATGGTCCTTTCGAAAACTTCGAAGGAGCTATCGTTGTTATCGATCTAGACCGCGGCAAGATCCAGGTCTCTGTCACCATCTTTGGCCGGGAAACTCCGGTGGAAGTTGAGTGCTGGCAGGTCGAACGGGTCGAAAAAGAACCCAATACATAAACCGCCATTCCGTTATAGGGGAGGAAAATGGCTAAGAAGATTAAAGGAGAAGTCAGGCTCCAAATTCCGGCTGGTGCAGCAAACCCTGCACCCCCGGTCGGTCCCGCACTTGGTTCCCAAGGCGTGAACATCATGGAGTTCTGCAAGCAGTTTAACGCTGCTACCCAACCAATGGCCGGCCTGGTCATTCCGGTTGTCATCACCGTCTACCAAGACCGTTCGTTCACCTTCATTCTGAAATCTCCGCCGGCTTCGGTGCTGATCAAGAAATATGCTGGTCTGCCCTCGGGCGCCAAGAAGCCGGGTTCCGGTTTCGTCGGCAAGATCACCATGGCTCAGATCAAAGAGATTCACAAAACCAAGGTCAAAGACATGAAGTGTAACAGCGACGAAGCTGCTTACCGCATGATCATGGGCACTGCTCGCTCGATGGGTGTGGAGGTGGTGCCGTGAAATCGCGTTCCAAACTCTACAAATCGCGCGTCGCCCACGTCGACCGCAGCAAGTTCTACACTCTCGATGAAGCGATCGCTATCATCAAGAAGATGCCGGCTGCCAAGTTCGACGAATCGATCGACATCGCTTTCAACCTCGGTATCGACCCCCGTCAATCCGACCAGACCGTTCGCGGCGCCGTTTCTCTGCCTCACGGCACCGGCAAGAGCGTCCGCGTCATCTGCGTCGCTGATGGCGATGCCGCTGTCGCCGCTCAAAAAGCTGGCGCCGATGCTGTCGGCATGGACGACCTGATCGAGAAGATCAAAGCCGGCTGGACCGACTTCGACGTCATGATCGCCACTCCGGCCGCCATGACTAAAGTCCGTACCCTCGGTCGCGTCCTCGGTCCGAAAGGCCTGATGCCCAACCCGAAAACCGGTACCGTCACTGACGACACCGGCAAGGCTGTCACCGAATCCAAAGGTGGCCGTGTCGAATTCCGCGCTGACAAAGGCGGAGCTGCCCAGGTTCTCGCCGGCAAGCTCTCCTTCGACGCTGCCAAACTTGTCGACAACGCCAAGACCATCATCAACGCGATCCAGCGGGCTCGCCCCTCTGCCGCTCGCGGTACGTACATGCTCAGCTGCACGCTAAGCGCCACCATGTCTCCCGGTGTGAAGGTGGACCTCAAGGAATTCGTGAGGATCTAAAACCATGAGACCTGAGAAACCCACTATCGTCAAGCAAATCCAGTCGCAACTGGATGCTTCGAGCCACTTCATCATGATCTCCTACATGGGGCTCACCGTGAAGAAGCAGGAAGAGCTGAAAACTCAGCTCCGCGCCAAAGGCGTGAAACTGCAGGTTCACAAGAACCAGCTGCTCCACAAGGCTGCCGTTGGCAAACCCTACGCCAAGATCGCTGATATTGCCCTCACCGGTGGTACCGCAGTCGCCTTCGGCAACGGCGAAGCTCCTGAGACCGCTAAGGTCATCAAGGCTTTCGCTAAGGATAACGACAAAGTCAAGTTCAAGGTTGCCTACTTCGAAGACCAGATCTTCGAAGGTAAAGCTGCCGAGGGCGTCGCCGAGATGCTGACCAAGGATGGCGCCCGCGCCCACTTGCTCCGCACCCTTCTCGAAGGCCCCGCCTCGCTCGTCCGCGTCCTTCATGCCCACGCTGAGAAAAACTCTTCTAACAATGCTGTAATCGGAGACTAAGAACATGTCCGCTACCGAAATCATCGCCGCTCTCGACAAACTCACCGTCGCTGAGATCACCGCCCTCGTCAAAGACCTCGAGACCAAGTGGGGCGTTTCCGCCGCCGCCGTCGCCGTCGCCGGCCCTGCCGCCGCTGCCGTCGTGGTTGAAGAGAAGACCGAGTTCGACGTCATCCTTGCCGACTTCGGCACCAACAAGATCGAAATCATCAAAATTGTCCGCGCCATCACCGGCCTCGGCTTGAAAGATGCAAAAGATCTCGTCGAAGCCGCTCCCAAGCCCATCAAAGAAGCTGCCTCCAAGGCCGATTCCGAGAAGTGGAAGAAAGAACTGGAAGCTGCCGGCGCCAAGGTCACAATCAAGTAATTGATTCACCTGCCCACCAGCAGCACGGTATGGGATCGGACGAAAGTCTGATCCTGTACCGTCTTTTTTGCGTCCCCCTGACTCCCCCACCCTTAAGAGAGTCCCGACAAAATGTCGAAACGCCAGCACTTAGGCCACCTCGAAGACACCGTCGAGGTCCCCGACTTGATCGCCGTCCAGCTTGATTCCTGGAAAGATTTCCTGCAAGAGGAAATCCCCGCCAACAAGCGTGAGCACAAAGGCCTCCAGGAAGCCTTCTTGGAAGTCCTCCCCATCCGTAGCTTCGATGAAAACTGCATTCTGAGCTTCGTCTCGTACGATCTCGGATCCCCTAAGCAGGCCATCATCGACTGCCTCAAAGATGGCGAGACCTATCAGGCCCCACTGCACATCAACTTCCGACTGGAAATCAAAGGTGAAGGCCGAAAGCCTGTCGTCCTCGATGAGCGTGTCTATTTGGGCGACTTGCCCATCATGACCCCCAAGGCCACTTTCGTGGTCAACGGTGCCGAACGCGTCATCATCTCGCAGCTCCACCGCACCCCGGGTATCTGCTTTGAGAAGTCACGCAGCACCGCCGGTCGCACCCTTTATTCCTACCGCATCATTCCTGATCGCGGTTCTTGGCTTGAGGTTCAATACGATAACAACGACCTCATGTATATCTACCTCGACCGTCGTCGTCGTCGTCGTAAATTCCTCATCTCAACATTCTTCCGCGCCACTGACTTCGAGACCAACCGGGAAATGCTCGATGCCGTCTACGGCATCCAGGCAGTCAGCCTCAAGAGTCTCCTGCAAGAGCCGGAAAAACTCGCCTATAAAGTCCCGGTCGAAGATATCCTCGACGATGAAGGCACGGTCCTCGCCAAGGGTCTCGAACCCCTGACCCAGCCCGTCGCCGAAGCCCTCAACAAGGCTGGTAAAAAGAAGATCGACATCGTCGATACTTCGGTCATCGGCAGTACCTTCATTCAGGCTCTCGAAAAGGACCCCACGGTCAACCGTGAAGACGCCCTCAAACACATCTATAAAAAGATGCGTCCCGGCGATCCCCCGAACCTGAAAAACGCCGAAGAACTGCTTCGTCGTCTCTTCTTCGATGTCAAGTCCTATGACCTCGGCACCGTCGGTCGCTACAAGATCAATCAGCGCCTCGGCACCAAGCTCGAAGCTGACAAGCGCACCCTCCAGGTCGCTGACTTGGTCGCTGCGACTCGCAAGCTGATGGAACTCCGCGGCGGCAAAGGCCGCACCGATGACATCGACCACTTGGGATCACGTCGCGTCCGTACCGTCGGTGAATTGGTTCAGAACCAGTTCCGCGTCGGCCTTGCCCGTACCGAGCGCCTCATCCGTGAGCGCATGACTCTGATCGACAAAGAATCCGGCACCCTGACTCCGGGCAAATTGGTTAACCCCAAAGCCCTCCAGTCGGTCATCCGCGACTTCTTCGGCCGCAGCCAGCTGTCGCAGTTCATGGACCAGATCAACCCGCTGTCGGAACTCACCGCCAAGCGTCGTCTCTCGGCCCTCGGCCCAGGCGGCTTGTCGCGTGAACGCGCCGGCTTCGAAGTCCGCGACGTTCACTCGTCGCACTACGGTCGCATCTGCCCGATTGAAACACCGGAAGGTCCGAACATCGGCCTGATTTCGTCCTTGGCCATCTACGCCAAGGTCAATAAATACGGCTTCATCGAAACCCCCTACCGCAAAGTCACTGATGGCAAAGTCGCCGACAAGGCCGACTACGTCACCGCTGACGTCGAAGAGGAATTTGTCATCGCCCAGGCTAACGCCGCCCTCGATGGCAAGAAAACCCTCACCGGCGACTTCGTCCTCTCCCGCACCCGCGGCGAGTCCTTCGAAGCTGAAAAAGCCACTATCACGCACATGGACGTGTCGCCGAAGCAGCTGGTTTCTCCCGCCACTTCCTGCATTCCCTTCCTCGAACACGATGACGCGAACCGAGCCCTCATGGGTTCGAACATGCAGCGCCAGGCCGTGCCCCTTCTGATTGCCGATTCGCCCTATGTCGGCACCGGTATGGAAGCGGTCATCGCCCGTGGCTCACGCGCCGTCACCGTCGCTCTTGAAGATGGCATCGTCGCCTCCTCCACCTCCTTCCGCATCATCGTCACCAAGAATGGCCAGCTGTCGAAAGACGCCACCGCCGCCCTGGAACTCTATGATGCCGCCATCCACGCCGAAGCGCGCGGTCGCGAAAAGATGGGCAAGGATCGCCAGAAGGCCTCGGAACAGCTCATCGCCCTCGGCTGTGGCGTCT
This sequence comes from Lentisphaeraceae bacterium, assembly GCA_043748535.1. Classification (GTDB taxonomy): domain Bacteria; phylum Verrucomicrobiota; class Lentisphaeria; order Lentisphaerales; family Lentisphaeraceae; genus CAMCSH01. The sequence goes on along the minus strand of JAYTMY010000286.1, from coordinate 3,575 downwards.
ATGAACTGCACAAGTTCATGCGCTCCAACGCCAACACTTGCGTCAACTCGAAACCGATCGTCAAGGCCGGTGACAAGGTCAAAAAAGGCGACATCCTCGCCGACGGCTTCTCCACCGAGAAGGGCGAACTCGCCCTCGGCCGTAACATCCTCGTCGCCTTCATGCCGTGGAACGGGTACAACTTCGAAGACGCTATCATCATCTCCGAACGCATCGTCAAAGAAGACATCTTCACCTCGATCCACATCAATGAGGCCAACATTCAGGCCCGTGATACCAAGCTGGGTCCGGAAGAGATCACTCGCGACACCCCCAACGTCGGTGAAGAAGCCCTGCGCAACCTCGGTCCCGAAGGCGTCATCCGCCTCGGCGCTGAAGTCAAGCCTGGCGACATCCTGGTCGGCAAGATCACTCCTAAATCGGAAACTGAACTCGCCCCCGAAGAGCGCCTTCTGCGCGCCATCTTCGGCGACAAGGCCGCCGATGTCAAGGACTCTTCCCTCTACGTTCCCCAAGGTGTCAACGGTATCGTTTCCGACATCCGCATCGAGCGCAAGGTCGATCCGTCGAAAGCCACTCTCAGCAAAGCCGACATCAAGCGTCAGCGCAAAGAGCTCGAGACCCAGTGGAAGACCGCGATCACCGAGTTCCAGGACGATCTGTCCGAAAAGCTCGGCACCATCCTCCTCGGCTCCAAGCTCCCCTGCGATGTCATCGCTCGTTCCGACGAGTCGGTGATCATCCCCGCCAACCGCAAGATCACCAAGGTTCTCCTCCGCAAGCTGGCCGGTCACCACGAAGACTTCACCATGCCTGACGGTCCGCACAAGAACCAGATCGAAGAAGTCATGCGTTCCTACGCCGGTCGCCTCAAGGACATCAATCTGCGCCATCAGGAACAGATCGAGCAGCTTGACAATGCCGAAGGCCAGGAACAGGGCGTTATCAAACAGGTCAAGGTCTACATCGCCGCCAAGCGCAAGCTCGACGTCGGTGACAAAATGGCCGGCCGTCACGGTAACAAGGGTATCGTCTCGATCATCGTTCCCGAAGCTGACATGCCTTTCCAAAAAGACGGTCAGTGCGTCGACATGATCCTCAACCCCCTCGGCGTTCCTTCCCGTATGAACGTCGGCCAGATTCTCGAAACTCACCTGGGTCTCGCCGCCAGCAAACTCGGCATCAAGTTCGCGTCGCCCGTCTTCGACGGCTGCCACGAATCGAAGATTCACGACTACCTGCGTCAAGCCGGTCTGCCGGAAGACGGCAAAACCGTCCTCTACGACGGCCGCAACGGCGAAGCCTTTGCCCAGCGCGTCACTGTCGGCATCATGTACATGATCAAGCTTGACCACTTGGTTGTCAACAAGATCCACGCCCGTGCCGTCGGTCCCTACTCCCTCGTCACCCAGCAGCCCCTCGGCGGTAAAGCCCAGCACGGTGGTCAGCGCTTCGGTGAAATGGAAGTGTGGGCCCTCGAAGCCTACGGTGCGGCCTACACGCTGCAAGAGATGCTCACCGTCAAGTCCGATGACGTCGAAGGACGCACCCGGATTTACGAGTCGATCGTCCGCGGAGACAACACTCTTGTCGCCGGCGTTCCCGAGTCCTTCAATGTGTTGATGAAAGAGATGCAGGCATTGTGCCTGGATGTCCGAGTCAAGCGCGACTGATATCAGCTAAGGAAGCTCAATGGATACCAATCTCATCAAGCAGCTCTTGGGGCACGAAAGTGGCAACACTTTCTCCCAGGTGACTATCGGTCTGGCCTCTCCCGAGGTCATCACCTCCTGGTCCCGCGGGGAAGTTAAAAACCCCGAGACCATCAACTACCGCACCTTCAAACCGGAAAAAGGCGGCCTCTTCTGCGAGCGCATCTTCGGTCCTACCAAGGACTGGGAATGCTCCTGCGGCAAGTACAAACGCGTCAAGCACAAAGGCATCGTCTGCGACCGCTGCGGCGTCGAAGTCACCCGTGCCCGCGTCCGCCGCGAGCGCATGGGTCACATCGACCTCGCCGTGCCGGTCTCGCACATCTGGTTCTTCAAGTGCATGCCGTCGCGTCTCGGCATGGTTTTGGACATGACTGCCAAGAACCTCGAACACGTCATCTACTATGAAAAATTCATCGTCACCGACCCCGGTGACACCCCCCTGCAAGCGAAGCAACTGCTGACCGACCAGGAATACAAAGAAGCTCTCGACGCTTACGGTTCGGCCTTCAAAGCCGGCATGGGCGCCGCCGCTCTCAAAGACCTGCTCGGCAAGACCGATCCTGAGGCTCTCCTCGAACAGCTGCGCGCCGAAATGGCCGTCACCCGTTCGAAGGCGAACCACAAGAAGATCGCCAAACGCATGCGCATCATGGAAGGCTTCATCGCCAACAAGGCGCAGCCCGAATGGATGGTCATCGAGACCCTGCCGGTCATCCCGCCCGACCTCCGTCCCCTCGTTCCCCTCGAAGGCGGCCGTTTCGCCACCTCCGACTTGAACGACCTCTATCGTCGCGTCATCAACCGCAACAACCGCCTCAAAAACCTGCTTCACCTCCGCACCCCGGAAGTGATCGTCCGGAACGAAAAGCGGATGCTGCAGGAAGCGGTCGACGCTTTGATGGACAACGGTCGCCACGGCCGTGCCGTCACCGGCGCCAACAACCGCCAGCTGAAGTCGCTGTCCGACATGCTCAAGGGCAAACAGGGCCGCTTCCGTCAGAACCTGCTCGGTAAGCGCGTTGACTATTCCGGCCGTTCCGTCATCGTCGTCGGTCCCGAACTCAAGCTGCACCAGTGCGGCCTGCCGAAGAAGATGGCCATGACCCTCTTCGAACCCTTCATCATCCGTCGCCTTAAAGAAATGGGCGTTGTCCACACCGTCCGTGCGGCCAAGAAGATGATCGAACGCGGCGCTATCGAAGTCTGGGACGTTCTTGAACAGGTCACCCAGGGTCACCCGGTCCTGCTCAACCGCGCTCCTACTCTTCACCGCCTGTCGATCCAGGCCTTCGACCCCATCCTCATCGAAGGTAAAGCTATCCGCGTCCACCCGCTCGTCTGCGCCGCCTTCAACGCGGACTTTGACGGTGACCAGATGGCCGTCCACGTGCCCCTCTCCAACGAGGCGCAATTGGAAGCCAAGCTGCTGATGCTGTCGCCCAACAACATCCTGTCGCCTGCCTCCGGCAAACCGGTCTGCACCCCGACCCAGGACATGATTCTCGGTTGCTATTACCTCGCCTACTTGCCGAAAGTCAAGGAAGAAGAGGCCAAGAAGCACCGCGCCTTCGAATCTGTCATCCGCCGCCGTGTCGCCGGAGAAAAACTCTCCGTCGACGACGCCAAGATGGCCGAAGACTTCCGCGCCGAGCACTCGAAACTCAAGGCTTTCGCCACCCTCGAAGAAATCTTCTGGGCCCTCGAAAACAAGAGCGTCGCGCTGCATGACCTGATCCGCTTCAAGAACCCCGACCAGGGCAACAAGAGCACCTTGTGGGGCGATAAAGACGCCCGCAACGTCATCACCACCCCCGGTCGCGTCATCTTCCGTCAAGTCTGGCCCGAAGAACTCGGCTTCCT
>JAYTMY010000285.1:0-3300 GCA_043748535.1 Lentisphaeraceae bacterium | reverse complement strand
CTTCGCCGGCAACCTCTTCCCCTTCATGTTCATCACCATCGCCTGCGGCGCCGTCTCCGGCTTCCACTCCCTCGTCGCCTCCGGCACCACGCCGAAACTGCTCGACCAGGAATCCCACGCCCGCCCCATCGGCTACGGCGCCATGCTCTGCGAATCCGGCGTCGCCATCATGGCGATGATCTGCGCTTGCATGCTCCAACCCGGGCTCTATTTCGCCGTCAACACCCCCGCCGCCGTGCTCGGGCCCGATGCCGTTGCGGCCTGCGCAAAAATCAGCTCGTGGGGCTTCGCCATCACCCCGGCAGAACTCCAGGCCGCGACCAGCGCCATCGGTGAACCCAGCTTGCTTTCCAGAGTTGGTGGAGCCCCCACCTTCGCCCTCGGCACCGCCTTCATCCTCGACAAGGCGATCGGCGGCGGTGCCGCCTTCTGGTATCACTTCGCCATCCTCTTCGAAGCGCTCTTCATTCTCACCACCATCGACGCCGGCACCCGCGTCGCCCGCTTCCTCGCTCAGGACCTGTTGGGACGAGTTCATCCCGCTCTCGGCAACACCTCGTCCTGGCCCGCCAACATCCTCGCCACCCTGCTAGTTGTCGCCGGCTGGGGCTGGTTCCTTTTGCAAGGCCTAGCCGATCCCTTTGGCGGCGTCAAAGCCCTGTGGCCGATGTTCGGCATCGCCAACCAGATCCTCGCCGCCATCGCTTTACTCTTCTGCACCGTGGTGCTCTATCGCCAAGGCGGCTGGAAAACCGCCTGGGTCACCGGCCTGCCCTTCCTGTTGGTCGCCACCTGCACCATGACCGCGGCAATTCAGAAGCTCTGCAACCCGAGCTGGAAGATCGGCTTCTATGCCGACATCCAGCGACTCGGCGCCGCCCTCGCCGAAAAACAGCTCCTGCCCGGCTACAAGTCGCTCGAGCAGATGAGCGCCGCCCTGCGCAACACCTGGATCAACCTCGGCATTGACAGCGGCCTCGTCCTGCTCTTCTTCACAACCATGTTTTTTGCGGTGCGCGCGATGCGGAAGAAGTCATGAAGCTGCTCCCCACTGGGCTCGCCGGCATCCTGCCGGCTGCGTTCAAGCGCTCTTGTGCTCAAGAGCGCCCCCTTTCACCCAAGCTCCTCACAAGCCGGCAGGATGCCGGCGAGCCCAGTGAGGAACGCCAATGGCTCAAACAGGCCCGTCGCTTCCTCCGCCAACTCATCGGCATCGGCTCCTACGAGACCTATTGCCGCCACATGGCCGAGAAGCATCCGGAGATCCAGCCGCTGAGCCCAGCCGACTTCGTTGCGGAAGCCGCAAAACGACGGCATGATCCGGGAAGACCGGGAAGATGCCCGTGCTGAGGATTCCTTCTGCACTCACGCGCGAAAACCTGTGATGATACCAGCCCTGGTTTCGTACTGACGGATGCCGAGCGTCAGAAGCGATCACCTCTGACGCGTGAGGACCGTGAACCTTTCAACTGCGGTTTTTAGGGTAGAGGCATCCGATTTGGACAACAAAAACCCCGGAGTGATCCGGGGTTTTCGAAGGTCTTGAGATCGGAGTCGTGGCTTCAGGAATGTCGCGGTCAAGCCGCGCCTATACCTGTCACCATCGCCGTCACTTCTTGTGGCGGTTAGACCGTCTCTGCTTGCGACGCTTATGCTTCGCAATTTTGACCTTTCTCTTCTTGCGGAGGTTGCCCATGGCGTAACTCTTTTGTAGAGGGTTGATTTCCACCCTTGTTTGGCAGGGCGGCTGGCTAGGTTAACCCTCTTCGATCGACTGTCAAGGCGATTTCTCACGCTCCTTTGGCGGTTTCTTTCGATCTTCCGCGGGAATCCACCTCAAGCGCAGGTTGACTCTCGGGCGTGGCGCGAGATATTCCGCACAACTGAGAGGAAACCCAGCATGACCCCCACCGAGCCTGAACTGATCGCCGCCGTCGAAATCGGCACTGCCCACATCCGCTGCCTGATCGCCGAAGTGGTCGACAGCGTCACTCTGCAGATCGTCGGTCACGCCGAAGTCAGCGCGATGAAATCGGTCGAGAAAGGCGATCTGGTGCTCATGCCGATGGCCGAGGAACAGCTCACCATGGCGATGGCAAAAGCCGAGGAAATGGCGAAGGGCAAGCCCTCTTCCATCACCGTCAGCCTTTCCGGTTCGCACCTGCGCTCCGAAGTGCAGGAAGGCTTCCTGCCCATCCCCGGCGGCGGCCCGATCAGCAACGATGAACTGGTCACCGTCACCACCAATGCCCGCCACACCTCGCTGCCCAACAATCAAGAGCTCATCTCTGACTTCACCCGCAGCTTCGCCGTCGACGGCCGCCCGGTGAAACTGCCGACCAATATGCACGGCCACAAGCTCACTTGCGAAGTCCTCCTGACCTACGGCGAACGCCAGGTCTTCAACTCGGTCCGCAGCCTGATCGAACATGTGCACGGCGACAGCCCGGCCTCCATCCTCCCCTCCCCATTCTGTTCCGCCATGGGGGTCACCGATGACGACGACCGCGAAGGCGGCATCCTGGTCATCGACCTCGGCGCCGGCACCACCGACTACTCGCTCTGGAACGGCAACAACCCGATGCTCGCAGAAGTCCTCTGCGTCGGCATCAACCACGTCAGCAACGACATCTCCCTCGCCTTCAACATCGCCCAAACCGATGCCCAGCGTCTCCTGCAAAGCAAGGGCGGCGCCATCTCGCAAAAGGACGGCTCCAGCCGTCGCATCGAGCTGCCCACCCACCCTGGACAAGCGCCGCGCCTGATCAACCAGGCCGCCCTCGAACTCTGCGTCGAACTTCGCCTCCGCGAAATCTTCGAGGTCATCGCGAACGACATTCATCGCCACGGCCTCGATCAACACTTCCCTAAAGGCATCATCCTGTGCGGCGGCGGGTCGCTCATCCGCGACCTCTCACGCCTCGCCCAGGAAGTCTTCAATTGCCCCGTCCGCGTCGGACGCCTCAGCGGCTTCACCTGTCTCGAGTCGGTCCGCGACAACCCCGGCTTCGCCGCCTGCGCCGGTGCGCTCAAACTCGGTCACCTCAGCAGCATGATCGATGAAACCAACGCCGAACCATCCAACTCGCGTGAGCTCTTCGAAGAATTCAAACGCGCCCTCGGCTCGATGTTCGGCAGCCTGAAGAACTCGGTGAAGTTCTGAGGCAAGGGTTTTAGGGGTTGGAAGGGTTTTAGGGGTTGTATGGGTTTTAGGGGTTGTATGGGTTTTAGGGGTTTTAGGGGTTGGAAGGGTTTTAGGGGTTGGAAGGGTTTTAGGGGTTGGAAGGGTTTTAGGGGTTG
>JAYTMY010000284.1:0-3842 GCA_043748535.1 Lentisphaeraceae bacterium | reverse complement strand
AGCGCAGCGAAGTCAGCCCTGAGCTCCGGCGCCACGCAGCGCAGCGAAGTCAGCCCTGAGCTCCGGCGCCACGCAGCGCAGCGAAGTCAGCCTAACCCGCCAGATGGGGGCATTTTCAATCCATCGATTTCTTCAATCACCAAGAAAGAATTCCCCCTATCTGAATTCTGGTGTGTCGCCACTAAGTTTGGCTCAACCCAAATCGGAGCCAGAAATGTCTTTCCATCCCATGATTCAGCAGCAAGAAGCTGGCAGCACCTCTCCTTCGACCCCGCGCTTCATCCCCCTTAAAATCCTAGCCACCGGAAAAGCCCTGCCGTCGCTGAAAGTCAGCTCGGCCTCGATTGATCTCAAACTTGGGCTGCCGCCGGGAACTTGCTTCCTGAAATCGGGCATCGAGTCGCGCCATTTCGCCGCTGCCGACGAGAGTCAGGGACAGCTCGGTGCCGCGGCTCTTCACGACGCCCTTCATCGCAGTGGCATCAAGATCGAATCACTAGATCTGCTGATCTCAGCCTCCGCCGTCCAGGAACAAGCCCTGCCATCGACATCTTGCGCCATTGCGCTCGCCGCAAAATTACCCCCAGGCATCCCCGCTTTCGACATCAATGCCAGTTGCCTGAGCTTCCTCGTAGCCCTTCACACTGCGTCCTCCTTACTCAACACAGGCGCCTACCGCCGCATCGCCATCGTTTCTGCCGATCTCGCATCACGCGGGCTCAACTGGAACGACCCCGAATCGTCCTACATCTTCGGCGACGGCGCCGCCTGCGCCATCATCGAACGCGGTGACGGCTCGACCGGGATCGAAGCCTACCTGCAAGAGACCTATCCGGAAGGATTCAGCTTCTGCGAGATCCGCGGCGGCGGCACCCGTCTCACCCCCAATAACGGCGCACTTCCCAGCGATTTCCACTTCCGCATGGATGGCAAAGCGGTGTTCAAGATGGCGGCCCAGAAGATGCCAGGACACATCGATAAACTCCTCGCTCAAGCTGCTTGCTGCCGCAGCTCCATCGATGTCGCCGTGCCGCATCAGGCCAGTCACCTCGGCATGAAACATGTCCTCAGCCGCCTCGGCCTGCCCGAAGGCAGCATCGTCAACATTTACCCGACCCATGGCAACCAAGTCGCCGCGTCGATCCCAAGCGCTCTTCACGAGGCCTTCGTCTCGGGTCAGGCGGCGCCAGGAAAACGGCTGCTGCTCCTCGGCACCGCCGCCGGCCTGACCATCGGCAGCATGTTGATCCGCTTATGAAAAAAGTCCTCGTCACCGGCGGCACGGGAGGTCTCGGCAGAAACGCCGTCGAACATCTCCTGCGTCGCGGCATCGACGTCAAAGCCACAGGCCGCAAGCTCGACATCGGCGCCGAATTGCAGCAGCTTGGCGCGGAATTCCACCCGCTCGATCTGGGCAGTACCGATCTCAAAAACCTGGCGCCAGTTCTCGACGGGGTCGACTGCGTCTGGCACTGCGCCGCTCTCTCCGCGCCATGGGGACGCGCCGCTGATTTCGAAGCCGCGAATGTCCGGGCGACCGAGATCCTTTTGCAGGCGGCCGCCAGATCGGGCGTCAAGCATTTCATCCATGTCTCGACCCCCGCTCTTTATTTTGATTTCCGCCACCATCTCGACATCCCTGAAAGCTACCAGCCGAGCCGCTATGTCAACCATTACGCCGCCAGCAAAGCCCGCGCCGAAGAGTCGGTGCAGAAGGCCGTGATTGAGCACACGGGAATGCGCCAAATCATCCTCCGGCCAAGAGCGATCTTCGGTCCTCACGACCAGGCTTTGCTGCCACGCCTGGAACAGCTCCTCACGCGGCAGGACGGCAGACTGCCACTGCCACGAGGCGGACGGACTCTTCTCGATCTCACTTATGTCGGCAATGTCGTCCATTCGATGGAACTGGCAAGCCAAACTCCAGGCTTGGTCAGTGGCTCGGTCTACAACATCACCAACGGCGATCCGAAACCCCTGGGCGAGGTGCTTTCCGATCTCTTCCGGGCTCTCGCCAGACCGTGCCAAATCCGCTCGGTCCCGCTCTGGATTCTCAGCGCCGCCGCGACCTTGATGGAAGCCGCTTCGGCCTTTACGGGACAAGAACCACGGCTGACACGCTACAGCGTCGGAGCTCTCAGCTACGACATGACCCTGGATATCAGTAAAGCCCGCCGGGAACTGGGCTACCAGCCCGCCATACCCATGACGGAAGCGCTTCGCTTGACCGCTGAATGGAGGCTGAATCATGGCTGAAATCCGCTCTTTCAGCGTCGGGCATTGCACCCACCCTGCCTGCATGGTGCAGAAAGGCGCCGGCTTGGCCAGCCGCTGTTTCCCGTCGCGAGCCTTCCTCATCTCCACCCGGGCCGGCCTCTGTCTCTGGGACACCGGCTATGCCAGCCGCTTCCAGCAGGCGGTCAGCTCCGGTGTTTTCCGCCTTTACGGATGGGTAACTCCGGTCTTCTTCAATGAATCCCAGTCGCTCGTGCAACAGCTCCAAAATCACGGCGTCCGCCCCAACGACATCCGCAGCGTGGTGATGTCGCATTTCCACGCCGACCACATCGCCGGGCTGCAGGATTTCCCCGCCGCCCGCATCCTTTGCTGCTCGGAGGGATGGAAACGCCACCGCGATCTCCGCGGGCTGGCCGCTCTGCGCCGGGCCTTCATCCCGTCCTTGATGCCGGGCGACACCGAATCCCGCCTGCACTTCGTCCAGGCACTGCCGCAGCGTCCATTGCCGCCCGAGCTGGCGCCTTTCCGCGATGCCTGGGATCTCACCGGCGACGGCGAAGTCTTCATCGTCCCTTTGCCAGGCCATGCCCTCGGGCATCTCGGCGCCTTCGTCAACACCGACACCGGCTGGGTCCTGCTCGCTTCCGATGCCGCCTGGACCCCAGAAGCCTACCGTGAGCTGAACGGCCCCTCCGAGCTCAGTTTCCTGCTGCAGGACAGCCGCAAGGAATACTATCGCACCCTCGAAGCGCTGCAGACCCTGCATCGCCGGGGCGTCCGCATTGAGCTCAGTCACGTGGTGCCGGACGTAATGCCATGAACATCCTAGTCACCGGAGCTCTCTCCTCTGTCCTTTGCGGCTAAGTCTAGAATGGGATTTTCAGCGCCTTTGCTAGCTCTGCCAGAATATGGGCGGCGGCATCTGATCTTCTGACGATCGTGCTCATGGCCTCGCATCGAGACCGGAGTGAAGGATCGCCGAGGGCCTGCAGGATGGCGGCCTCCAAGGCGGCGGTCGACCTAACGCGCAGGGCAAGACCGGCCTTCTCCAGGCGTGCGGCGTTGTCGAACTGGTCGAAATCAAAGGGGAGTACCACGGCTGGCTTGCCGTGATGAAGGCAGAAATACATGATTCCCGCGCCACCGTGATGCACCACCAAGTCATAGCGATGGAGGTGCCTGGCGTAGGAGACATAGGGGTATTCGTGGAAATTCCCGGTGCAGTGATTACCTGCCTCCATCTCGCTGCCGCCGGAGAAGTGAAAGGTGATCCGCGGGTGCCGGGCGGCTATGCTCCGCATTGCGGCGCAAACTGCGGCCTTAGCGTGAGGCAGATGAGTTCCCATCGTGATCAGCACATGCTGACGTCCGTCGGTCTCGAAATGCGGGGGAGCGGCTCTGTCGGGGGGAGTGTAGATGACTGGTCCGATAAGTTGGAAATGCTCGGGTCGTCGGCAAGGAAATTCGATCTCCGGCAGTCCGAGGCCGAAAATCCTCTCGGGGGAGCACGCGTATCCAAGATAGCGTGACGCCCCCACCAAGAAAATCGTCGCCGCGCCAATAGGCAGGCGCCTGGCTTCATTCATTGTTTTGTGCCGCCACAA
>JAYTMY010000283.1:0-6956 GCA_043748535.1 Lentisphaeraceae bacterium | reverse complement strand
GGGAGATCAAGACCGGCTGGCAGCCGGCGCTCCCGGGGAACTCCAGATCATCTCGCCTCCTCCAGCTCGATGAAGAGGTCCTCGAGGGAGAGCGGGTGCTCGATCACCCGCAGGTCGGGACGCGACTTCAAGTTGTCGAGATAGAAGTCGTCGATGTCTTCGACCAAGAGAGTGAGGACCGGGCCGGATTCGTCGCGGCGGAGGGTGCCGGGGACTCGGAAGCCAGGAGGAATTCCATCGGCGCCGAAGATCAGTTGCAGGCGGCGGTAGCGGCTGCGGAGATCGTCCATGGTGGTGACGCGGCTGAGCTGGCCATTGTCGAGGAAGATCAGGGTGTCGGCGAGGCGTTCGAGGTCGGCGAGGAGGTGAGTGGAGAGGATGACGCTCAAGCCCGGTTGTTCGGCGATCAGGGTGGCGAGGGCGCTGAGCAGGCGGCGGCGGGCGATGGGATCGAGACCGGCGGCGGGTTCGTCGAGAAGGAGCAGCTTGGGACGGGCGGCGAAGGCGAGGGTGAGCGCAGCGAGGCGCTGTTCGCCGCCGGAGAGGCCGCCGATGTAGGATTCGGGATGGATTTCGAAGAGATCGGCGGCGTGTTCGGCGAAGGCTCGATCCCAGTTGGAATAAAGCGGGCCGTAGAGCTCCCAGAGATCGACCAGACGGCGCTCCTCGGGAAGGCGCTGCATCTGCGACACGTAGGTGACTTGCTCGCGGATTGCGGCGGGCGCAAAACGCAGGTCGTGGCCGAAGATGCGCACCTCACCGCGACTCGGGTTGAGCAGGCCCATCAGGCACTTGAGCAAGGTGGTCTTGCCGGCACCGTTGCGCCCGACCAGGCCGACGATGACGCCGGCGGGAATTTCGAGCGTGATGTCGCGCAACGCTTCGGTGCCATCGGCATAGGTGCGACTGAGATTTCGGACTGTGATCATTGGGAAGTCAAGGGGTTACGGGGTTGAGGGTAAAGGGGGTGAAGGGGGTGAAGGGGGTGAACCGCGTAACCGCGCAACCCCGTAACCCGGTTCTTGTTCATTGCAGCTTCTCCATCTCTTCGGCGAAGAGGCGGTAGAGGCGGCTGGGCGGAATGCCGGAGGCGAGCATGCGGCGGAGCAGGTTCTGCAGCTCGAGTCGCTGCTCCAGCTCGCCGGATTTCTGGGCGGAGGCGGAGGCGGCTTCGGTTATAAAAACCCCGCGGCCGTGCTCCTTCACCAGCAGGCCTTCGTCGGCCAGGATGTCGTAGGCCTTGGAAATGGTCAGCGGGTTGATGCCGAGCCGCTGCGCCAAGTCGCGCAAGGTCGGCAACTGATCCCCCGGCTTGAGGCCGCCAGCACGGACGATGTCGCGGACTTGATCGACGATTTGTCGATAGACCGGCACCGGACTCTGGGGATTGATGACAAACATGGGGGCTCCTCAAGTGTTGTAGAACTGTATAACACATGAGAAGCAAAAGCAAGTCCTGTGGCGAGAATTTTTACGAAAGTGAAAAAAATCCCACTTGATGCGTTGAGATGCTGAAAGTTTCGGCCTCGCCGATGACCATTGAGGATCAGGATGCCACAAGCGTGATCTTCAGCGCCGGAGAGATATAGTGGCGGCCGCTTAAGCCCCGAAGGAGCCTTCGAGATGTTGTCATTGGAAAATCTGACTCGCGATTTTGGACCCGTCCGCGCTGTGGATGATGTCAGCTTCAAACTGGCTGCTGGCGACATCCTGGGTTTCATCGGTCCCAACGGCGCCGGCAAATCGACGACGCTGCGGATGCTCACCGGCTATCTCAGCCCGACGTCCGGCAAGGTCTTCATCTGCGGTCGCGAACTGTCTGAAAATGAACAGGAGGCGAAGTCGAAAATCGGCTACCTGCCAGAGCGTGCGCCGCTGTGGCCGGAGATGACGGTTCTCGACCTGATGCGCTTCTCCGCCGAGGTCCGTGGGATGAAGTCGAAAGAGAGCAAAATCGCGATCGAAAAAGTCCTATCCATGTGCTTCCTCGAAGGCGTCCGCCACTTCCGACTCGGCACCTTGTCGAAAGGCTACCGCCAACGCGCCTGTTTCGCGCAGTCAATGCTGCACGATCCGCCGATCCTGATCCTCGATGAACCGACGGACGGTCTCGACCCGAACCAGAAACACGAAGTGCGCGAGATCATCCGCTCCTTCGGCTCGGGCAAAGCGGTTTTGTTCTCGACTCACTTGCTGGAAGAAGTCGACGCCCTGTGCACCCGCGTCGTGGTGATGAGCCGCGGCCGCATCGTCGCCAACGAAACGAAAGAAGCCTTCCGTCAACGCGGTCCCGATCTCGCCGCCACCTTCCGCCGTCTCACTCTGGAGACCCACACATGAATATCACAGGAACCGGGTTGAAAGGTTCAAAGGTTGAAAGGCGAGCTCATGAGCAAAACAGCGCCTTCGGCTCTGCTTTGCATGATTGTCATTTTGCTTTTCGTCGCCCCCTCCAACCTTTCAACCTTTCAACCTTTCAACCTTTCAACTTGGGAAGCTAGGATGAATCTGCTCACCCCCGTCATCGCGGTCGCTCGTCGCGAGTTTAAATCGCTTTTCACCAGCTCGGTCGCCTGGGTCTTTCTCTTCGCCTTTCTGATCTGCGGCAACGTCTTCACCTTCCGCTTCGCCAAGTGGCTGGAGACCAACGACGCCTCTCTGCGCCCCTTCTTCGATTTCCACCCCTTCCTCTACCTCTTTTTCCTGCCGGCGATCGGCATGCGCCTGTGGTCGGAAGAAGAGCGCGAAGGCACGCTCGAATTGCTCCTCACCTATCCCCTCAGCATCTGGCAGGCGGTGGTGGGGAAATTCCTCGCCGGCTGGGCCTTCCTCGGCCTGGCCTTGCTGCTCACCTTCCCGCTTTATGGCACCTGCTGCTGGCTCGGCGATCCAGACCACGGCCGCATCCTCTGCGGCTACCTTGGCAGCTTCCTCCTCGGCGGCATGGCTCTGTCGATCTGCGGTCTCTGCTCCGCCCTCGGCTCATCGCAGGTCAGCGCCTACATCTCCGGCTTCCTCTGCCTTCTCCTCTTCACCGTCCTCGGCATGCCGCAGATCGGCCTGCAGGAGATGTTGGCCGACAAGGTGCCGAAAGAGATCATCGACACCCTGATCTTCTTCAGCACCCCTGCCCATGTCGAGACCTTGCATCGCGGCGTCGTCGATGCCCGTGACCTGCTCTACTTCGGCGGCTTCCTCGTCTTCGGACTCTTCGGCGCCGCCGCCGTTCTTCGCTGTCGCAAAGCGGCGCACCGCTGGAACACCCGGATCACCTGGATCGCCCTCAGCCTCGCCTTCTGCTGCCTGGTCTTCCTCAACCTCGCCTGCCGCCAGGTGCTGCTCCGTGCCGACCTCAGCGTCGAACGCCTCAACACCCTCACCGAATCGAGCCGCCAGCTGGTGCAGAAACTCGACGGCCCGGCGGTGTTCCGCCTCTATTTCTCCGCCTCCGAGACCAAGATGCCGGTCGAACGCAAGGCCTTCGTCCGTCGTGTTCAAGACCAGTTGGAAGACTTCGCCGCCGCCTCGAAAGGCTTGCTCAAGGTCGAAGTCATCGATCCCGCCGAAGGTTCTGCCGCCGAAGAGAACGCCCGCCTCGACGGTATGGAACCGGTCAAGCTCAACCCCGGCACCAGCATCTGGTGTGGCCTGTCGTTGTCCCGCCAAGACCGCATTTTCTCCATCCCAAGCCTCGATGAATCTCTCGAAAATCAACTCGAATTGACCCTTGCCCGTCTTCTGCAACAGGCGATCGAGCCAGAACTCCCCGAGATCTGCGTCCTCACTTCCTTGCCCATTGTCGGCCGCAAAGCCGACCCGCAGCGCGGCATCTACCAGGATGCCCCGGCTTGGGCCATCATCGACGAATTGAAGAAGGAATATGTCCTGCGTGAACTTCCGGCAGACACGCCCTGGATCGACCCTGTCCGCTTCAAGGCAGTGATCCTCATCCAGCCGCCCCTGATGACCGAAAAACTCCTTCACAGTCTCGATCAATACCTCCTCAACGGCGGCAAGATCCTCGCCTGCCTCGATGCCTATTGCCTCCTCAAATCGAAGCTCGGTGCCGCGGCCGACGGCGGCGCCATTCCGGCCCAGTCGGACCTCAACCCGCTCAGCGTCGCCTGGGGCGTCAGTTTCGACCTGAAAAACATCGCCGCCGACCCCGCCCTTGCCGGAGCTCTCGCCAAGAAGGACTCGCCCTTCATCCTGCAGTTCAACGGCGATAAATTGCCCACCCCGACTGATCCCGCTCTGACCGGTGTCAAACGCCTCTTCTTCGCCTATCCCGGCCGTTTCCGCACCCGCCCGACACCTGGGCTGACTCTGAGCCCCTTGCTCAGCACCACGCCGGGCGGCCGCGCCGTGCCCTTCGAGGCCGCCGCCCGCGAGGAACTCGCCGGCGACACCGGCAGCCAGCTCATCGCCCTCCGGATCAAAGGGAAATTCCCCTGCTCCATGACTGAAAAGCCCGAGCCGGATAGCCGCCATATCAGCGCTGCGACCAAGGAGGGCGAGGTCATCCTCATCGGCGACTGCGACTTCCTGCACGACAGCTTCAGCCAGAGCCGCACTCCCAACGGCTCGCCGGAAGCGATCTCCGACAACGGCAGCTTCTTTGTCAACCTCGTCGACAGTCTGGTCCGCGGCGGCAACCTGATCGAGCTGCGTTCCCGCAAAGAACACAAGCGCCCCTTCATCCGCCTCGCCGAGACGAACCACGCCATCGTCGCCGCCACCCAGGGCGAGGCCAAGGGCTTGCTCGACAAGATCAACCTGGCCTCGGCCGAAGAGCAACGCCTGCGCAAACTGCGCGAACATCAGCAGCAGCTCAGCATTCCGGAACAGGAAAAACTCGATCATCTCAAAATCGAGCTGGAGAAACTCAACAGTCAACGACGTGAACTGGAAGGACGCCGGCGACAGCAGGGTGAGGCCCTCCACACCCGCCTCTTCCTGATCAATCTGCTCTCCATGCCGCTGCTCATCGCCCTCTTCACCCTGATCTCCTCACTCATCCACCGCCGCAGGATCCGCAGCCGATGAAACCCCGCCACATCCTCTTCCTCTTCATCACCACCCTGATCTGCGCCGCAGCCGCCTGGTTCAGCCGCCCCGCCCATGAAGCCGCCGGCACCCTCAAGCCCGGTGACCTCTTGGCCTCCTGCGGCAACCCGGTCAGCTTCCAGCTGAAAAGCCCCCAGGGAGAACTCAATTTCAGCCTCAAAAAAGGCGTCTGGGAAATCGACTCGCGCGCCGGCTTCGGCGCCGATCAGGATCTCGTCGCCCAACACCTCGAAATCTTCTCCCGTCTCAAGGTCAGCCGCAGCCTCCCCGCCGCCGACGGCCTCGCTCCCTACGGCCTCGGCGATGGCCAGAATCCGAATGACGCACCGATTCACCTCAGCCTCAAAGACGCCGCCGGCAAAAGCTTCAGTTGCAGCCTCGGCAAACGTCACGAAGTGCAAGGCAAAGGCGTGGGTCGCTATGTCATTCGCGACGGCGATGCCTCGCCGGTGCTCATCGGTGACCCCCTCGACATGCTGCGTCCCCTGCCGCAAATTTGGCTCCGCAAGGTCGTCCCGGGTGTCAACGAACTACTCAGCCTGAGCTTCAAACGGGGCAATGCCCGCTTGTGGCAGGCGTCGCGCAAAAGCAACGCCGAAGCCTTCAAATTCGGCCTCCCAATCAGCCTGAGCAAACTCGAGCCCCAGGCCGCTTATGATCTGTGCAATCAGATCCTCCAGGTCCGCTTCATGGATGTCACCTCCTCGGACGGCGCCGTCGTCGCCGATCCCTCCTGTGCCGGCGAGACCTTCGAAGTCAGCGACATCGAGGGGCGAATCATCCGTCTCGTCGCCATCCGCCCCGAAGGCATCTCGATGCGTTGCCGCCTCGAAGTGAAAGCCTCCACCCTCAACAGCGACGACAGCCGCAGCGCCGAACTGCAGGAACGCGCCATCGACTGGCACTTCCTCGTCCCCCTGAAATTATGGAACATCGCCGCCAAGGATGTGCTGCGACTCAGCGGCGGATCGTAAGGGTTTAAAGTTTTAAAGTTTTAAAGTTTAGTCGAGAGCCGTGAGCTCTTCGTTTTGAGCTCATGCTCTGTTGACTCCAAAGGAGTCGCGGATTTTAGCCCAGGGTTGAGCCGCATCGGCGACACCCTGGGTCAGAGCGAGTTATGAAGATCGACGCCAAAGGAGTCACGGAAATCCGGCTGCGGCTTTTAGTTTCACAGCTCGAAATGGAAGCCCTGTTCGAGCAGTTTCTGGTAGGCCTTGGCGTCGAAGCGGTGCAGGCGCGCCGGCCGGCCGGGCAGGCCTTGTTCTCGTTCCTCCAGCTCTTCGATAATGCCGAAGCTGAGGAACTTCTTGCGAAAATTGCGCTTATCGAGCTCGCGGCCGAGGATCTGCTCGTAGAGCTCCTGCAACTGCGACAATTTGAACTTCTCCGGCAAGAGCTCGAAGCCAATCGGCTGGTAGCGCACCTTGCCCTTCAAACGATCACGGGCGACTTCCAAAATCTGCGCGTGATCAAAAGCCAAGTCGGGAACGACGTCGAGAGGGAACCAGGCCGCATCCTCGGCGTCGGTCGCGGCTTGCACGCGGTGATCACTGAGCTTGACCAAGGCGTAATAAGCCACCGAAATCACCCGCTCGCGAGGATCGCGCCTGATGGCGCTGAAGGTGTAGAGCTGCTCGAGGAAAATCTTCTTCAAACCCGTCTCTTCGCGAAGCTCCCGCAGCGCCGCTTCGTCGAGGGTTTCTTCAACCCGGACAAAACCTCCCGGCAAGGCCCAACGGCCTTTGAATGGAGCCAGACCACGACGGATGAGCAGGACTTTTAAACCCTCGTCATCAAGACCAAAAACGACGCAGTCGACGGTGAGGGCCGGACGGGGATATTCGTAGGTCGCCATAAACCACTCTCCTGACCTGTTGGAACTTGCCGCC
>JAYTMY010000282.1:0-17521 GCA_043748535.1 Lentisphaeraceae bacterium | reverse complement strand
AACTTCCGCCGCTTCGCCCACGAATGCCTCGGCATCGCCGGCAATTTCGAAGTCAAAGAAGCCGCCAACGGTATCGAAGCAGCCCTCCTCGTCGGCTCGTGGAAACCCCACGCTATCCTCCTTGATCTGCATATGCCGAAAATGAACGGCTTCGAATTCATCTCGCAAATGCGCTCGAATGTCGATTTCGCACAAGTCCGTGTCGTCGTCGTCACCGCCTATGCCGATGAAGAGACGCGCAAGGAGCTGAAAAACTTCCCGCACGATGCCCTCATCGTCAAGCCGATCGGCATCAAGGACTTTGTCGAGACCCTCCGCGGCCTCGTCGTCTGAAGCGCTTTCCAGCTAGTAAAAACCTCCACACCTTTCGGTCTGGAGGTTTTTTCACGTCGGCAACATCTCAGATGATCAGTCTTTCTTGCTCAGAAAATCCGGGAGATTGCAGATCGTGACGCCAAGATCGCGATTGGTGGTCAGCTGGCACAATCGAGCCGCCAGAGCGGTCCACCCGGTCTGATGGGAAGCCCCCAAGCCTCTGCCGTTATCAGGATGGAAGAATTCATGAAAGAGCAGGCTCGGACGTGAATCCTGCCGGAAGGGCCAGTCCTCCCCAAGGCTCGGCGGCAGACCAGAAGGGCCAGGCAGAAAGAGTCGGGTTAAGCGTCGGCTGATATACTCAGACGCATCTTTGAGATTACCCTTGCGGCCGGAACCGGTGGGGATTTCCAATTGGAATTTGTCGCCATAGAAATAGTGATATCGTTCCAAGGCCTCAATGATGAGGTAGTTCAACGGCATCCAGATCGGCCCGCGCCAATTGGAGTTGCCGCCGAAAAGGCAGGTGCTTGAATCGCCCGGTTCATACGACACACTTTGGCTTTGACCGTCAAGCTCCATCGCAAACGGCTTGCTGGCGTAATCGAATGGCAAGGAACGGATGCCGAAGGGAGCCAGAAACTGCTCTTCATCCATCACCCGCTGCAGCAGGCGCTGCAAACGCTCGGTGCTCGGCACGGCCAAAAGAAAACGCTCGCCTTTCTCCGACGAGACGAGGCAGGAAATGCTCTTGGCCAAGTCAGGCCGGTTGTCGAGAAACCACCGCAGACGCTTGCTGAAACCGGGCAGACGCTCCAACGACTCGGCTTCCAAGACTTCCACCGCCAAGAGAGGTACGAGTCCGGCCAAGGAACGCAGACGAAGGGGTACTGAGTCGCCGGCATAGTTGATCCGGTCGTAATAAAAGCCGTCCTCTTCATCCCATAAACCGCTGCCGCCGCGGGAGTTCATGGCGTCAACAATAGCGACAAAGTGCTCAAAGAACTTCGATGCGATATCTTCGTAAGTGTCGTCATGAATCGCCAGTTCCAGGGCGATGGCGAGCATCGAGGAACAATAGAAGGCCATCCAGGCGGTGCCATCGGCCTGCTCCAGAACGCCGCCGCCGGGCAGGGGTTTAGAGCGGTCAAAGATCCCGACGTTATCCATCCCGAGGAAGCCGCCGGCAAAGATGTTGTTGCCTTCCGGGTCCTTGCGGTTCACCCACCAGGTGAAGTTGAGCAGCAGCTTGTGGAAAACCCGGGTCAGGAACTTGATGTCCCGAGAACCTTTCGGCGCGGTCATCTTGTAGACCCGCCAAGCGGCCCAGGCGTGGACCGGGGGATTCACGTCGCCAAAGGCGAATTCGTAGGCCGGGATCTGGCCATTGGGGTGCATGTACCATTCACGCAGCAGGAGAAGCAGTTGGCCTTTGGCAAATTCAGCGTCGACTTCGGCGAAGGCGACACAATGGAAGGCGAGGTCCCAGGCGGCATACCATGGGTATTCCCACTTGTCCGGCATCGAAATGATGTCGCGGTTGTAAAGATGGCCCCACTCGCGGTTGCGTTGACGTCCGCCAGGCGGTGGCGGCTGCTCGGGATCGCCCTTCAGCCAGGCGCGTTGATCAATGTGATAAAATTGCTTCGACCAGAGCAGTCCGGCCCAAGCCTGGAGTACGACTTCGCGGCGCGGCTTATCGGCCGGTAGCCGAGGCTCGTAATGAACCATCATCTCCGCCCGACGAGCTGCACAAAGGGCATCAAATGCTGGTCCAAAAGCCGCCTCCGTTTGCGGTCGCCGCAAACGCAGCCGGATCACCTTCTCTTCGTAAGGTGCGAAGTTCAGGCGCCAATGAGCCGCGGCCTTGCTGCCACGTCCCGAGGGATTCACTGCCGAGGCATCACCGTCGATGAGAACACGATGGAAGGCGTCTTTGACGAAAGGCTGCTCGTTCGGCACGCCATAAAGTCTTTCGCTGTTGCTTTCATTCTCAGTAAAGAGCCACCGGTCGCAAGATTCCGCCTCGAAGCGCATGGCACCAAGGGCCGGATGATCCACCGCCACCGCTCCGTCGCGCAAGGACAAACGAGGACGCAAACCGCAATCCTCTTCGCGACAGCCCCAACTCCAGGTGTTGCGGCAAACCAATTGCCCCAGAATGTCCAGAGGGACCGCATCCGGCCCGCGGTTGCTGATCGTCAGGCAAATCAGGATGTCTTCGGGACCGGCTTTGGCGTAATCGATCTGACAGTCGAAATAGCGGCCGCCGTCGAAGACCCCGGTGTCCGGCAGTTCATACTCAGCCCCGGCAAGGCCGCGGCGGCGATTCTCCTCCACAAGTTGACCATAAGGGAAGGCCGCTTGGGGATAGCGATAGAGCCCGCGCATCCACGAGTGCGTCGGGGAGGATTCGAGATAGTGATAAACCTCCTTCACATCTTCGCCGTGATTGCCCTCGCCATTGGTCAGACCGAAAAGACGCTCCTTCAAAATCGAATCGCGATGATTCCAGAAAGCGAAGGAAAAACCGACGCGACATTGACGGTCGCTGATTCCCATCAAGCCGTCTTCCCCCCAGCGGTACGCCCGGGACCGGGCATGGTCGTGAGGGAAGTAATTCCAACAATCGCCACCTGGGGAATAGTCCTCGCGAACTGTGCCCCACTGACGCTCCGGCAGGTAGGGTCCCCAGCGAAGCCAGTCGGCGTCTCGTTGATAAGCGAGTTTGAGTCTATCGGCTTCGTCATTCATGAATTTGAGCTCCTCAGTTTAGCTCAAGGGAAGACCCGGGGCTGGCGAGGCGCGCTTCTTCCGGTCAGGAATCAAGAAGGTGAAGGCGGATCCTTCACCGCGGTGGCTTTCGACCCAGATCCGGCCGCCGTGCAGTTCCAGGGCGAGCCGGCAAAAGGCCAAACCAATGCCGTGGGAATGCGGTTTTCGGCTGCCTTCCTCGGTTTGCGAGTAGGCCTGAAAAATCTGTTTTTGAGCTTCCTCGGCGATGCCGGGGCCTTCATCCCGGACGACAAACAAATGCCCGCCCTCGGCGTCATGGCTACTGATGTACACTTCCTTGCCCGGCTCGCTGAACTTCAAGGCGTTGCCCAGCAGGTTGATCAAAACCCGGCCGATGAGATCGCGGTCGCATTCGACCTCGCGGCCTGCCGCCGGCTTGCAGATCACCTTCACCCCCCGCATCTGATACTGGGTCTGCAGCTCCATCATAGCGATGTCGATCAGCTCCTCCGGACGACAGAGCTGGCGCAGCATCGGCATCCGGCCCGACTCGATCCGGGAGATATCGAGGAAGGTCGCCGTAAGATGCGCCGCCGCCTTGGCCGAGGCTGTCGCCAGGCGGTGCAAGTCGTTGAATTCCTCATCACCGGCTCGCTCCCCCATCAGCTTGAGGGTGATCATGATATTGTGCAAGGGAGAGCGCAGATCGTGAATGGTCATCTGCACCATCTGCTCGCGCATCTGCTCAAGCCGTCGCAGTTCTTCATACTGACGCTGCACTTCGCGCTTCGCAGCCTGCAGCTGCATCTGGGTTCCGACCCGCGCCAGAAGCTCTTCCTGATTGTAGGGTTTACTGATGAAATCCACCGCCCCCAATTGGAAAGCTTTGATCTTTTGTTCCTGAGTTTCCGTCGCGCTGACGATAATCACCGGGATGTCGGCGCAGCCGGGCTCGGCTTTGAGACGGCGGCACACCTCGAATCCATCAATGCCCTCCATCACCAGGTCGAGGAGGATCACGTCGGGCTTGCGCAAACCGCAAATTTTGACGATGTCTTCGCCGCGGTTCTGGAAAAGCAGTTGGTACGAGGACTTGCCAAGGACCATCGCCAACATTTTCAGGCTGACCGGTTCATCATCGACTACCAAAATCAAACTTGGTGAAGTATCCATGAAACACTCCCAATTAATCGGCTTCGTTCATTCTCTAGAAAAAGATCACCCCTGCCAGAGCTGAATACAAGACTGACAGGAGGAATTCCCTTGCCTAAATGTGTGCAATCACATCAATCGATTTTCTGCAAGAGGCACTGATGCTCTTCAACATTGTCACCCGCCACCGTCTCAACCCGGTAGCGAGGCTCGGGCTCTAAGGCGGTCAAATCGATGACTCGGCCTCTTTGCCCGCGCCGCAGTCCGCGAAACATCACTTCTTCCCCCAGCCGGAAGCGCAGCCCGTCCCGCTCTGCCCCAGCAAGCCAGGACTGTCTTGCCTCAGCATCAAATCGCTGTGATTCCCAAGCCAAATGCGCCTCCACCCGAGCCGCAAATCCGGCCGCCACTAAGACGTCGCGCCAGTCGCTCTTCGCCAGTGTGATCGCGTCCCGAAGTCGACCTAGATCCCCGCCGCTGCACCGCAAAACCGCAAAACGAATCCGCTCAAGGCCAAGCGGCGTCGCCGCTGTCCCGAGCAAAGGCAGATTGGCAGCACATTCAGTCTCCAACAGAGCCGTGACCTCGGCCACTTCCTCCGAACGAAAAAGCCGGACCAAGTGACGCTCAGTGGCATTTGTCATCGGGACCATAAACCGCTCTCCTTAAAAAAGTTGCCGGCAAAGAATCATCTGTCATAAATACGCCATCGCCGCGGCTCCGCACAGGTTTGCCACGCGATTTTATGAAAGAATTTCGCGCTCTACAGCAACGCGGCCATTTCTTCCCGTGCTTATAGAATTCAGATCGCTCTCATTCGCCGTCCCGCCCAACCCCAGGAGTCCCCATGATCAAATCGCTCTCCTCTCTCATCACCGTCCTCGCCCTCAACGCCAGCGCAGCACCGGTCGATGGCCAATTCCCGCCCCCCAAAGCGCCCGAAGCCAAATGGGAAAATCTCTTTAGTGGCAAACTGCAAGATCAGTGGACTGGCATGAGCATGGCCATCAACTCGAAACTGATTTCGACCGCCGCCAATCCTGATCGCGCCGGCGAATACGTTCTCCACATCGACCGCGGCCCCACCGGCCTGATCCGCTCGCTGAAAGCCTACGAAAATTTCATCCTCGAGCTGGAATGGCGCCACCTCACCGAAGCCCCCAGCGCCGGCGGCGGTAAAAACACCTCGGGCAACTCCGGCATCCTGATCGCCCACAGCGCCTTCCCCAAAGCCGGCGGCCCCTACCCCGGTGAAGGCCATGAAGTCCAGGTCTGCAACCTCGGCAACGGCTCTTGGTACACTAGCCACGGCGACCTCTTCACCCTCCCCGGCACCAGCTCACAAGCCATCCCCGACCCCCGCTTCGCCGTTTCCCACGGCTGTGGCCACCGCTCCATGCCGGTCGAATTCCGCGGCAGCAAAACCGGCGAGTGGAACAAGGTCCGCATCACCTGCGTCGACGGCGTTCTCCAGGAAGAAGTCAACGGCGCCCTCGTCACCTCGCTCTATCGCGTCACGCCCCGCAAAGGCTACATGAGCTTCGAAAGCGAAGGCGGTGCGGTCGAATTCCGCGCCATGCGCATCCAGGAACTTGAGGCCGATCCCGAACTCGCCGCCAAACATATCGCACCGCTGTTGCCCGAAGCGATGAGCACCGACTACATCACCGAACGCCAAGCCGTGACCTTGCCCAAGGGCAACTTCATCGTCTCGGTCGACCTCGCCGGCAAAAGCGAAGCTCCCTTGTCGACTCTCTTCACCGGCCTGAAGCTGCCCGACACCGTCGTTTCCGGCCGCGTCATCCTCAGCGCTCGCGACGGCAAGATCTCGGTCACCAGCAAGGACAAAGAAGTCGCCACCGGCACCCCCGGCGACGGCGTCCTTCATCTCGAAGCCGCCGGCCTGAAATTCGGCCACGTGCTGCTCTTCAAGCCGGTGAAATAAGGCCTCGACGTGTTCAGCCTGCCCCGCAAGGTCTTCACTTGGCGCGAGCCTCAGGACTGCGCGGCGGCACGCTGTCGCTCCGAATGGTCAAGTCTAACGCCGCGCGAGCAAACTCTGCTCCGCGGCGCCGCTCTTTTCCTGCCCAAGCTGCCTTGGCTGGGGAAATCAAGAAGTTGAAGTTGGGAAAAGCTGAGTTTTTGCGTTTTCCCCAATTGTGTCCCAATTGTGTCCCAATTGTGTCCCAATTGTGTCCCAATTGTGTCCCAATTGTGTCCCAATTGTGTCCCAATTGCGTCCCAGTCAGCTTACCGACGAAGTTAGAATTTATATTCATAGGTGAGCGCCGCAGCCACCGCTTCGCTGCGGTAATCCGCATCGCCACGATAGAGCCGACGATTGAGCTTGGGATCGATCAGGCCGAGAAGGTTGTAGAGGTCGAGTCGCAAGCTGGAGTGAGTGTCAAAGGTCCAGGTGCCGCCGACATCAAGGTAGGCGAAGGGACCGAAATAGTGTGCTGCGCCTTCTTGCTCGGGAGCGAGGTAATAGGGATTGGGATGATCGTGGCCGTAATCCATCTGGTCGCGTCGGCCAGGGAAATCCCACTGCACGCGCAGCGAGGTATCGAGGCTTAATTTATCGTTGCATTTCTGGCTGAGCTGCAGCTTGCTGAGGTGGCTCGGCCAGGTGGCGTAGTCGTTGCCGTAGCCATACGGGCTGGAGCTGTAGTATTGCAGAATATTGGGATCTGCAAGCTCAAAATCGAGCAACTTGGTCCAGCTGTGTGACAAGCGCACAGTGGTGTCTTCGTCTTTCCACGTCAACTCTGCTTCCAGGCCGGCGCTTTGGCTTTGCCCGATGAGGGAGTAGTTCTGGGTGTTGACGACAAAGCCGAGTTGTTCATAGTCGTTGTAGAAGGCGCCGAAGCCGAGCCAGAGATGTTCATCCATTTGGCGTTCATAGCGGAATTCCCAGCTGTCGATGGTTTCCACTGGCAGCTTGTCGGTGTCGCGGAAGAGCTCGGAAAAACGGATGTCGAACTCATTCGGGCGGCGGGATGAGCGGTTGTAGAGAAGTTTGAAGGTGTCGTCGCTAGTCGGGGTGAAGATCAAGCCAGCGCGGGGCGAGTGGGTGGGATCGGTGGCCGGGTGCCAGTCGAGGCGGTCCCCGAGGTAGAGACGCCAGGACTCGGCGAAGTGCCACTGATGCTCGCCAAAGATCGCTTGGGTCTGCTCATTCCAGCTGTCGAAGCCGGGCGGGGTCGAGTGATCGAGATGCGGATAGCCGTAACTGGGCTGACCGTAACTTTCATTCCGGAATTCCCCGCCGAACGCGAGTTTGTGATCTTCGTGCGGGTTCCACCGGCCGGTCAAACGCAGATAAGCATCGTAATTGGCATAGCTGATGAAGGCATCCTTGTCGATCGCCGGTTCGCCGGGGAAAGGCGGCGGCGCCAGCGTGTAAGGACGCAGCTGCTCCATGTCGGTGACTTGGCCGCCGCCATCAATTTCGAGGTTGAAGCTGTCGCTGAGATCACGGCTCCACTTGTTATCCCAGGTCAGCTGCTGGTAGCCGGTGCCGATCGATGGCGATGTATTGAGAGGTTTGTTGGCGGTGTAGATGCTGGGAGCCAGGGTTTCTTCACCGCCACGGGTGTAGCGCAACCAGCTCCGGAATTCATCGGCATCGAACTGCAGCATCAACTTGTGACGAGGCAGGTCGCGATAGGCCTGATGCAAATTCGGGATATCACTGCCCTGCAGATCTTCACCGGCGCCCTGGCGCCAAGCTTGCGGATAGGCCGCTGGTGCGGCGTCCGCATCAGCTCCTTGATAGCGATCAATGCCGTAATACAGGCTGTAGCCCATCGCCTCGTTGAGACGCCGTGAATGCCGCAGCTCGAGGCTGCTGAAGGTCTCCAAAGCCCCTTGGCGGAGGGTGATCACGTCAGCATCGACGCGGCTGTCGCGAGTCAAAATATTGATCACCCCGCCGATGGCGCCGGAGCCATACATCGCCGAGCCCGGCCCGCGAATCACTTCGATCCGATCAATGTCGCCCAGCATCGACAACATCGTCTCCGGTACGGCGCCGAAATACAGTTTGTCGTTCATCTGGCGGCCATTCACCAACATCAAGTATTTTTCCGACAGATCGGAGCTGATCCCGCGCATCCCCCAGCTATTGCCGACCGAGTGCTGCAGGGTGTAGCTGAAACCAGGGACATAGATATCCAGCACTTCGATGAGATTGCGGCCACCGCAACGCCGGATCATCTCGGCATCAATCACCGTCACCGTCGCCGGCACGCCGCGACTCTGTGATGATGTTAAACTGCCGGAGCTGCGTACTTCGGTCTCGGCCAACTCTTCTAGAGTCAACAGCCGATCTTCGGCCAATAATGGCAAACAGGCCAGAGTAATCATTGCTGGGATACCGAGTGAACGCATGGACTTTCCTATTTCTACAAGTTCCCATAATTTACTTCGCAAAGCGACTAACTGGCAAATATATTCGACGAAAAAAAGCCGAAAAACTTTCGCTTCCCAATTTCACTTGCCCGCGGAATCTCGGCAGAGCTTATACTGGGGGCTTACAACATCCAGCCCGAGGCTTTCCTGATGAGTGATCAACCCGATGAATCCGGCCACGCCGCACCTGAGCCAGTCCATCGCCGCCGGGTCCGCTACAACGGTAAAAACCCTCGGCGTTTCGAGGATAAATACAAAGAACTGGATCCCTTGCGCCATGCGGAAACCATCGCCAAAGTGATCGCCTCCGGCAAGACCCCGGCCGGCATGCATCGGCCGATCATGGTCGACGAAATTCTCGCCATCCTCACACCCCAGCCCGGTGAAATAGCGCTTGACTGCACCCTCGGCTACGGTGGCCACAGCCGCGAAATCCTAGCTCGCCTGGCCCCCGGCGGCCGCCTCCTCGGCGTCGACGCCGACCCCTTGGAATTGCCCAAGACGGAAGCCCGTTTACGCGCTGAAGGTTACGGACCGGACGCCTTCACCACCCATCGCAGTAATTATGCTGGCCTGGCTAAAATACTCAGCGCCAGCGGGCTTGTCGGGGTCGATTGCATCCTCGCCGACCTCGGTGTCTCGTCGATGCAACTTGACCAGCCAGAACGGGGTTTTTCGACCAAGCATCAGGGGCCTCTCGACATGCGGATGAATCCGCTTTCCGGCCAATCGGCCGCCGATCTCCTCGCCCGCCTCAGTCCCGATGAATTCCGCATCCTATTGCGCGATAACGCCGATGAACCCGCCGCCGAAGTCCTGGGTCTAGCTCTCGCCGGACGCCGTTTCGACACCACCGGGTCACTCGCTGCGGCCATCCGCCTTGCCTTGCCGCAAAAAGCCGAGCTGGCGGAGCTCACTCTGCGCCGGGTCTTCCAAACTCTGCGGATTGCCGTCAATAACGAATTCTCGTCCCTCGAAATGCTCTTGCGATCCCTTCCGGCAGCGCTCAAAAGCGGCGGCCGCGTCGCCATTTTGACCTTCCACTCGGGCGAAGACCGCCGGGTCAAAAAAGCTTTTGAAGCGGGGCAGCGCGACGGCCACTACCGCGCCATCTCGAGCGACATCATCACGGCATCTTTCAAGGAAAAACACGACAATCCCCGTTCCTCCTGCGCCAAACTCCGCTGGGCGATAAAGGCCTGATTCCCGGGACAACAAACGACCTCGGCACACCGGAGAAGGTGAGCGCGAGGTCGAAGCGAGGGAAGCGATCTGGAGCTTATTCCGAGGGCAGCTCGGCGTTGTGATAAACTTCTTGCACATCGTCCGATTCATTGATCAGCGCGAGGAGCTTTTCGAAGCGGGCAGCGTCATCGCCGCTGATGGCGCTGGTGGTCTGGGGCTCGAAGGTGACTTCGTCGATTTCAAGCTCGACCTTGGGGAACTTCTCGACCAGGGCCGCCTTGGCTTTGCTGTAGTCATTGGGCGGGGCGATGACGGTGATGATGCCGTTCTCGTTCTGGATGTCTTTGACATCGACATCGGCTTCCATCATCGCTTCGAGGACGGCGTTTTCATCGTCGAATTTGAAGGCGAAGAGGGCGACGTGATCAAACATGTGGGCGACCGAACCGGTGCCACCGATCTTGCAGTCGCACTTGCTGAAGAAGTTGCGCAGGTCGGAGATAGTGCGGTTGTTATTGTCGGTCAGGCAGTCGATGATCAGCATGGTGCCGCCGGGGCCGTAGCCTTCGTAACGGGCAGCGGTGAAGTCTTCGCCGCCGGCGCCTTTGGCTTTTTTCATCGCGTTGTCGATGATATGGCTGGGAACCTGAGCTTTTTTGGCGCGTTCCAGAACTCGGCGCAGGGTCGGGTTGCTATCGGGATCGGTACTACCGCTTTTGGCGGCGACGTAAAGCTCGCGGCCGAATTTGGTGTAGAGCTTGATTTTCATGCCGGCGGTCTTGGCCATCGCGACTTTGCGGTTGTCAAAGCTTCTGCCCATGGAGATGTCCTTAATGATTCGATTTGGTGTTGCTGCGGCGGCAAAACTAACCGCCTTTGAGAGATTTGAAAGGAAGCCCACTCGGGAAGCCTCGTCGAGGGGGTTCAAAAAAAAGACGCCGGATTTCCCGGCGCCTTCTTCAGCTTGTGATATTGCGATCAGTCGGCTTTCAAGGTCGTGGCGTGGCGGCGATTGTACTCGGCGATGAGACGGCGGGCGATGGCGTTGGAATCCTTGCCGGTCTCGAAGACCAGGGTCTCGCCATTGGGGCCTTCGCCGAGAAGGGTTTTGGTGTAGGGGATCTCGTTGCTTTCTTTGTAGGACTTGAGCGCGGCGGCGCTGCCGACCAGGTAGATGCGGCCATTGGCGGCGACTTCATGATAGGTCAGGTTTTCGAGAGCGAATTGGCTCCACAGATCCTGGCTCCAGTGGCTCAGGCGGGGGTGGGTTTCGACGATGACGTCTTCGCCGCCGGGGCCGGCTTTGGCGTGAACTTCGCTGCTGGCGGGAGTGTCGCTAGCACCGCCGACCAGGACGATCTGGCCATTGCTGCGGAGAGCGCGATATTTGAAGCTGGTGAGCTTTTTCAAGTCATCGGGGCTGATGCTGACATTCGGGGTGATCACGGCGGGGGCGCAGACGGCCTGGTCGAGCACCTTGCCATGACGGCGGGCATATTCGCGAATCAAGCGGGCCGACAGCAGGCTGCCGTCTTTTTCGTGCTCGATGACGACGGTTTCGCCCTTGACGCCATCACCGATGAAGGTGCGGGTGTAGGGAACTTCGTTGGTGCTTTCGAAGTTTTTGCGGCTGACCGGGCTGCCGATGACGAAAGTGCGGCCATTTTTTTCGATTTCCTGATACAGAGCCGTGGCCGAGTAAAGGCGATCATGCAGCATCGAAACTTGCGGATCGGCTTCGACCACCAGGTCCTTGCCGTCGGCAGCTTCGCCCGAGTGGACGATGCAGGAGGCGGGCAATTTTCCGGCGGCGACGGCGGCAGTGGCAGCAGCGCTGGCGTAGACCACGGTCTTGCCGTCGATCACGGTAGTTTTCATCGGGGCGTTGAGGTCGACGATTTTCGCCCAGCTCAGCTCGCCGGTGACCGGAGCATGAGAAGTGATGCTGTGATCAGGAACGACACTCGGGGCGGCGACCTTGGCGGTGCTGTGGCAGGAACTGAGGGCGATGACAGCGGACAAGGCGCAGAGAGGCAATTTCATCTTGGGAATCTCCTTTTCATTGGGGTTGCTCATAATCTCCTCAGCGGGACAGTCCACGCCTGCCGCTTCCGGTGAAAGTCTCATTCAAGCTTGGTTAAGATCATGTTAATCGATAAAAATCAATGATTTAACCCAAACTTAATAGATCCCGAGCCGGATCTTTACCGAGAGGCGTTTTTATCCTTCCCGTGCCACTCGGCCATCAGTCTCCAACCGCAAGAAACACAAGAAGGGAACCCCAAAGATGTTCGTCAAGAAAACCATCGTCACCGCCCTCAGCCTCGGCTTCGTCTTCGCCGCCAACGCCGACGACGCCAGCGATCTGAAAGACCTGAAAGAAATCGTCGCCAAGCAACAAGCCCAGCTCGAGACCCTCAACAAACAGGTCAAAGAGCAAGACACCAGCAACAAAGAAGCCGTCGCCCAATACGTCAAGACCGAAGTCGACACCCAGATGAAAGCGCAGAAGTCGCTTCTCACTCTCGGTAAGCACATCTCGGCCTTCAAGATCTCCGGCGACCTCCGCCTCCGCTACCAGCATGAAGATACTCGTGATGATATCCCCGGTGGTTTCGATACTGGTGCAAAAACCAACAAGGGTGTGGCTGTCAAGGGTGACTCCGCCCAACGCGACCGCTTCCGTCAGCGTCTTCGCATCGGCATGAACTGGGAATCGAAAGACGAAATGTGGGAAGTCGGCGCCCGCCTCGTCACGGGTTCTTCCGACGGTCGTTCCACCAATGACACGTACGGAGACGATGTCCATGGTTCGAAATCTGAATCCGCAGCTTACGAACACGGCGATATCCGCATCGACCTCGCCTACGCCAAGCTGAAGTTCTCGACCAAAGAAGACGACTTCAACAGCGCTCTCACCATGGGCCAGCAGCCCAATTCCTACAAGACCAACTGGGTCTTTATGGACAGCGACCTGAACCCCGTCGGCATCACCTATCAGTACGACATGTTCACCGACGGCGCCAACGCCGAGAAGAAACCCGATGAACATGCCGCCTGGTTCAACACCTTCGGCGTCTACACCGTCGACCACCGCAACGACGGCAAAGAACGTTCCGACGTCTTCCTCATGCAAGGTCAAACCGGCTATCGCAACGACACTGCCCTCGTCGCTCTTGGCTACAGCCACTACGGTGCCAACGCCAGTGACCTTAACCTGAACGGCATTTCCGACACAGGCGACATCCGCAAAGGCAGCTACACCTACGACATCGCCAACATCTCTGGCGAATATTACCTCGTCGGCGACCGCAAGATCGAGAAAAACTGCGTCCCCGGCAGCGGCTTCGCCTTGAAAGCCAGCGCTGAATACGCCAAAAACCTCGGCGCCAACAACGAAGATTCGCAGAACCGCATCACTGGCACTAGCGGCGCCCCTCCTGTTGCATTTAACAACCCCAACCCCGCCGGCCTTGGCGATGACCAGGCTTACTTCCTGGCCATCGACTCGAAGTACGACCAGTACCGCGCCGGCTTCGGCTGGGCTCACATCGAACAAGACGCACTGCCCAAGTTCATCATCGACTCTGACTTCGCCAGCGGCAACACCGGCTACGAAGGTCTCTTCTTCAAGCTTGGCATGAACATCACCAAGAACCTTGAGCTCAACGGCACCGCGATGTACGCCAAGACCATCAACGAGAACGCCGCTCAGCGTGACAAACTCGACCTCTACCAGCTCGACATGGTCTGGAAGTTCTGATCTCCAAACAGATCTGAACGCAAAAGCTCCCCGGAAGATTCCGGGGGGCTTTTTTATTGATTTCACAACCATACTTGACATTGCCCAGCAAGGGCGCGACAGTTAAACATCTGTGATTTTTTATTAATCTCGAAATGGGAGATCACTGAATGTTCGTCAACCGCACCGTCGCTCTTGCTTTTGTTCTCAGCCTCAGCGCTGCCGCCGATGAGGCCACCGATAAACAAATCCAGGAACTGAAGGAAATCGTCACCAAGCAGCAATCCCAGCTGGAGATGATGTCCAAACAGATCAAAGAACAGGACGCTTCGTCGAAAGAAGCCATCGCTCAATATGTCCGCACCGAAGTCGATACCGCCATGAAAAAGCAGGGCAAGCTTCTCACCCTCGGCAAACACATCTCAAGTCTGAAGTTCTTCGGCGACTTGCGTCTCCGTTACCAGCATGAAGACCTCAAGGATGACCCCGCCTTTGACATCAAGGATGCGGACAAAAAAGTGATTGCTCACGGCAAAGAGATCAGCCGCGACCGCTTCCGCACCCGTTTCCGCATCGGCATGAACTGGGAGTCGAAGGACGAACACTGGGAAGTCGGCGCCCGCCTCGCCACCGGCGATGCCAACGGCCGCTCCACCAACGACACCTACGGCGATGAAGCCGGCGGCGCCTACGAACACGGCGACCTCCGCCTCGACCTCGCCTATGCCAAAATGAAGTTCAACACCAAAGAAGATGACTACGTCAGCGCCTTGACCATGGGCCAACAGCCCAACCCCTTCAAGACCAACTGGATCTTCATGGACACCGACCTCACCCCCATCGGCATCAGCTACCAGTTCGACAAGCTTCTCTCCGGCACCGCCGACATGAAGCCGGAAGAACGCGAAGCCTGGTTCAACAGCGTCGGCGTCTACACCGTCGACCACCGCAACAACGGCTGGGAAAGCTCCGACGTCATCGCCTTGCAAGCTCAAACCGGCTACCGCAATGACCGCGTTGTCGTTGCCGCCGGCCTCAGCCACTACAGCTCAAACGCCGCTGACATGAACCTCAATGGCGCCGTCGACAACGGCGACATCGTCGACAGCGACTACAACTACGACATCGCCGAGCTCTACGGCGAAGTCTATGTCCTTGGCGATGGCAGCTCAAAAGGCAAAAAGCGCAGCTTGAAATTGGTCGGCAATATCTCCTCCAACCTCAGTGCCTCGAGCGACGAATCGCAGCTCCACACCTCCTCGACTTCGGCCACTCCCGAGCGCGCCGGCCAAGGTGATGAACTGGCTTTTTTCGTCTCCGCCGACGGCAAATATGATGCCTGGAACGGCAGCATCGGCTGGGCCCACGTCGAACAAGATTCGCTGCCCAAGTTCATGATCGACGCCGACTTCGCCAACGGCGGTGCCGGTTACGAAGGCGTCTTCCTGAAATTGGCTTACGACATCACGCCTAACTTCAGCATCGGCGGCAACGCCCTCTTCGCCCAAACGATCGAGGAAAACCCGTCGCAACGCGACGAGCACAACGTCTACCAGCTCGAAACAGTCTGGAAATTCTGAGTCGCGGCAAACGCGGCAAACCCGCCTCCTTCATCGGCGGCGGGTTTTTTTCACGACCTGAAACAAGCGTCGGCGGGAGAATCAATAATCGCGGACCCGCGCCGTCAAACCCTTGAGGAAGTTGCGCAGAATCTGGTCACCACAATCACGGTAGTTCGAATGGCCTTTTTTGCGGAACAGGGCATTGATCTCGGGGGCTGAGATCTTGAAGCCGACAGAATGCAAAATCTCGAGGATATCCTCTTCCTTGAGCTCGAAGGCGACCCGCAACTTCTTCAAAATCATGTTGTTATCCAAGGAGTTTTCCGGCGGCGGGGGCGGCGCGTCGGGACGGCGACCGCGTTTATGAATCACCAAGCCGTCGAGGAACTGCGCCAGTTGCCGGCGCGGACAGTCGACAAAGCCTTCCTCTTCCTCGGTCTTGAGAAGCCAGACGGCAATCTCCTCCGGGCTGACATCACGGCCGACCTGCTGAAAGATCTTGGCGACCTGGATTTCGCTCAAATCGAGCATATAGCGGACACTGCGCAGGACATCGTTGTTCATCATAAAAGCGGCTCTCCAAATTTCGTGATGCCGCACATTAACCCGGATTCCCGACTTGCGGCGAGCTGCGGCCAGGAATGCGATAAATCGCCCGGGCACGGCTCTTGCGTTCAACGCCTTTTAGAATCCCCAGCCAATGGAGCCGTGTCATGGAGCAGTTGCCGAAAATCCTTGAAATGCCGCAACTTGTCGAGCGAATCGCCGAGCTGAAACGGCAAGGACGCCGCATCGTCCACTGCCACGGCTGCTTCGATCTCCTCCATGTCGGCCACATGCGCCACTTCAAACAAGCCAAAAGCCACGGCGACATCCTCGTTGTCACCGTCACCCCCGACCGTTTCGTCGACAAAGGCCCCGGCCGCCCCGCCTTCCGCGAGGAGTTGCGGCTTGAAGCCATCGCCGCCCTCGACTGCGTCGACTTCGTCGCTCTCAACGGCTGGACCACGGCGGAGCCGACGATCCGCCTCCTCAAGCCCGATTTCTACGCCAAGGGCGGCGAATACCGCGGCGCGGCCGAGAATGGCAACACCTACATCAAAGCCGAGCAAGCCGCCCTCGCCGAACTCGGCGGGCAAATGGTCTTCACCGAAGACATCGTCTACAGCTCGACCCAGCTGATCAACACCTACATGCCGGTGATCCCGCGTGAGCTGCAGAACTGGCTCGCCGGCTTCCGCTCGGTCTTCAGCGCCGAGCACGCGGTCAAGGCGATCGATAGCTTCTGGGATCTCAAGGTCCTGGTTCTCGGCGAGGCCATCATCGACGAGTATCACTACGTCCGCACCATGGGCAAGTCGATGAAGGAACCCATCCTCGCCTCCCGCTTCGAACGGGCCGAAAAACACGCTGGCGGCTCGCTCGCCGTCGCTAATCACCTCGCCAGCTTCTGCCAACAGGTCGAAGTCGTCACCTTCCTCGGCGACCGCGCTTCCCAGGAACCCTTCATCCGCGAGAGCCTGAAGAGCAATGTGACACCCACCTTCTTCCAGAAAAAAGACTCGCCGACCATCGTCAAACGGCGCTTCGTCGAAACCGAATTGACGCAAAAACTCTTCGAAGTCTACGAGATCAACGACGCCATGATTAGCGGTCGCCGCGAAGATCAGTTCTGCCTTTGGCTGGAGGAGAACCTCAGCCGCTTCGACCTGGTGGTCGTCGCCGACTACGGCCACGGCATGATGACCCAGCGCGCCATCGACATCCTCTGCGACAAGGCGCCCTTCCTGGTCTGCAATGCTCAAGGCAACGCCGGCAATCAGGGCCACAACCCGATCTCGCGTTACCGCCGCTGCGATGCCATCTCGGTGGCTCAGCACGAACTGGTTTGCGAGTTCCGCAACCGCCATCTCGCCCCCGAAGAGATGATCGCCGAGATCTGCAAACGCATGGAATGCGGCGTCGCCGTTCTCACCCGCGGCAAATATGGCACCCAGATGCATCAGCCCGGCGCCGGTTCCGTCACCATCCCGGCCTTCGCCACCAAGGTGGTCGACCGCGTCGGCGCCGGCGATGCGGTGCTCTGCCTCGTCGCCCTCGCCCTGAAGAAGAAGCTCCCCCTCGAGCTGGTCGGTTTCCTCGGCAACTGCGCCGGCGCCGAAGCAGTGCAAATCGTCGGCAACGCCCGCTCGATCGAGAAAGTCCCCTTTTGCAAAAATGTCGAGGCCCTGCTGAAATAAGCGTCCCGACCAAGCTCAAAGCTGATTCACCACGAAAAACACGAAGCACACGAAATTTCCTGACCTGTATCACTCCGTTTGAGCTTGGTTCGTGCGTCGCGAAGCGACAGGATGAATGTAGCCGGGGGTTTTAACCCCCGGACCAGGGCGAGAGGAAATCGCCGTCGCGAAGCGAC
>JAYTMY010000281.1:0-7534 GCA_043748535.1 Lentisphaeraceae bacterium | reverse complement strand
CAACTGGCTTGCGACAAAGCGGATGCACCCCGGCGAGAGGGGAGGTTTTCCGCAGTTCATAATCCGCGCAGCGCGTCAAGGGGGACTGGGCTAAAATCTCCGACCCGCTTCGGGGTCGAGCACCCTGCAGTAAAAATCACCGGAGAGCCAGAGGGAGGTGGCAACGCCGTCACCCAGACTTTTTCTAAACAAGCTTGCCGCCAAACACTTAACCCCGCCCTCCGGAAATTAAACATTCATTTTTGCTTCATCTTTAAAATCCATCCGGAGGGGAAGCCATGATTGACACCAAGGTGCTGAAGCGCGACGGTCGCGACGAGTTGTTCCACCCATACAAAATCGGCGACGCCATCACGGCGGCTTTCAAGAGCGTTGGCAAAGAAGTCGACGGCGGCGTGCTGATCCAAGTTCTCGCCAGTCTCGAGGCCCAGGCGGCGGCGCGTCCGCAGGTCGAAGGGATCCAGGATTTAATCGAGCGGACGCTGTTCGATCGCGGTCATTTTGAAGTCCTGCAGAGCTTCACCCGCTACCGCTTCCTGCACAAGATGCAGCGCGAGCGACTCGGCGGCGCGACCCCGGGCACCACCTATGTCGACTGCTGCCAGACCATCGATGAATACATCAACGGCACCGACTGGCGCATCAAGGCCAACTCCAACACCTCCTACTCCAACGCCGGCCTGATCAACAACAGCGCCGGCAAGGTGATCGCCAACTACTGGCTCGACCGCGTCTACACCCCGGAAGAAGGCGCCGCGCACCGCAGTGGCGACTACCACATCCACGACCTCGATGTGCTCGCCGGCTACTGCGCCGGCTGGAGCCTGCGCCAACTCCTCAACGAAGGCTTCAACGGGGTGCGCGGACGGGTCAGCTCGCGTCCGCCGCGGCACCTGCGCGAGGCCCTCGGCCAGATGGCCAATTTCCTCGGCATCCTGCAAAGCGAATGGGCCGGCGCCCAAGCCTTCTCCAGCTTCGACACCTACCTCGCCCCCTACGTCTTCCGCGACCGACTCGAGCTTGGCGAAGTCCGCAAAGCCATCCGCAGCTTCGTCTACAACCTCAATGTCCCCGCCCGCTGGGGCCAGTCGCCCTTCACCAACATCACCCTCGACTGGACCGTGCCGCGCGACCTCGCCGAACACCGCCCGATGGCCAACAACGCGCCGCTGCTTGGCGACCTCAACGATGCGGTCAATTTGCGCCGGGCGCAAGAGCGCGGCGTCGACACTCCCGAAGAGCTCTGCTATCGCCATTTCCAGCCCGAAATGGACCTGATCAACCGCGCCTTTTACGAGGTCATGACCGAGGGCGACGCACAGGGCCAGCCCTTCACCTTCCCGATCCCGACGGTGAACATCACCGAGGACTTCGACTGGAACGGCCCCAACACCGACGTCCTCTTCGACAACACTGCCAAGATCGGCTCGAGCTACTTCCAGAACTTCGTCGGCTCGCAGTACCGGCGCAACCTCGCCACCGGCGCGCTCGAGCCCGATCCCGACTCCTACAAGCCGCACGCGGTGCGCTCGATGTGCTGCCGCCTGCAGCTCGATTTGCGGGAGCTGCAAAAACGCGGCGGCGGTCTCTTCGGCTCGGCCGAGATGACCGGCTCAATCGGCGTCGTCACCATCAACATGGCCCGCCTCGGCTACCTCCACCGCGGCGATCTGCCCGGCTTGATGGCCGCCCTCGAGCACCTGATGGACCTCGGCTACTCCACCCTGGAGAAAAAACGCGCCTTCATCACTCAGCTCTTTGAACGCGGTCTCTACCCCTACACCAAGCGCTACCTGCCCGGCTTCCGCAACCATTTCTCGACCATCGGCGTCAACGGCATGAACGAAATGCTGCGCAACTTCAGCCTCGACACGCTCGACCTGACGCAGCCCGAAAGCCGCCTCTTCTGCGCCCGCATCCTGCGCTCGATGCGTGAACGCATTCGCGGCTACCAGGAGAAAAGCGGCCACCTCTACAACCTCGAGGCCACCCCCGCCGAAGGCACCACCTACCGCTTCGCCCGCGAGGACAAGAAGCGCTTCCCCGACATCCTCCAGGCCGGTGATGCCCAGGGCATCTATTACACCAACTCGTCGCAACTGCCGGTCGATTTCACCGACGATCCCTTCGAGGCGATCGAGCTGCAGGACGAGCTGCAATGCCTGTACACCGGCGGCACCGTGCTGCACCTCTACATGAGCGAACCCTTGCGCTCGCCGCAAAGCTGCCGCGAGCTGGTGAAGCGGGTCGTCGGCAAGTTCCGCCTGCCCTACATCACCATCACGCCGCTGTTCTCGGTCTGCGACCGCCATGGCCGCCTCCCCGGTGAACACGAATTCTGCCCGCATTGCGATGAAGAACTTGTCGCCCAACACTGCTGAAACCTCAACCCGGAGAAGATCATGAAAACCGAATCCCGCGATGACATCCTTGAGCGCCTCGGCGCCTTGCGCCGACGCTGCACCGTCTACACCCGCGTCATGGGCTACCACCGCCCAGTGGAGAGCTTCAACATCGGCAAAAAAGGCGAGTTCCGCCAACGGAAGCACTTCTGCGAGAAGGCAGGAGCTGACGGCTGACGGCTGACTGCTGACTGCTGACTGCTGACTGCTGACGGCTGACGGCTGACGGCTGACGGCTGACTGCTGACTGCTGACTGCTGACTGCTGACTGCTGACTGCTGACTGCTGACGGTATGTGTCCCATGCCCTTCCAACCCCTAAAACCCTTCCAACCCCTAAAACCCCTGCTCCATGTTCTCCTCCCTCACTCCCTTCACTGCCCAGGACTGGCCCGACAAGCTCGCGGCCATCGCCTGGGTGGCGGGCTGTCCGCTGCGCTGCCACTACTGCCACAATCCCGATCTGGCTTTGGGCAAAGGCAGCCTGCCACGGCGTGAGGTGCTGGACTTCCTGAGCCGACGCGAAGGACTCCTCGACGGCCTCGTCCTCTCCGGCGGCGAAGCCACCCTGCTGCCCGACATCGAAGGCTTCTGCCGAAGTGTCCGCGAGCTCGGCTTCAAGGTCAAGCTCGACACCGCCGGATCCCGTCCGGAAGTGTTAAAACAGCTGCTGGAAGCCAAGCTGCTCGATGCCGTCGCCCTCGACTACAAGGCGCCCAACGCCGAGGCCTACGCCGGGGTCACCGGACGCCGCGGCTCCTTCGCGGACTTCCGTCGCAGTCTCGAACTCGTGCTCGATGCCGATCTCGATTATTGCGAAGTCCGCAGCACCTGGCACTCGGCTCTGCTCAGCCCCGGCGAGATCCAAGCCATTCTCGACGAGCTCGAGCGCCGCCGTTTCCGCGGCACCTGGGCCCTTCAGAATTTCCGCCGCCCGCCCTCTGGCCGCATCCTCGGCGACCTGCCCGAACACCGCCCGCCACGTTTCGATCCCGGCAAACGCCCCTTCACCGTGCTCATCCGCAACTGAAGAACAAGATCCACCACGGAAAACACGAAAGGAGCTGCTCTTCCCGCTGGGACGAAGCTGAACGAATTTTTCACCACAGAGACACAGAGAACACAGAGGCATAGATTGACCACAGGAAACAGGGAGAGCACGAAGATTGAATTCATGGCTCTCTGTGCCTCTGTGGTGAATTCCTTACATGCCACCCAACAAGGACGCCCCCATGAAATCCGATCTCGACCTCTCCGCCCTCGGCGCACTGCCGCAGAAAAACCGCTTCGCCCCGCCGGCTTTTTTGGCCATGGGTTTCCGGCCTTTCTTCTTCGGCGGGGTGCTTCTTGCTGCTCTCGCTCTGCCCTTGTGGGCGATGGTCCTTCATACCGGCTGGGGCGCGTCGTTGATGCCGCCGCAGCCCTTCTGGCATGCCCGTGAAATGCTCTTCGGTTTCGGCATGGCGATCGACGCCGGATTTCTTCTTACCGCCATCGTCAATTGGAGCGGCAGGACCACCACCACGCCGCTCGGACTCGCGAGTCTTTTCAGCCTCTGGGTGCTGACCCGCGGACTGAGCTTCGGCGGCGCTTCGCCCGAGCTCATCGCCAGCGCCCACGGCCTCTTTGTCGCCGCCTTGGCCTTCACCTGCGCCCGATCGCTCTGGGGCAACCCCAAACATCGCCTCAACCTGCTGATCTTTATCCCCATCCTCTCCCTCCTCGGCCTCTGCGGCGTCATGTCGCTGCTCGGCGCCGAACCGCAACGCTGGCTCATTGCCGGACTCGACCTGCACCTGCTGCTCATTTTGGTGATGGCCGGCCGTGTCGTCCCCTCCTTCACTGCGGTGATGATTCCTGGTTGGACGGCGGAGCGTTTCCCGCGTCTCGAAAAAGCCGTCGCCCTGGCCTTCGTTCTTGGGGTCTTCTTACAGATGGCCGGCCTCGTCCTGCCCGCCGCGCTCGCCTTTGTCGCCTGTGCCACCGTCCTGCCCGTCTTGCTGCGCGGCATCTGGCATCGCGCCATTCTCGGTATTCCGATGCTTTGGGTCCTCCATGCCGGCCTTGCCTTTTTGCCTCTCGGCCTGCTGCTGCGCGCGTCGGCCCTGTGCGGCTGGCTACCGATGGATGCGGCGATCCACTGCCTCGCCGCCGGCACCATGAGCGTTGTCATTCTCGGCATGATCTGGCGCGTCACCCTCGGCCATGGCGGCCGGCCGATCCAGGCCGGACGCGCCGGCAAAACTGCCTTTCTCCTCATCATCGCCGCCGCTTTGATCCGCACCGCCGAGCCCCTCTTGCCCGAGCTCAGCCGCTGGCTCTACTCGATCGCCGGACTCGCCGCCATGAGCGCCCTGCTGATCTACCTCGCCGTCCACGGCCGCAGCCTGTTTCTGGCAAGAGCCGACGGCAAGCCGGGCTGATCTCCAGCATCCTAAAAACCGCAGCAGAGGAATGGAATCGGATTGAAAGGTTGAAACGCAAGCGCATGAACAACAGCAACAAAAGACAACTCTAAGAGCATTGCTCAGGGGCGGCGAAGATGACTGCCGAAGCTTTTCTTCATAGTCGTTAGTTGTTGCTGTTGCAGCTAATCCTTTGAACCTTTGAACCTTTCAACCTTTCAACTGCGGTTTTTAGGTTGATGCCCGGAAAGGCAATAGTCGCCAAACTGCTGATCCATAGTGGCCGATGTGTCCCCGGCATGTATCTTCGGCGATCTAAAAATTTGAGGAACGATGATGAAACTGCAAATCCCTTCGGCCAAGGCCGCTGTCCGATGTCTGGCGGGAGCCTGCTGATGGAACGCCTTGTCAAAACCATGCGCAACGTCCATTGGCTGCCGTTTGAGAACACGGTTGAGCATCTCATTTCGAGTGAATCGGCGAAGGCGGAAATCGTCACCACGGTGCACGGCTTCTTCTTCATCCGCGGCCGTCTTCTGACTGTCCGTCACCGCGAGCGTGGTTGGGAGTGTCCCGGTGGCCATCGCGAGCCCGGCGAAGGCAGTGAGTGCGCCATGCACCGCGAACTCTACGAGGAATCGCAGGGCGTGGTCTCGGACATCTTCCAGCTCGGCATGCTCAGGCGCACCGCCATTGGCCCGAAGCCGGAGAATTACAGCCGTCCCTTCCCGATCAGCGTCTCGATTTTCTACTGGGGCAATCTTGGCCATCTCGATGATTTCACCGGCGACGACGAGATCGTCGAGCGCCGCCTCGTTACCTTCCAGCAGGCACTGATGGTGCCGTGGATTCATCGCTACCGCGAGCTCTTCGTCGAAGCGCACGACCGCTGCCTCGGCCGCATCGAAGCCCAAGGCGGCGATCTCAGCTGAGATCGTTTCAGAGATCAAAAAAACGGAACCCAGACAGGGTTCCGTTTTTGCTTCAGTCAGAAGGCAGTCGATCTGCTCGCCGCGAAGCGACAGCATGTTTTGGACAGCAGGTGGATGTGGGCTAGTTGATGGGGTCCTGGTTTTGCATTTAAGCACTTAACTCATTAGAAATCAACATTTAGACTGGCGGGATCTCGGGGATTTGGTTTTGTGTTTAAGCACTTTTTAGGCCCAGCTAAGGAGGTAGCGGGCGTAGCGGGTGGAGCTCGAATCGGAGTCGTCAGCCTTGAGCAATCCTGCCTCCACGGTGGCACCGATTACCTGGGACACGGTGACTGACATGGATGTGCTCGACCAAGGTTTCAAAATCGACCGCGAAGTCGCGTTTCCCGGCCTTGTCGATCTTGGTGATGAGCTTTCCCGTGCCTTCGTAGATCACCACTCGCGGCGCCTTCCTGGACACTTCCAAGGGGAAGTCGGAAAAACGCTTGGCAAACAGGATCGCCGCCAAACGGCTGATGCTCCAGCCCTTGCCGCTTTTGCCAATCAGTTGCTCCGAGGCAAGCTTCGCCAGGACCACGTCCCGATGGGTGGGATAGGGCAACTTGAGCAGATCGAAGAAGCTCTGGGTGTCGAGCAGGGCAACGACCTCATCACGTTCAAGGTCGATCACGGCCGGCTCAATTTTCAGGCTCTCGCCGCTGCAATATCGCTAGGCAAGTAGAAAAAGTGGCTCTGAATTTGCCTCCCCCTGCTTGCATTCAGAAAATCCTTGAGCTATCTTTTGATAGCCACAGGAGTTTCAGCTCATGGGAAACCCATATAAGCACAGCATCAACACCCAGACGCTCGACGAATCGACCCGGATCTTCATCCATGTCTGGGTCCACTTCGACTGGGAACTTTTCCTGACGCCACAGGAACGCGCCTGGATCGAGCGATACATCCGCGCCCGCCTCAAATGCAGCGGCTTCCTCTGCCTCAGCGATTACGAATTCAACACCCACCTGCACATAGGCCTCGCCGCCAGCGGCAAAAGGCTCACGCCCGAGGAGCTCGAAGCTCGATGGGACAGCGAAACCCTCGGCCAGCTCGGTGGCCTCTGGCGCAAGAAATGGCTCTGTGAAGCCGGCGCCGATCTGCCCAAGCTGATGAAAAGCATCTTCGACGCCTTGGTCAAACGCTTCAACCGCCACATCCGTCCCGGACGCAAGGGCACCATGCTGGCCCGTTCCTACCAGGCGAAAATCCTTGATGATGAATACCTGAAAAAGTTCGGCGGCAACCCGATTCTCGCCCTGGGCAACCAGATCGCCTACATCGAATCTCAGGGGAACGCCGCCGGCACTGCCAACACGCCGATGCACGACCCCAACAGCCGCCTCCATGCCTTTGCCCAGAACGGCGACAGCCCCTTTCATTCCCAAGCCGAAGCTGAAGAAGCGCTGCAGATGCTTCTCGGCGAAGCGGAGGCCGAGCGGCTGAAGAAAAAACGCGAGCTCGACAAAAACAGCCCGAGCGTGTGCCAATCTTACTACGCTCAAATCGCCGATTTTTGCGTCATCCGCAGCGCCAAAAATGCCCTGATCAGCTACGCCAAACGCCACGACATCAAACAAGAAGACTCCGAGTTTGAAAGGCTCGCCCGTCGCCTCCTCGAAACTACAGCGAAGGCACGTGAGGACCGCGACCCGACGATCCTCCTGCAGATCGCCGAGACCTACACCCACGCCAATCGCGGTCTCCGCAACATCTATCGAAATCTCGCCGAACTCATTGCCTTCATCGCCCGCGAC
>JAYTMY010000280.1:0-8103 GCA_043748535.1 Lentisphaeraceae bacterium | reverse complement strand
CGCAAGGAGGCGCCGCCGGCCACTGATGTCGATGCCACGGTGAAGAAGGCTCAAGCATCAGGCAGGGCGAGAAAGCCTCAAACGGAGTAATACAGGTCGAAAAAAGGCGAAGGGTGGTGTCGTCCCGAGAATGATAAGGCAAGATGTCGAGGGAAAATTCGACCAAGGAATTGACGGGCATGATCCAGATCAGGAACATGAGGACTTCCCAAGTCAGGCCTGCGGGCCATGGAGCGATGTGCCGGCTCCAGTTCTCAACCCATTGATTGCGAGCCAGAGCCAGGGTCAAGGCGCCGATGAGCAGAACCGAACCGGCGTGAATGAGGATTTGATGGTAGAGGCTTGAGGGCAGAAAAACCAGCAGCCGCTCATAGTTGGCGCTGAGCAGCAGACAGCTCAATCCGCAGGAGTGGACGACTAGGGCTCGGGAGATGTGGGATTTCAACATGCTGGGGTCCTCCAGGACTAATCTAAGTCCTGGTACCTGCCGGTGCCAAGAATTCATTCAGTATTTCGGCATATCCATGTCGATTTCATCGGCCCACAGATCAAGGCCGCCACTGAGTGATCGGACATCGTTAAATCCGGCGGCGACAAGAATGTCCCGTGCTTTGA
This sequence comes from Lentisphaeraceae bacterium, assembly GCA_043748535.1. Classification (GTDB taxonomy): domain Bacteria; phylum Verrucomicrobiota; class Lentisphaeria; order Lentisphaerales; family Lentisphaeraceae; genus CAMCSH01. Next base: position 7,488 of record JAYTMY010000280.1, on the reverse strand, counting down.
GGGATCGGACGCCATGGTGGCAAATGCAACGGATCGGCAGGTCGCGCGGAATGGCACTTATGTTTTGCAAGACCTGTGAGAGGGGGATGTTGACCGAGTGGGCGATCGCGGCGCAGGAGAATTCCCAGGGTTCGCGAACATCGAGAAGGAAGAGAGCTTGTCCGGATTCGATTTCGGTGTTGAGCTCGACGGGGGAGATTTCAGATTTCTCGTCTACTTTGTTGCTGCGGCAGGACCATTGCAATTCAGCAAGTTGATGGATGCTTGCTTGGGCGCTGCAGAGAGGGCAGGAGGGGTCGACGGGAAGTTTAAAGCTTTGGAATTGGTTGTGGAGAAGATCACAGGTGAGAAGTTGGCCGGCAAGTCCGACGCCGATTCCGGTCAGAAATTTAACCGCTTCGGCGGCCATCAAACTGCCACACAGTCCGGGCAGGACGCCGAGGACACCTGCTTCATCGCAATTGGGGATGCTGCCGGCATCCGGTGGTTCAGGGAAAAGGCAGCGATAGCAGGGGAGGGCGGGGCCGGCGTTGAAGAGGGAAACTTGCGCAGAAAATTGATGAATGGCGCCGAAGACCAAAGGCCGCGTGGCAAAAAAACAGGCATCGTTGGCAAGGTAGCGGGTGGGGAAATTGTCAGAGCCGTCGACGACGAGAGTGTGGGACTCGACCAGCTCCCGGGCATTGTCGAGTTGAAAGCGTTGTTGCAGAGCGATGACTTCAATATAGGGATTGTTGGCGCGGAGCCGTGCCGCGAGAGTTTCTGCCTTAGGGCGGCCGACATCAGCGGCGGTGAAAGCGACTTGACGATGAAGATTGCTTTCATCGACGGTGTCGGGATCGATCAGGGTGATTCGACCGACTCCGGCGGCGGCGAGATAGGTAGCAGCTGGACAGCCCAGGCCGCCGGACCCGATAATGAGGACTGAAGAAGCTTTCAGTTTTTCCTGGCCGCCTGGCCCAAGCTCTTTGAGCAGAAGATGGCGGCTGTAATGGCGGGTTTCGGCGGCGGTCAGCATGATGATTGTCCTGAAGGTTGGATCGAAAAAAAATTAGGCCCTATAAAACTATAGGACCTAAAAGAGCTCAAGTCAGCGGAAATTCAGCGGACTTCGTCAGCGTGTTTCGGCTGTTCACGAGGAGCGCGGCGAGGAGCGGAATTGGATCCTTCCCAAGAGCCGACGGGGTGGGGAAGGGGGTTGTGTTCCCACATGCCGGAACCGAAGGGGTCGAGGATGTCTTGCAGACGATCGGTGGGAGGAATAAGGAAATTGCCATTGATATCAGATTGCAGGCCTTTCCACATGCCGGGGAAGAGGCCTACAGCGGTGCCTCCGAGCCAAGTCAGAGGGGCAACCGCCATAACTGCGGCAGGCTGATCCATGTTTTTGGTGGCGGCGATAGTGAGCGATGCACCACCGGAGAAGGGGCCGCTGAGCGTGCCGTAGAGGGTGCCACAGCTCTGGGACAACAAGCCGAAAGCGGCAATGGTGACGAGGGTACGCGATTTCATGTAGGATTTCCTTGTGGGGTTTCGGGAGCAGAGATAGGGACGCGATGGAGACGCAAGCGCCGAACGGCTCGCTCATCGGCTTCGACGATTTCGATTTCGAGACCGGGCGCGGCGTTGAGGCGGCTGCCTTTGATCGGAATACGGCCGGAGATCATGCCGACGAATGAGCCAATATTCGAGCATTCTTCAGGCAAGCGACAAGGGTAGTCGCCGAGGGCTTCATTGATATCGGAAATCGGGGCGCGCGGATCGAGGAAGAGGCTGCCAGATTCTTCGACGCGGAGGAGGAGGTCTTCTTCATCGTCAAACTCATCGCGAACTTCACCGACGAGTTCTTCGACGACATCTTCGAAGGTGATGATGCCGGCGGTGCCACCGTATTCATCACGGACGACAGCCAGATGACCGCGCCGACGGCGGAAGAAATCGAGAAGGCGGGACAAGCTCATGCCTTCATCGACGAAAAGGGGCGGGCGGGCGAGATCTGCGGCAGATCGGCCCACTAGTTTTTCCGGCAGGAGCAGGTCACGAGCATGCAAGACGCCACAGATCTGGTCAAGGTTGTTGCGATACACCGGGACGCGAGAATAACCATTAGCGCCGAGGAAATCACGGGCCTCTTCGGCGCTTATTTCAGCTCTCAGTGCGGCCACTCGAGTGCGAGGAGTCATGGCTTGGACGACAGGAGAGTCACCGAGATGGAAGACGGCTTTGATCATGCGGCGTTCACCGACTTCGAGGGTCGAGGGCCCGTTGCCGGGAATGGTCTCGACGAGGGAGAGGATTTCGTCTTCGGCGCTGGTTTTATGTTCCGAGGTTTCGGCCAAATCTTCGAGCTGGCGAGCGTGGGCGGCAGGGCGGACCACGGCGAGGTAGGGCTTGAAAAGGATACGGGCGACGCCAATTGCCGGCATGGAGAAGCGGAGAAGCTGACGGTGGTAAGCGGCGACGAGATTGGAACCGATGCCCTCCTTGACCAACAAGTAGATCAGCAAGAGGAGGACAAAAACGAGATTTTGGGCCCAGTCGAGGAGGGGGAGGACGGGATTGAGGATGGTGACATTGAAGGAGACGAGCATCCACGCGGCGGCGGCAAAATAGCTCAAGGCGCGGATGACAAAACCGAATTCCTTACGGCGCAGAAGCCAAGTGCGAAGGGTGTCGGCTTCTACATCTGGCAGTTTGCGGGTCATGCCAGGAGTGAGGTCAAGGAGGGCGGCACGGATGCCATCGAGCCAAATCGCAAGGAGAAGCAAGACTCCAAGAAGACCGATGCTGGCGCTGACGCTGGGATTCATGTCAATTTCTCACAAAGTAGAGGAGTTTCACCGCAGAGTTTCCGGATCGCGGCGAGGCTGCGGCGTTCAGCAGCGCGCATCAAGCGGCGGTCATGGGGCTGGTGATCGTCATAGCCCTTGAGGTGGAGCAGACCATGGACAATGTAGAGCAGCAATTCATCACTGAGGCTGCGCTTGCGGGCGGCGGCTTCGCGGGCGGCGGTATCAAGCGAGATATAAATTTCACCTGGAACAAAGGCTTCCTCTTCATCATCCACACCTTCCATCCAGTCGGATAGATAGTCAAAGGTAATGACGTCGGTGGGACCTTCGTGCTTGAGGTGTTTCATATTGAATTTGGCCATGGGCTCGTCACCCATCAGAACGATGGGGATTTCAAGGAATTGGGCACCGGGGGTTTTGCTGCCGAGACGTGTTGCGGCGAAGGCCGATTGGCAGAATTTCAGGAGATTCTGGCGTTCGACACGGTAGGCCGAGCTGCGGCAGCTGAGGGTGAAGCGGATTTGCATGGGTGGGGCATGAGCTTACCAAGAGAAAAGCCGCCGGCCCCAGAAGGGAAACAGCGGCTCGTCTCAAGCAGGACTGATGCGGCTGCTTATTGTCTGACTTCCGACGGAGCGGTGTAGCTGGGGCGCTGCCATTCCGGGTAGGAGCTTTCGATCGACTTGGCCCAGCTTTCTTCAAGCGCGGGGAGTTTTTCGGATTTGACACCTTCGGGGCTGGACGAGCCGCAGGAGGTGAAGATAGCGGCGACGAGGCCAGCAAAAAGAATTTTTTTCATTTGAACTTCCTGACGAGGCCGACGGCGTTATGGCCGCCAAAGCCGAGGTTGATGTTCAAGGCGACATCCACGGTCACCTTGCGGGCCACGTTGGGGACATAGTCCAAATCGCAGTCCGGGTCGGGAGTGGTGTAGTTGATCGTCGGCGGCACGATGTCGTGCTTGCAGGCGAGCGCACAGACGATGGTTTCGAGGGCGCCGGCGGCACCGAGGGTGTGGCCAGTCATCGACTTGGTCGAGGAGATTGCGACCTTGCGGGCATGATCACCAAGGACGGACTTGATGGCGACAGTCTCAAACTTATCGTTGAAGGCGGTCGAAGTGCCGTGAGCGTTGATGTAGTTGATGGCATCAGGGGAGATCTTGGCATGACCGAGGGCCATGCGGATCGCCGCGGCGGCGCCGGAACCATCTTCCGCCGGGGCGGTGATGTGGTTGGCGTCGGCGGTGGCGCCGTAGCCGATGAATTCAGCGATGATTTCCGCTCCACGGGCCTTGGCGGAGTCGTAGGTCTCAAGGACCAGGACGCCGGCGCCTTCACCCATGACAAAACCATCGCGGTCTTTATCGAAGGGGCGGGAGGCGGTCAAGGGGTCGTCGACTCGAGTGGAGAGGGCACGCATGGCCGCAAAGCCGCCGATACCGAGGGGGGTGATGGCGGATTCAGAGCCACCGCAGAGCATCACATCAGCATCGCCGCGCTGCAGGATCCAGAAGGCTTCGCCGATCGAGTGGGCTGCGGTGGCGCAGGCCGAGACAACGGCGAAGTTCGGGCCTTTGAAGCCATGGCGGATGGAGATGTGGCCGGCGGCCATGTCGACGATCATTTTCGGGATCAGCATCGGGCCGATACGTCGAGCGCCGCCTTTCAGCATCGCCTCGTGTTCGGATTCGATGGTTTTGAGACCCCCGATGCCGGAGCCGACGTTGACGCCGATGCGAGCTGCCGGAATGCCGCTGTTTTTCAGTCCGGCTTGAGCCACGGCTTCGTCCGAAGCGGCAATCGCCAGCTGAACAAAGCGGTCGACTTTCTGAGCTTCTTTGGGGTCGAGGAAATCGGTCGGGTTAAACCCTTTGATTTCGCCGGCGAAGTTGACCCGGTGACCCTCTGTGTTGAACTGCGTGATCGGACCAATGCCATTACGGCCGGCCAATAGAGCATTCCAGAAGTCTTGGGTGTTGTTACCGATGGAGGTAAGAACACCCATGCCGGTGATGACTATGCGTTTCAGTTGCATGGAAACCGTGACCGCCTAAAAAAATTACTTTTTCGACTCGATGTATTTCACCGCTTCACCGACGGAGGTGAGCTTGGTCTGATCTTCATCGGGGATGGTGAGGCCGAAGTCTTCTTCGAGTTTCATGACCAGCTCGACGGTGTCGAGCGAATCGGCGCCGAGGTCTTCGATGAACTTCGCTTCGTCTTTGCACTGCTCTTTGGTGACGTTGAGTTTATCAACAACGATCTGGATGACTTTGGCGCGGATGTCGGACATGTTAGGAACTCCTCTAGGGTTGATTTCGATGATATGACGCTCCATAAAATGCAAGCGTTTGAGGATTTTTCAAGCGCCGTAACACTCCGGGAAAAAATATCAGTGGATCAGCGGCAAGCGGAACCAAAGGTAGGCGTAGAACAGTGGCGACACCAGGATGAGGGAGTCAAGGACGTCGAGAACCCCGCCCATGCCAGGGAGGATGCTGCCTGAGTCTTTCAGTCCGGAAACCCGTTTCATCACCGATTCGCTGACATCGCCGATGAAGCCGAGGATGGCGCAGACGCTGCCGACGATGATGCAGTCCCAGGCATTCAGACCACGGCCGACGCCGTTGTGGAATTCGAGGATGCAGCTGCCAAGGCGTTCATTCGAGAGATGCAGGAAGAGGAAGGCAACGCCGATGCTGAAGGCGATGCCACCGAAGAATCCTTCCCAGGATTTGCCGGGGCTGAGCCGGGGGGCGATCTTGTGGTTGCCGCCGGGGAGGAGTTTGTTCGAAGTCATGCCGACGAAATAAGCGCCGACATCGGAGGCTTTAGTCACGGCGATGATGAAAAAGGTGAGTTTGCGTTCGTCGCCGCTGATGTCGAGTCCACAACCAAAGTAGACCATGGCGAGGAACCAAGTGGGGATCACCAGATAGGTGAAACAGGCCAAGGTGGCGGTCATTTTCAGGAGGCCGGTTTTCAGGTCGGGTTCACGCAGAACTTTGGAGAAGCCGCCGATGAGAAGAAAGCTGATGGTGGCGGCAAAACCGGCGAAAGACAGGTTTTTCTTATCAACGAAGTTCTCGAAGAAGGCGCCGTAGACCGGCAAGATGGCGCAGAGTCCGGCGATCCAAGTGTAACCTTTGGAGTAAATCAGTGCCGACATGTTGAGGAATTCACGGGCGCCCTTGACCACCAAGAGGGTGGCGAAGGCGAGGAAAAGCAGCTGGCCGGGAAGCCCTTCCCAGAGCAGCGAACCGCTCAGCAGGCTGAGCAGGATGGCGGCGGAAAACAGGCGGTGTTTCAGCATCTCAAAGGCCTCCAAAACGGCGTTGACGACGGCCAAATTCTGCTAATGCGGCGCGGAAATCCGTTTCGCTGAAGTCAGGCCAAAGGGTGGGGGTGACGACGATTTCTGCATAGGCGAGTTGCCACGGCAGGAAATTGGAAGTCCGCAGCTCGCCAGAGCTACGGATCATCAGTTCAGGATCGGGTAAGCCGGCGGTGTCCAGGGACGAGCTCAGCAGCTCTTCATCGATAGAGGCGGTTTCAAGACGGCCAGACTTGACCTCTTCGGCCAGTTTGCGAGCGGCGCGCAGCAGTTCATCGCGGCCGCCGTAGTCGAGGGCGATGACCAAGGTGAGGCGGTCGAAATTTGCGGTTTCCGCGAGGATCCAGTCCATCGTTTCCAGCAAGGCCGGCGGCAGGCGGTCGCGGCGGCCAATGAAACGCAGGCGGACGCCTTGTTTGCGGAAGAGCTCAATGTGGCTGCGGATGACTTCGATGAAGAGGCTCATCAAGCCGTTGACTTCCGCATCTGGACGCTTCCAGTTCTCGGTGGAAAAGGAATACAGCGTCAAAACCTGCACCCCATGAGAGAGGGCGGCTTCGACGCTGCGGATGACCGAGGCGACGCCGGCGGCGTGGCCATAGAGACGCTCTTCGCCCCGCGCCTTGGCCCAGCGACCGTTGCCATCCATGATGATGGCAACGTGCTTAGGGATCGGCTGGGGCTGGGAGCTCATTCAGAATCAGACGCGGAAGGTTTCGGCGCGATCCGGGCCGACCGAGACGGTCTTGACTGGGGCGCCGCAAAGTTCGGCGACGCGGTTGAGATAGTTGCGGGCTTCGAGAGGAAGTTCGCCGAAGGAGCGGGCGCCTTTGGTCGGGTTCTTCCAGCCGGGCATCGATTCGTAAACCGGTTTGACGCGGGCGAGATCTTCGGCATCGGCGGGCATGTAGTCGACGCGGTTGCCGTCGAGTTCATACGAGGTGCAGATCTTGACTTCATCGAGGCCGTCGAGGACGTCCATCTTGGTGACAACCAGCTCGGTGATGCCGTTGAGCATGACGGCGTAGGAGGTGGCGACGGCATCGAACCAGCCGGTGCGGCGGGGACGGCCGGTGGTCGAGCCGAACTCGTTGCCGATCTTGCGGATCTTTTCGCCCATGTCGCAGCACAGTTCGGTGGGGAAGGGGCCGCCGCCGACGCGAGTGGTGTAGGCCTTGGCGACACCGATGACGGTCTTGATGTGCTGGGGCGCGATGCCGGTGCCGGTGACAGCGCCGCCGACGCCGGTGTTCGACGATGTGACGTAGGGGTAGGTGCCGTAGTCGATGTCGAGCCAGACGCCCTGGGCGCCTTCGAGCATGATGTTCTTGCCGGCCTTGATGGCGCGGTTGAGGGTCAG
>JAYTMY010000279.1:0-5629 GCA_043748535.1 Lentisphaeraceae bacterium | reverse complement strand
CGCTAATCGATTAGGTCGATGCGAAGAAATTTCGAACGGCCAAGCCCTCTCCTGCCGACATCGGGTCAAGGGGATAATTGCGGATTGTGACACTAGTTCAAACTAGGTTTTAAGCTCGGAGGAAGGGGATGAAAGTTCGACAGCGGTTTTTAGGGTTATGGCTGCTGACGGCGAGGAGATTGAGGATGAAGAGGGACGAGATCATGGCGGCTCCTGGAGTTTGCGGGTGGATTGCTTACACGAAAGGCCTGAAGATTTCGGACGGCCGGGCTGCATGGCGCCTGCGAGGTGGCTGAGGCTGACGGCTCCTAGATATGGTGGCACGGTCTTTGAAGAATGAACTGGCGATTGCCCGGCTGCGTCAGCAAGATGAGTATTACTTACGCACGCTTGGTGAGGCCCTGCCAATCAGTCAAAATGGCCATCCAGAAACTGCGGGAGGCGCTTGTGGTCGATGACCAAGCGGCCGCAGCCCTCGTCGAGGGCGCGGCGGTAGTCGCGCGGACAGACCCCGGTCAAACGGGTGAAGACATGAGCGAAATACTGCGGTGACGAGAAGCCGCAGGCCTGGGCGATGTCGCTGATGCTGAGGCGGCCGGCGACGATCAGGCGGCGAGCTTGGGCGAGACGGAATTCCCGCACCAGTTCGACCGGGCCGCGGCTGAAGAGACGGCGGCATTCCTGCCGTAGCCAGGCGCTGCTGCCGCCGAGCTCCGCCGCCATCGACGCGATGTCGAAATCGGCCGCTAAGCGGCGGCGGAGGAAGGCGAGGATCTGGTCGCGAGCCGGGTCCGGTGCCGGACGCAATGCGCGGCCCAGCTTCACCAGCAACTCGCCCAGTAGCAGGCGGCAGCGGCAGGCGCTGTAGGCGTCGGGCTGCTGATGCTCCCGCAGCAGCTCACTGAGAAGAACTTCCATCCCCGCCGGCACCGTCCTCAGCGGCTCGCTGCCGAGCTCGCGCAGCAAAGAACGGAAACGCTGCAGCTCCGCGGCCGACCAGGGACTGCCGGCACGCGGGCTCAGGTCGATCTGAAGGAAATAGGCGTCGCTGCGCGACAGGTTGTCGCCGGGACTAGCGAGATGGTCGTGGGGACAGGTGATCAGCAGCTCCTGCGGCTGCTGCGGCAGCAAGACGCCGTTGATCAGCCAGGTGAGACTGCCGCTGAGCAGCAGGGTGATCTCGAAGTTGTCCATCTGGTGCGCCGGCAGCGCTTTCTTCGCAGCACTCCGTATGACGCGCCGCCCGAGTACCGGGATCTCGCGGATCAGTGCCGGTGCATCCTCCGCCCGCCCGTAGCGGATCATCCGGTTGCCTTGCTTCGATGATGCCATACCCAACCTCCTCTTGATCCTCGGCGGATTATTATTGCCAACTTGCGTTTTCCGCATCTACAAAATAACAAGTTATTGCCGCTTCGGCGGCTCAAGTGAAGAGAACGAAAACACCTGAAGGGAGATTATCATGAGCCTTCGCATCCTGCAATTCGGCACCGGCATCTTCCTGCGCGGCTTTTGGAGCGACCTGGTGCAGCGGATGAACGACAGCGGGGCGGATCTGAAGATCACCAGCGTCAAGCTCACCGCCAGCACCGAGAAAGAGTCGGAATCGGCCTTCACCGCCCCCTGGACCCTGCGTCTCCGTGGTCTGGTCGAGAGCCAGGAATACGACGCCCAGCGCCACATCGCCTGTAACGACACCTACCTCAATCCCTTCACCGATCCGGCGGGCTTCCTCGCCAGTGCCCGAGATCCGGAGATCGCCGTAATCGTCTCCAACTCCACCGAGGCGGGCATCGCCTGGTTCCCGGCGCCGAGGGAGAGCGCCACGAGTTTCCCTGCCCGCCTCTGCCGCTGGCTCGAGGAGCGCCACAGCAGTGGCCTCGCGGCGCCGCTCATCCTGCCCTTCGAACTGATCGAGGACAACGGCGCGACACTGCGCGAGCTCGTCATCCGCCACGCAGCGGAATGGCAGACGCCGATGGCCTTCCAGAGCTGGCTGGTCGTGAATTGCGACTTCCGCAACACCCTGGTCGACCGCATCGTCACCCGCGATGCCGCCAGCGCCGTCAACGCCGAACCCTACGCCTTCCTCGCCATCGACGGCCAACCACGCGAGATTCTACTGCCCCTGGCCCGCTGCGGCATCGACTTCCTCTGGACCGACAGCCTTCGTCCCTACCGTCAACGCAAGGTCGGCCTGCTCAACGGCGGCCACACGGCGCTGCTCTTCCCCGCCCTCGAAGCCGGCCACGTCACCGTGATCGAGGCGATGCGGGATCCGCAAATACGCGGCTTCCTGGAGGAGCTGATGCTCCGCGAGATCGTCCCCGCCCTTGCCCTTTCCAGTGGCCTAGGCGGCGCTGAATTGCGGCGCTACGCCCTCGGCGTCCTCGATCGCTTCGACAACCCCTTCCTGCAGCACCAGTTGCTCGCCATCGCCTTGAATTCCTCCAGTAAATTCCGCGTCCGGCTGGAGCCGAGCCGGGCCGCCTACCAGCAGCTCTTCGGCACCCCGCCGCCCTTGATCAGCCACGCCTTCGACAGCTTCCGCCGCGCCGTCCGCGACGGCCGCATCGAGGGCGACAGTCTTCACCTCGCCGGGTCCAGTCCGCGATCCTTCCGCGACGATCCCGAGGCGCTGCGTCAACTCAAATCCCAGAACTGATAACAGGAGCCCACCGATGAAAACCCTCGTTTGCGACAAGCCTTTTGAATTCTCCATGACCGAGCGTCCCCGCCCCGTCCCCGCCGCCGGGGAAGTGCTGGTGCGCATCCGCCGCATCGGCATCTGCGGCACCGACCTGCACGCCTACCAAGGCAAACAGCCCTTTTTTAGCTACCCGCGCGTTCTCGGCCACGAGCTCGCCGGCGAGGTCGCCGAGCTCGGCTCCGGCGTCGATTCTCTCGTCCCGGGAGATCATGTACTGGTCATCCCCTACCTCCACTGCGGCCAGTGCATCGCCTGCCGTCGCGGCGCCAGCAACTGCTGCTGCAACATGCAGGTGATGGGTGTGCACAAGGACGGCGGGATGAGCGAGTTCCTCATCGTCCCGGCCAGCCACCTCGTCGCCTCGAAAAGTCTGCCGCTCGAGCAGATGGCTGTGGTCGAATGCCTCTCCATCGGCGCCCACGCGGTACGCCGCGCCGCCGTTCAGCCGGACGAGAACGCCCTGGTTATCGGCGCCGGCCCCATCGGCATCGGCTGCATCCAGATGCTAAAAGTCGCCGGCGCCCGGCCCCTGGTGGTCGACCTCGATCAAGGCCGCCTCGACTTCTGCCGACGCGAGATCGGTGTCGACACCTGTCTCCTCGGCGGCGCCGATCTTGTCTCGCGTCTCGAAGCGGCCTGTGGCGGCGATCTGCCGACCCTAGTCATCGACGCCACCGGCCACGCCGGCTCGATGAGTTCGAGCTTCCAGTACTGCGCCCACAGTGGCCGCATCGTCTTCGTCGGCCTGAGCAAGGACGAACTGCGCTTCGTCCACCCCGACATCCACAAGCGCGAGCTCAGCCTGAACTGCAGCCGCAACGCCACCCGCGCCGACTTCCAAGCGGTGATCGACGGCCTCGAGAAAGGAACGGTGAAAGCGACCTGTATGATCAGCCACCGTTGCAGCTTCGATCAGTTGCAGGGGCAATTCCCCGGCTGGCTCGATCCGAAAAACGGCGTCATCAAGGCGATGGTCGAAATCGACTGATCTGTATCGGATCACTTCGAAAATAAGCACTGCACACGCCGGCAGCTCGTTGTGGCGCCGTCCTGTCGGTCGATGGTGGCGCCAGTATTGGATTTTGAATTCAAGAAACAATGGAGATACTTATGCCTGTTCTCAGCAACCTCGATTTCGCCATAGTTGGCGCCTATTTGATCGGCATCACCGTACTCGGACTCTGGGTCGGACGGCGCAGCACCGAAAGCTCGGAGGGCTACTTTCTCGCCGGTCGCGGCCTCGGCTGGGTCAGCATCGGTCTAGCGCTTTTCGCCACCAACATCTCGACCGTGCACTTGATTGGCTGCGCTGCCTCGGCGTACAAAGGCAGCCTCGGAGACTCCGGCAACTTCGAGGCCTTGGCCCCGATAACCTTGAGCATGCTCGGGCTGATCTTTGCTCCCTTGTATTTTAGAAGCCGTGTCTCGACTGTGCCCGAATTCCTCGAAAAACGCTATAGCTCCGGCAGCCGCACCATTCTCGCCGTGATGGGGGTCTTCGGCGCCATTTTCATCCATATTGGCGTCTCTCTCTACGCCGGCGCCGCAGTGGTGAAGATTTTCATCCCCGGACTTTCCATCCCGGTGGCCATCCTGGTCATCTCGGCGATCACCATCCTCTACACCGTGTTTGGCGGCCTGAAGAGCGTGGTCGTCACCGAGTCGGTGCAAACCGTACTTCTGCTCGCCGGCTGCCTGGCGATCTTCCTGTTCGGCCTCAAAGCTCTGGGCGACGCAGGCATCGGCTCTTTCGCGCAACTGAAAGACGCCGCTCGCCCGGGTCAATTGTCGATGATCAAGACCGAGGGGGACCACTCCTGGTATGCGATGCTTCTCGGCTACCCCATCCTCGGCCTCTGGTATTGGTGTTCGGACCAGACCATCGTCCAGCGGGTCCTGGCGGCGCGCAGCCAGAAGGATGCTCAGAATGGCGCCATCTTCTGCGGCATGCTGAAGCTTCTTCCGCTTTTTCTCATCGTCATGCCAGGAGTTTTTGCTTATGTCCTTTTCAAGGATAAGATCGGCGCTGATGCCAATGCGGCGCTACCGACCTTGATTCTCAGTCTTCTTCCGGAAGGCATGCGCGGACTGGTCATCGCTGCTCTCCTCGCGGCCTTGATGAGCACGGTGGCAGGCGCGTTGAATTCGATCGCCACCCTGGTCAGTGTCGACATCGTCCAGCGCCTGCGCCCGGCGACTCCCGATCAGCGCCTGGTCCGCATCGGCCAATGGACCGCCGGCATCGGCATGGTGGTCGCCATCGGCTGGTCTCTCCAGGGCGAGAAATTCACCAGCATCTTCGATGCGGTTAACGCCCAGATCGCCGTCCTCGCGCCGCCGATCAGCACCGTGTTCTTCTGGGGCGTCTTGTGGAAACGAGGCACCTCCCAAGCGGCGCTCGCCACCTTCGCCACCGGAATCAGCCTCGGCATCCTGGTCTTCCTTACCGACTTCCCCGCGATCTCCGGCTTGATTATGGGCACCCATGTGGTCGATGGCAAAGTAGTCGCCATCCAGCTCTTCACCGGCACCTTTCACATCGGATTCATGTTGCAAGCCTGGTGGCTCTTCGTCATCTGCTCCTTGGTCTATTTCGCCGTCAGTTTCGCCACCCCGCCCCCTCCGAAGGAAGTGACCGACCGCTACTGCTGGCAAAGTCCCGCCGCCATTCTCAGCGGCCCACTGCAGGGGGTCCTTGATCCGCGCATACTTTCGGCCATCATCCTGCTTTTGATGATCGCGGTTTACTGCTTCTTCAAATAGATTTTTGTGGGCTAACCGAGTTTTCTGTGGAATTGGCCCATGGCTTCGCCACGGGCGTCGGCAGTGCCGACGCCCCCATAGTACCCCGGAATTCGACCCTGGCAAATGCCGCCGCTCCTCCTCCGCCAAGGGTGAGCGATGCCGGGCGAGTTAGGG
>JAYTMY010000278.1:0-4284 GCA_043748535.1 Lentisphaeraceae bacterium | reverse complement strand
CGGCATGCAAAAACGACTGCTTCACCACCTGCTTCTGCTTCTGACCCTGATTTTCGGGTCAGCCGCCCCGGCGTGGGCTGGGACGGCTGGGACTGGAAGTCAAGAGGCTGGGCGGCGGACATGGGTAGATCTGAAATCGTTGTCGCATCCATTTGTCAGTAAGCCTTTTGAGCAAGTCGGACTTGTAGAAGTTGGCGGACATGGGTAAATCTGAAATCGTTGTCGCATCCATTTGTCAGTAAGCCTTTTGAGCAAGTCGGACTTGTAGAAGTTGACCTTGAACTCATCACCCTGCGCGGCTCCGACCTCGCCGATAAATACGTCGGCGAAACCGAGAAGAAGATCCGCGCCGCCTTCGACGACGCCGAAGCCCGCCAAGCCCTCCTCTTCTTCGACGAAGCCGACTCCATCCTGATCGATCGCGACGAGGTCAAAAACAGCTGCGAACAACGCTGGGTCAACGAGTTCCTCTGCGGCATGGAGAACTTCCGTGGCGTCTTCATCGCCGCCACCAACCACATCCCCAAGCTCGACAACGCCCTCCTCCGCCGCTTCAGCGTCAAGCTGAACTTCGACTACCTCACCGAACCCGCCAAGCTCAAGCTCTACCAGGCTTGCCTCGCCCCGCTCTGCCCCCTCCCCTTCAGCGACGCCGACGCGGCCCGCCTCGCCGCCATCCCCAAACTCGCAGCCGGCGACTTCAAAGCCGTCCTCACCGCCCTCCTCCTCGAAGACCAGCTCACTCACGCCCAGATCCTCGACGCCCTCGCCCGCGAATGCGCCGCCGATCGCAGCCGCAACAGCCGCCCCGCCATCGGATTCGTGGGGTGAGGGAGCATCCGAAGTAACCCGTGGGAGCACTCCTGCCTTTAGCTTATGGAGCACAGAGGCCTGCGTTTATTTCGTGAAACTTGGCATCAGACTTGAGTTTCTGCCTGGGACTTCAACCAATTAGCTTCCATGCCGTTTGACAGCTACAAAAATTCACCCACTTTACTGCGATGCGGAGCCTCTTGACTCCAGTTAGTTAGCTAAGTTGTCGGGAGTGGCGACATTCTTTGCGCAACCTACACCTCTCGGGACGTCCAGCCGATAACCAAGCACAAACCCAGATTGCCGATCAAATAAATAAGGAAAAAGCCTCATGATTCATTCCGACTTCCTAGATCAAAAGAAACGCCAATCTATCATTGACTGGGCCTTGGCAGCCCAGCGCAGCCTCATTGAGGATCACCAAGCCAAATCTGCCCAAACTGTATCCGAGGCCATACGCCGTTATCAAGAAAACTGCTTCCGCATCGCGGTCATCGGTAAGGTCAAGCGCGGCAAATCCACACTCATCAACGCGCTTCTTGGACGCAGTGATGATCTTGTCGCTCCCGTCGACAAACTTCCCACCTCCTCCGCTGTCTCCGAATTCATTCGGGCCGATCAAGAACTCGCAACTGTCCACTTCCGCGAGAGTGGCCGCAAGGAAAACATCCCTTTCGCCAGGATTGCGGACTACGCGACCGAAGAAAAGAATCCCAAGAATGCGAAGCAGGTCGCTGGCCTATCCATCCAAGGGCCGTTCCCGGGGCTCGATTCCAATGTCATGCTCGTTGACACGCCTGGCGCCGGCTCAGCTCATGAACACCACGACGAACTCCTCCACGCCTACATTCCTTCCGTTGATGCCGTCATCTTCATCATCACTGCCGACATGCCCATCGCTGCTGACGAAGAGGAATTGCTGAAAGCGCTGAAGAATGCCGATGTTGCCAAGATCTTCTTCGCCATCAATCGCTGTGATGCCACGGAGGAACAGGATATCCAGGACGGCATCGCCCACAACCTCAAAATCCTTGCAAAACACGGCATTACACCCGGCGCCATTCACAGAATCAGCGCCAAAAAAGCCATGCAAGGCGACTCGGATGCTAGTGGGCTAAGCGCCCTCTCGGCTGAAGTCAGAAACTACCTCGCCACCAGCCGCGGCGATGCCCTTGACCAGCGTTTGATTGTCACTGTCAAAGCACAGTTATCAGCTGCTCACGATTCCCGTTGCCTAGAATTGGAGTCGAGCAGTCGCAGCCGCGAAGAAATTGAAACCCAGATTGCCAAGTTTCATCAAGACCGCACCAACATCGCGGCCAAATGCGGCATTGTCGAAGCTGCTTTCGCCCTCGCATGGGACAAGGCTGTAGCCAAGTTCGAGTCAAAGCTCCCCGAAGTGAAGTCCAAGGTAGAAACCGAGGTACTCGCCAACATCGACAAGACCTCAGTCCTCAGCATCGACGAGGCTGCTCGTAAGTTGCCGACGACCCTGATGGCAGCCTTTGAAGCTCATCTCTCTACACCTGGAACTGAGCTGGAAAACGCACTGAAGGAAGCTATTCAAAAGCTTGACGCCGAATACCCGTTTTTGGAAATTCGCCCTGATCACGGCAACCAAGCCCGTCTACGGCGAGAACCCTACCTTATCGGCAGCGGCGTACAATCTGCAGCCATTTTTGGCGTCGGCATGACCATGGCCACCGTCGGTAGCATCGTCAGCGCCGCCTTAGGCACGGCGGCCGCTACTTCAGGGGCAGCCGCAGCTGGAGTAACAGGAATTGCAGCCAACTGTTTGGCTTGGCTTGGCATGTCGGGAGCCGCCAATGCGACCGCAGCAGCAGGCACTGGCATCGCCGGCTCCCTTGGAATGGCCGGCATGGCTATGACTTTCGTTGCACCAATCGGCTTGCTCGTAGCAGGACTCGGTCTTTGCGTCGTTCCTCTCGCTTGGCGTTCCAGCAAGCTTAAGCAGAAAGGCCAGCTAGACGATGCTGCAAGGCAACAGATCGACATCATGATCTCGCAACTCCGCACTGTGCGCATTCCCGAGCTTCGCCAAGCCAAGGACGAAGTCATCAAAGCTCACCAAGCCAACATCGGACTGCGCCTCCAAGGGTTCGAAGCCGCTCTCGCTAATGCCCAAAAACTCCGAAAGGACGGCGTCAGCCTAGCCAAAATAGAGACTGCCACAGCGAATTACGCAGGGCTACTTGAACGCAGTCCCAATATCGCGGGAGCCTCATATTGATGTCCAGCGCCCATCTTCCAAATCTCTGCGCCGAATTCGCCTGCTTTCTTCGCGAAAGCCGCGAATTCATCACGCCCAACGCAAATGAAGTCGGCGAGATCGCCGAGTGGCGGCGCCAAGCTGCCGCTGGTTACGATGAAGCAGAGAAGTCCGCCTTGAGCATCCACCGCCGTGCCAGCATTGCGCGTAAGCGCTTTGTAATTGGTGTCATTGGCCTCGGTAATGTCGGTAAGTCCACCCTGCTCAATGCTCTCTTCGGTCTGGACATCGCGCCTCGGCGTAACGGCCCTTTGACCTGCCTGCCTGTCGAGTTTGAACGGCAACACGAGAGCTCTGAATTCTTGGTCGAAGCCATTTCTTCAGCACTCCAAATTAAGCGTCCGACCAGCATCCACCCCGATGCCGAGTCCGTCCGCAAGAAACTGGACGAATTGGCTGCAGAGGGGGGTCAACAAGCCGGTATTTTCGAACGTGTTATCGTTAGAGTCCCCCGGCCATACCTCTCTCCGCTACTTGATCGCGGGGTCGTCATCGCCGATACGCCTGGTTTTGGTGCCACTGGGCTAGAAGGCGAAGGTATCAGCCACGAAAATCTACTGCGTAACTACCTCCACAGCGTCTCCCAAGTTTTTTGGATCGTGCGTGCACAACAAGGCGTCACTGCAGCAGAAAAAATATTCTGGCAGGAATGCCTGCACGATCGTTGCCATGATCTAGTTGTCACCGCCGCTGAAGATTATGATGCTCGGGATCGAGATCGATTCATCCGCCGCAATGTCAAGGAAATCCTTGCCTCCCCCATCGCCTTGGATGTCCGCTTTGTCTCCGGTCAGATTGGACTTAAAGCTAGACAGAGCCAAGACCCCAACGAGGCCCAGCAGCTTTGGACTGAATCCGGCATCGCCGCGCTGGAGGAACGACTGTCCAAGTTCGGAGCACCTGAGGAACGCCAAAATCTGCTAGAATCTGAATTGGCTGACCTTGTTCGCGATTGCACACGCTGGCTAGCAGACCTTAAGGCGGATATGCCGCTCCATTGGCGCCATGGACTTCATGCTTCTTTATCGATGCCACGCTTACGAGAGGCTATGGTCTCTGCGCCAAAGGCGGTTCAAATGAATTGTAAGCCTCCCGTGACCCCCATCCCCCCTGCCGCCGCTTGCGGCGGCATTGTGCGCCAAACCCCGGAGGCGCACGATGACCCACGCAGAGAGACGAGC
>JAYTMY010000277.1:0-7105 GCA_043748535.1 Lentisphaeraceae bacterium | reverse complement strand
GCTCGTCTCTCTGCGTGGGTCATCGTGCGCCTCCGGGGTTTGGCGCACAATGCCGCCGCAAGCGGCGGCAGGGGGGATGGGGGTCACGGGAGGCTTACCATTGTTCCGTGCTCATCAAGGCTCCCGTTAAGTTTAAGACCGGCAACATAAACGCCGGAGCGCGGAACGGGCGGAGGAGGACGACAAAAATTGCGGCAGGCGCAAATCAGGGGACGTTGGCCTGCGGCTCACGGCAGCTCTTCGATCACCGGCTTCTGCGGAGTCGCGTCGATGCGCACGAAGAACAGGCGTTCACGCGTCGCCGCTTGGCCGGCTTGATCGGAAGGGAGAGTGCTGCGGGCGAAGAGCTTGACCTCGCCCACTCGGCAAAACACCTTGGTTTCGATCGATTGATGGCGCAGGATCGGTACTTCGACAGGGAAGTTCTGCACTGGCTTGTTGCCAAGCTGAGCCTGAACTTGGACTTTTTGATGACCGATGACAACGGTGTCGCTGACTTTTACAGAGAAATCAACCACTGGCCAAACTGGCTCCATCTGCGCAATGCATTCGACGGAGCAACCGATAGGTGTGCACTCACCAAAAGACGCTTGAGGTGCCAAGAAAGTGCCACTCGCGGCATCGAGAGGCACGGGTGCTTGCCAGTTTTCAGGCATTTGCTGTGACGAAGAAGTCGCAAAGATACTGGTGCCGCCAAACAAGATTAACCCTTCGACTTGGCGGATTTTTTGCACGGTTTTTGAGGCTTTCAGGCGTTGTAATAGTTCGGCCTCGTCAGGATGATCGGAGCTGAGGCGCTGCAGCTCTCGCGACTCGAGATCAAAGGCGTCGAAATGGATGTTTTCACTAAGCGGCAAGAGAGATTGATACTTTTCTACCAATTGATTGAAGTCATACACCCCAGCCTGCTCGACTTCGATAACCCATGTCTGCCCGTCAAAATACTCACTGACAACTTTGCATTCCTGAAGGAAGCCCTCTTGTTTAAGCACCAGATACACACTGCTGTCAAGCTTGTACTTTTTCATTTTCTGCGGCCAACGCAATTCTACGACGCCGTCTTTCGCCATCGCTTGCATATTGCTGCGAAAACTCAGCTCGCGCAAGAGGTCGCTGGCAGTCAAGGGGCCGCAGCTCCGGAAGTGCGCCTCGGGGCTTGCTTCGCCGATTTTCTTCAATTGAAGCCCCTCCTTAGCAGCCCAGACCATGAGCGCTTTTTCAAGTATTCCTGCGCCGCCAGAATAGGCGGTGTGAGATAGCTTTTGCAGCAAAGCCGCATCGGCATTTTGCACCTTCAGGTCGGTGACCGGCGGCTGTCTTTTCGTCAGGCTTGCGTACGAAGGGAGGCAACATTTGATGACGCTGCTGCGCACAAGATGGATACGCCAATGCTTGCCATCAGGTTCGGTTTCCTGCAAAAGAATCCGTGTGTCACCAGAGCTTGAATTGAGATAGTTCTGGGTCGACATTTTCAGCTCGGATCGGGTAGCGTCAGCCTTGCTCCAAGATAATTTTTGACTGATTGCAACACTGATGGTTTTCCCGTCGGGATAGAGAGTAGGAGTGACAATCAACTCATCGTGGCACTGACCGGCCTCCGATGCCTCCAAAGACTCGGCCCAATAAAATTGACTAGGCGAGGATGACTTTGTCGCTTCGTCGTTCAATGGTGCAATCGTTTTCTCTGAGAGTCTGGCTCGCGGAACCCGCGAGACATTCAGCAACAACGTTTGGCCCGATTGTCCATCTATCTGTTGGTGGGACAGGACTTCCACGGTGGGATCGACTAAAAGCTGCGACAAATCAAGCCCCCCTTCCGCTCTCAGTTTACGAGGCGAACGGAGGCAGACACTTTCAATTCGGATGTTTAGGGGTTTAGGCGTCAGGTCAGCGATGATCTTCTCAATCTCTGCATGATCTTTTTCTTGGAAAACGGTAACCAGTTGATTGGACGATTGAATGAAAGAAATCTGCGATCCAGGTGCGGAGCCGGATTTGCCTACTCCTGGGCATACAATTTCATGATTGGCAGATTCCTTTTCATCTCGCTTTTTTTTGCTTTTCTCCCATTGAGTCACCAAATCCAAAAAACCTGCCGGCACCTCATACATCGCTGCAATCCACGCCCCATCTTCCGCGAAGGCGCTTCCCTCTTTCTGGACATTGACATGGCGCTCGCCTTTGCGGCTGTCGCAAGCATAGGCCTTGAGCAGGGCCGCGAGGCTGATTTCAGCCTTACCGGCGGGGAGCTCGAGACTGATAGCCGCGTCATCTTCCGGCAGGAAAAAGCCGAGCTGGGCGAAGCTCGGGTCGACCTTGATCAAAGCCTCGCGCCAGAGAGTGATGGCAGCGCCGATTTTCATCGCCTCGATCTTGATCGACGGCAGCTCGGTGCTTGCGAGTTTGTCGCACAGTGTCGGCAACTGCACCGGACGAGGAATTTCTGCTTTGGCGACGCTTTTTGCGTGGGGCGCAACTGGGGCGACACGCGGCGTTTTCGCCGATTCTTTGCAGGCGGCCAGACTAGTCAGAATGAGGAGGGCGAAAGTGCGGCGCAGCATGGGAAAACCTCGGTTGGCGTGGGGCGGTGGAATCAGCTTAAACCCAAGGGAGGGGAATGGCAAGAACTGACCCTAAATATGCAGATGATGCAAGTGTCACTTTGTCTTCAGCGCCAAGGGCGCGTCGCCATCCCAGCCTAGGGCGCAGCCCTAGGTGGGCTGCCGATGTTTACCTTGAGCGCCAAGGGCGCGTCCTAGGCTCGAAGGTCAAACCATGGGTCGGACCTTCGGCCCTGGGAACCTCAATGGCGCTAACCTGGGGCCTTGCCCCAGGCTGGGATGAAGCCGGGCCTTTGGCCCTCACAGCAATCCGTAAGTCTAGCCGTTTCTGCAACTGATGGAGAAACCCGTAAGGAGCCGAAACAATCCTCGTATCATGACCCCAAACCCTCAGGAGAAAGCGATATGTCCGTTTCCAGCCATTCCATCGAGCGCCGCGTCGAACTGCATCAAACCGATCTCGGCGGGCTGATGCATCACCCGAACTATTTCATCTGGATGGAAGAGGCCGAATATGATCTCTTTGAGCGTATCGACGAGCCCGTCATCGGTCCCATCGGGCCGGATCTCCGTGGTTCAGGTTGGCCGCGCGCGAAGGTGTCGATGAGCTTCCTTCGTCCCTTGTTTTACCGCGACCGTCCGCATCACCCTCGAAATCCGCCGCATCCGTGCGGCCGGCATTGAATACGAGGCCCGCTTTGAGCGACGCGAAAGCGACGGCTGCTTCAGCTTGGTCGCCAAGGGAGCCTACACCGCGATGTACTGCCTCTACGACATCCGCCAGAGAAGCGAGCCGCAACCGCTACCGATCCCTGAGAGTTTTGTCGCCAAGGTTGCGGCTGTGGCCAAGGTCTGAAAAGGCCTCACGGCAGCTCTTCCAGAACCGGCTTCCGTGGCGCTGCCAAAAGACGGAGGAAGACCAGGCGCTCGCTTGTGCTCGCTTGACCGGGTGCCGTCGCGGGGACGCTGCTGCGTCCGAGGAGAAGGGTGTCGCCGAGGCGGCCTTGGCAGGTGGCTTCGATGTGGGTCTGGCGGGGCGGGGCGTTTTCGTAGATCCGGCATTCGAGCTGGACTGAGGATTCATTGGGCTCGACCATAGGCGTGATTTCAATCAACCAGCCGAGGGCGGTTCTGGCTGCGGCCTTGGCTTCGACTTTTGCGGTCTCGGGCTCGATCGATTTGGTACTGCCGTTGAGGAAATCGCTGCTGAGCTGGCGCAGGCTGCGGCATCCGGGGAGACGGGTGACGGCGGTGAAAAGTTCGGCGGCTCGGAGTTTTGACTGGGTGGCTTCTAACTTCATCAACTCGGCCACGGGAGCTTCAACGATGTCGACCTGGCAGGTGATCGATGGGGTGGCATTGCGCTCTTCGCAAATCAGGCGCAAGAGGCCGTCGAGCTGAGGGGTCGGGGCGCTTGTTTTGAGTTGACGGCCGATGCGGTCGTAATCGACTTCAAAACCGGCAGGGAGATGGGCGAGAAGGAAGTCGGCGAGGGATTGGTCGTCGCTTTGTTTCACCTGGGTGGCGAAGCCGCGGCGGACGCTGTAGTGCCGTTGGCTCGGGGGCCAGCTCAGTTCGAGGCGCTGATTCAACCAGCGGGCCTGGATTTGCGAGCGGAAGCAGAGCTCGCGCAAGAGGGCCGCGGCCGGAATGGAGCCGAGACTGCGGTAGGCGCCGGAGAAGGCGTCGGGAGCTTTGCCGCCCCAGTGGAGCTCGATCTTCTCCCGCATGGCCCAGTGCTGCAGCGCGGTGACCAGGTCGGACTCGTCGCTGCAGCCGAGGTTCAGCCGGGCCGCGAGCTTGTCGTCGATGCCGAGGACCTTGAGGTCGCTGAGCGGCGGCAGAATCCGCGACGGCGGGTTGCGGGCTTCTTCGGCGTGGGAGATGAGGAAATGCAGGCGCAGGTGTTGGCCGTCGGCTTCGGCTTCTTGCAGCGTGAGGCGGGTCTCGCTGCCGCGCAGATTGAGCTGCTGTTCGTCGCAATAGCGGATGATCTTGCCGTCCTTGCCCGGCCAGCCGAGACTGTGCTTGAATTCGAGCATCAGGTTATCGTCGTCGGCGTCGAGATTCGGGGTCGCGGTGAAGACATCCTGGAGCTCTTCCGGGCTATCGCCTTCGGCGGGGACCAGGACTGCTCCGCAGCCGGTGGCCCCCCGCTTCTGATTCTCCAACAGCAGGCTTTGGCGCGAGAGGATTTCGACGCCGGGTTTCGCCAGGGCCGCGGCGAGGCTGAGGGCTTTTTCCGGCTGGCTGCCGGGGATGCGCAGCCAGAGGCTGTCAAGGCGGATCTGTCGGGGTGCGGCGAGGGTGCTGTTCATCTGCTCCTGAAGGCGGCGCAGATCCTCTTCCTGCAAGAGGCAGCTGAGGATGGAATCCTGGTAGGACAGGACCGATCCGGCGCTGAGGCCGATGTGCTGGCGATGGCAGAAGGCGAGGATTTGATCCTGGGTGATCTCCTCGTTGTCGAGCATCCGCGGATAATGATAGGCGGCGGGGATCCAGGGCCCGTCGTCGGCGAAGGCGCTGCCGCTTGTCGCAACGGTGATCAGCTCGCCACGGATCCGGCATTCGCAAGCGTAGGCCTGGAGCAGGTCGGCGAGGCCGTCCGCGGCCTTTCCGGCGGGCAGAACCAGGCTTTGCTGCGGCGTCTCGACACTGGGCAGCAGCAGGGCGAGAGGCGCTTTTTTCGACTCGGCCTTGAGCACCGCGTCGCGCCACACTTGCAGCGCCGCCGCGAGGCTGACTTTATCGAGCTTGATCTCGGGCAAAAGGATCTGGTCGAGACTGGGGCTGAGGGGCGCTTGAGCCGTCGCCGGCGCAGGGTTCTGCGGCGCGGTTTCGGGCGTCGCGGCGAGGAGAAAAAGGGGAAGCAGCCACATGGATAAGCTCCTGAAATTCGTCACAATCGACATTTTGTACGATAGTAGCATGACGCACGATCGCCAATAGCGCCACTGAACCTGACTGGGGACCCCTGACCCCTGACGACTGACCGCTGACATTGAACAACCAGAATCATCAGCCGTCAGGCGTCAGGCGTCAGCCGTCAGGCGTCAGCCGTCAGCCGTCAGGCGTCAGCCGTCAGCCGTCAGCCGTCAGCCGTCAGGCGTCAGGCGTCAGGCGTCAGGCGTCAGGCGATCAAGGCCTGCGCCCGTCGCAAGGAGCTGCCGAGGTCGTCGTGAAGGGCGCCTTCGGGCATGAGCTTGGCGAAGCCGAAGCGCTCGAGGTCCTCGCGCACTCTGGGGAGGAGGTCGCAGGTTAGGACCTGGCCGCCGCGTTGGGCGTAGGAGCTGAAGAGTTCGCGCAGAGAGAAGGCGGCGGTGGCGTCGATGAAGGGGACTTGCGCCAGGCGCAAGATCAGCACATTGGCCTCGGTTTCGCCGCCTTCGAGGTCGCGCAGGAGG
Organism: Lentisphaeraceae bacterium; assembly: GCA_043748535.1. GTDB lineage: Bacteria > Verrucomicrobiota > Lentisphaeria > Lentisphaerales > Lentisphaeraceae > CAMCSH01. The sequence goes on along the minus strand of JAYTMY010000277.1, from coordinate 1,140 downwards.
GTGGCGGAACCGAAGAAGAAGGGGCCGCGAATCTCATAGACGAGGCAGCCCTTGGGCGGTTCGACGGGGTGTTCGTCGCGGGGGATTTCGGCGAGCTCGTTGCTTCGGAGATGCGTTTGACGAAGAAGAGCATGGCGAGGAGGCTGCCGATGCTGATCGCCCAAGTGAGGTCGACAAAGACGGTGAGGCTGAAGGCGAGCGGCAGGAGGAAGGCGTCGGAGCGGCCGCCTTTAAGGATGTGGGGCCAGTGGCGCAGTTCGGCCATGTACCAGCAGACGGTGAAGAGGATGCCGGCGAGGGCGGCGGGGAATTTGGCGGACCAGCGGCGCCCGACGATGACGAGGGCGATGGTCGCGGCACAGATGAGCAAAGGGATCGAGTGGGCATCCTGCAGGTGGCTGAAGATGTGGCGCAGGGTCTGATGGAAATGTTCCGGCGGACGGCTCGGCGGCGGCAGGCCGAGGGCGGTCCGATCTGGGTCGAGGCGATGATCACGGCGATGCCAGTGGTGAAGCCGATGACGACCGGCACCGGGATGAAGCTGATGGCGTTGCCGAGGCGGGCGAAGGCGAGACCGAGGATGAGGAAGCCTGCGATCAAGCTGGCGAGAGCGAGACCCTCCGGCCCGAACTGCGCCATGCCGGCGGAGCAGAGGCCGACAAAGGCTCCGGCGGGGCCGCCGACCTGATAACGCGAGCCGCCGAAGAGGCTGACCACAAGGCCGCCGATGATGCCGGCGCACAGGCCTTGCTGAGGTGTCGCGCCACAGGCGATCGCCAGGCCGATACACAAGGGCAGGGCGACGACGCCGACGATGATGCCAGCGCCGGCATCATGGCCAAGATCGGCGAAGGTGTAGCCGCGCAGCCGCAGCAAGGCGGGGCGGTACCAGTTGAACCAGGTTTTCATGGGTCGTTCCGAGTTGGAGAAGTCGTCAGACGACTATCGCCGACAGGGCTTGAAATTTGCCGCGACTCTGAAGATTCCATCGTAGCCACAGAAACCCAGGGCGGCAGCCCCGGCCCCCGGCTCGGGGACGATTCCCAACACAGTTAAGCTAAGCCCTTATGGCGCCATTTTGGCCTTTGCCCGGCCAGGCATTTTTGTGAAAAAATGGGAGGCCAAGTCGCTCGCCATCCT
>JAYTMY010000276.1:0-15354 GCA_043748535.1 Lentisphaeraceae bacterium | reverse complement strand
GCTCGTCTCTCTGCGTGGGTCATCGTGCGCCTCCGGGGTTTGGCGCACAATGCCGCCGCAAGCGGCGGCAGGGGGGATGGGGGTCACGGGAGGCTTACTTATCATCTCAAAAACCTCCCTTGCCAAACTCCCGCTGCCGCGGGAGTTTTTGCACCCCGCAACTTCTCTGGCCCGCGTTCGGCAATCGCGGCCAGATCTTGGTCGCAGTGCAGCCACAATTCTCGGCTCATCATCTCGCGCCGCTGCACGACGGCCAGCCCGATATCTGCCAGCGCCTGAATCGCCGATCCTCGGCCTAGCCCACCTCGATGGCGCCCGTCTCGGCGACGGCGACACCGCCCTTCCCGGCGGCCCCTCGCCTTTGGCCTCGCCCACCCCTCGCGCCCGGTGGCCCGGCTCGGTAGCACCCGTCCCGCACGCCTCCAGGAAGCCGTCAGCGCGGCACGGGCGAGACTCGACCAAGAGGATCTTTCGACCTGTATCACCACGCGTATCCAAGACGCCTCATCCAACATGCAGGGAACCCCCGCGCAAGGTTTTACACTCGTCGTCCTGTTGCTCGACCCCTTGCGGGTCACACATGGTAGCCCAGTGGTCGAGCCGCATCGGCGATGACCCTGGGTTTACGATCCCCGCATTCCGCCGACCCGCATCGGGTCGCACAGCGTCAGCTCGAACTCTGTGCGACCCGCAGGGGGTCGGGAGCTCATTTCAAACACAAACCTAGGGTCGAAGCGACCCTGGGCTACCATGTGCGACCCGCAGGGGGTCGAACGAATGAACAAGAGCAAAATTGGCTATCTTGGATACGAGTGCCTGTATCACTCCATTTTGATCTTGGATTCTCTTCGCCGTCAGCTTCGAACCAGGGAGTGAGGGAGTAAGGCAGGAGCGCATAAGAGTTCACTCCCCAACTCCCTCGTTCCCTCACTCCCAAGCCTGGAGATTAGAATCCCGAGTAATACAGCTCGGGACCTTTTAAGAGATTATCAAAGAAAAAGGAATGAATTTCCCTTGAAAAGGAATGAATTTCCCTTGAAAAACAACGCTTCCCACTTGCAAATGCACCTAACTTGCTTTACAATGACAATGTATTGGGATGATACGCTCGGACTTCAGTCCAGTCACAACCACAAGCATGCTTTGAACCATCGAGGATGACCCAATGATTCATGTCCTTGCAGTGTTATGCGGAGTGGCGTCGATCGCCATTGCCTTAGTTGCTCGCCAAAAAAAGGGTGGCTGGGGCTTTGCCCATTATCGGTAGTGGGGCATGCTTAGGCTTATGCTTCATACTGACTTTGATGGCCGTCTTCAGCAAGGAAGATGCTCCAGAAGAAGATTTGTTTCAAGCCATCGGTCGAGCGCAGTGGGAATACCCTGTGAGTCTATTGGCCGAGAAAATGGGGGCGCCCGGGCAGATCGCCATCATTGTCTCGGTCCCCCTCCCTCCACCTGGTGCTTCGGCTGTGCCTGCGCCGGTGAACCCGCTTCCCGCCGGCTGTCAACTCCAAGGTTGCTCCGTAATTATTCAGCCGCTTAAAGCTGGGCAATCACATGTCACTTTAGACGCTCTGAACAGCGCGATCAAAGCAGGGGCAAAGGGAATCCTCTTGGCTGCTACACTTCAAGCTGCCCCACGTCAACCGGATCCAAACGCCAATGAATCCACGGACGGAGAGAGCGAAGAAAGCAATGAACTGCAAAAAATTTTAGATGCTAACATCAAAGTCCCAATGATCGCAATGTCCGAGCCCCATCCTAATCAACTTCAAAAAGTCATCCAAGACGGAAAGCTTCTTGGCGTTCTCATCGTTCAACCCAACACCACAAAAGTGCCGGATCTGAAGACAGATTCCCCGATGAAAGAACTCTTTTCAGCTCGCTACCAACTTCTTGGTCAGCATCAGTCTCAAACCCCCACCCAAACCAAGGAAAATGACAATGAATAAAAGATTTACCCTGATCGAGCTCCTTGTGGTCGTAGCCATCATCGGTATCCTCGCGTCCATGCTTCTTCCCTCACTTGCCAAATCTAAGGCCGCAGGCAAGCAGGCTGTCTGTATCAATAACTATAGACAGATTTTTCTATGGACTGGTATGTATATGGACTCTAATGCAGACATGCTGCCACATGCGAGTGGCGTGGGGTCGTCACTCCACAACCGCACTTGGGACGACTTATTGGGCACGCTTGATTCGCGTAATCTTGATATAAATGCCGTCTCCCCTAATCTTGCCAATGCCTACATCCTCTCCACTCCTGTACGTAGCAGTATCAACTTCACGTACCGCTGCCCTCTCGATATGCGCCGCAACGGTGACTGGATCGCACGTTCTTATTCAATCAACGGTGAACTGGCTGGCATGGGTTGGGACTTTGTTAAAAGCAATATCAGTCCTGATTCCGTGGCAAATCCAAGCTCTACCATTCTCTATGGCGAACGGATAGTCAGTAACCTCTCTCTCTTCGACAATGGTTCCGTGGTAGGCAATGACGAGCAATCCGCATTTACCAACGACATCCGTGCTGGTGCCAGCGCTGTGGTTTGCGGCTCAAACTTAAGTTGCGATTCTTGGACTTCAAACCACCCGAAAAGCGGCTATCTACCCTGGTGCTACCTTGATGGCCACGTAGAGATGGCTCATCGCGCTGTGGCCTCTTTCCTCCCACAGTAAAATCGCAACACAGAGCTTACCAAACTCCCGCCTCCCGCGGGAGTTTTTCGACCTGTATCACTCCGAATCAAGTTTGATTTGAGCTTCTCGTCGCGAAGCGACGAGCGCAACACAAGCCGCACGGAGGCCGTGGCTCCCAGGAATTCCGCGTCGCGTCGTGACGAGCAGCGCAAGCCTGATCTGGAGTTGCACAGGTCGAGTTTTTGCATCCCACAACTTCATAGGCACCCCCATCATGACGAAGCGCCTTCTTGCCCTCGCCCTCCTCGGCGCTTCCTGTAAAAAAGAAGTGCCTCCTCCACCCGTGCTGGCGCCAGCCGTCCAAGTCAGCCCGCGCCAGGCGCTGGCCGATGCCCTCGCCCTGCCACCCGGTGACGTCCAAAAAAAAGCCATCCACCGGGCCCGGCTGGCCATCACCTCAGAAGCCGCCGGCGGCCCGGTCGAAGAGGGCCCGGAAGGCAGCCTTCGACTCGGCGGAATCCTTTGGGAACCCAAGGCGCAAAAGCTCTCTTTTACCGCCACCCTGACGGTGCCAAAAGCCGATCCCGAACAAGGTGTCGAGCAAGCCATGCCCCTCGAAGTCATCTGTTGCACCCCCGCCGGACGGCGCTACGAATCGCTCCTCGTCAGCGAGGTCCGTCCCTTGCACCTGTCGCTCCTCCTCGCCCTCGCCGGCTTCAACCCGGACTCGCGCTGGCAGGTCGCGATCGCCAATCTCGACCAAAGCCAAGCCTTGTCCGCCTTCCTCCCCAAAGACCAAGCTCTCGCCAGCTGGAGCTTCTCTCCACCTAGAATGTCGGCATCGGGCTTCCCCCCCGATGTCAGCGGCGACCTCTTGTCGCTCGAATTCGGTGTCCTCACCCCGAGCCAGGCGCCGCAACAGCCGGAAAAACTCATCCCCCAGCTTCCCTCAGGCTACACCAATGGCTCAAGCGTCATCGTCGAAATCCGGCCATTGCACCTAAAAATCTTATAAATATATATTGTTGTCAATATATAATTATTCTCTTCGCCATGATTGTAGCAACGCTTGCGCCTTGAATGGTTCTTAAATCCTTAGAACCACATTTGAAAACTCTACGGAGAATACCCATGCGTTGTGCCTGCCCGAATTGCGGAACCGTCCTCGAACATCCCGACATCGCCGTAGGCCGCCGCCTGCAATGCGGCAAATGCGAAGTCAAATTCGAGGCGAAGATGATTCCCGAGCCTTCGTCGCCCCCCGCAGCCGCAGCCGCTGCCACTCCTACTCCCGCGCCGCGTCCTGCCCAGAACCCGAAGCCAAAGGCGACAAGCTCCGCCCTGCCGCTGTTTGTCGGACTGGCGCTCGCCGGGATTCTGCTCGGCGGCGGCTTCTGGCAGTGGAACCGTTCCCGTCCCGCCGCAGCCCCCGCCGCAACTGCAGCAACCAGCAAGCCGACAAACCCGGCCAAGCCGAACCCCGCACCTGTCCCCGCCGCGCCGATTTTCACCGCCTTGCCCGCCGGTCTGGCACCGCTGCCGGAGAGAAAGCCGGTCCTCGATTTCAGTCGCTTCGACATCGGCAAATGGCGCCGCGACCACCCCTCCGATGGCGGCAACGGCTGGTTCCCCGGCGGTTTGGAAGTCAACCAAGAGGACGGCACGAAACGGGTCGGCGACGACAGTTTGTGGTGGGGCCACTGGATCGGCCCGCTCGGCATCCGAGTCCGCTCGCACCTGAGTAACTGGCAAGGCAACGAAGCCTTTGCCGCAATGGTGCCGGAATGCTTGCGCGCTCAAGATGGCAAATTGGCCATGCAGGCGATGGAAGTCACCGTCGTGGTGCCGGGCTCGCCCGCCGATGGACGACTCTTCCCGGGCGACCTGATCTTCACCTACATGGAGCAGCCGATCCTCGACGCGACGGAATACCGTCCTGAACAGAAGTTCAAGTTCAAGGAACGCCGCGACATCCAGGTCCAGGCCGGCGAACTCACCGACCTTGCCGAATCTCAGGGCGAAGCTCGCATGAAGGTGCTGCGATACCCTCGCGAACGCCGCGAGCTGTGGAATTCCGGCGCTTTCCAGAACAGCGAATTCAAGGCCGATGTCGCGGTCACTCCCGGCAGCGAATTGCGCCTGATCACCGATGACGGCGGCGATGGCTACGACAGCGATCACCTCGCCTGGCTCGATGGCGTCTTCAGCGGCACCGCCGGCAAGCGCAGCTTCACCGATCTGACCCCGATCCGCAGCAGCAGTGGCTGGGGCAGCGTCAAAAAAGGTGTCGACTTCGCCGATAAGCCGCTCCCGGCTCCCGGTTACCGCTGCCACGCCAAGGGCGAAATTGTCTTTGTCGTCCCCGCCGGCATGACGCGCTTCAGCGTCCGCGCCAAATCCACCGGCAAAGGGCGCCTCGCCGCCCGTCTCGAAGCGATCCTGCCGCAGGACCGCCTGCCGGTGACAAGCCAGACTCTGTGGGCCGGAACGCCCGGCAATGACAAGCTTCCGCCGCAAAGTTTCGATGTCGAAATCAAATCCACCGGCTTCCTGCATCTCCGGGTCGGCCTCGGCTCCGACGGCAACGGCGGCGACGGCGCGCTGTGGGGCAATGTCGTCTTCGAAGGCGATTACGGCAGCAAGAAACTGAGCTCATTGACGCCCGCCGCCATGCACAACGGCTATGGCGACTGGGTCGCCCTCAGCCCGGAGAAGCCGCAGGAATTCAAAGGCGTCAACTACACCGACGGCTGGCGCTGCCACGCGGTCAGCGACTTCTCGTGGAAGCTGCCCGTCGGCACCAAGCGCATCAAGGGCCTTTTCACCGCCCTCACATATGGCCAGGTCGTGCCGGAAGTGACCATCGAGCCAATGCTCGAAGCCCCCCTCGGCAAAGCCGCCGCGAAGCTCGTCGATCTGCGCTTTGCCCTGCCCCGCATCGGCAGCTTCGCCAAGGGCTATCCGATGGATTGCGCCAAGAGCGAATTCCTCCTCAAGCAGACCTGCGACTGGCTCGCGGCGCAACAAGAACCCAACGGCGCCTGGCCGTGCTGGGGCGGCTACACTTCTTCCACCTTCCACACCGCTTGGTGCGGCCTCGCCCTGATGGGCAGCGGCGACCCGAAATACAACGCCGCGGTGCACAAGGCCGCCGCCAGCGTCATCGCCAAAGACGACCCCAGCTCTTGGACCTGCCCGCGCGCCATGAACCTGATTTTCCTCTCCGAGCTCTACCTGCGCGACAAGGATGCCAAGCTGCTGCGGCCGATCCAGAACGCCGCCTATCAGCTCATGGCCTGCGTCAAGACCGATTTGATGAGCGGCCACAAGGTCACCGGCTTCGGCTACGGCTACGCCGGCCAATACATCGGCACCGGCCACATGCAGCTCGGCCTCGCCCTCGCCTCGCTCTGCCCGATCGAGATGGACCGCGACTTCCTCGACCGTGCCCTCGCCCACACCGCCGAGATCGCCTGCAACGGCGCCTACCCCTATGGCCGCGGCTGGCGCGCCACCCGCGACGGCAATTTCAACCAGAGCGGCGGCAACGGCATGCACGGTCCCGCCGCCCTCGCCGCCCGGATTAGCGGCTGCCCCTTCTCGGAAAGCTTCATCGACGACTCGAAAAAACGCTGGCGCGCCAGCCTCGGCGAAGGCGATAACTCACACGCCACCTCGACCCTCGCCTTCCTGTGGAGCTCGCTCGCCATGAACGCCTGCGACGAAAAACTGTTCCAGGATCATATGGAGACCTTCCGCTACAAGATGGCCAACGACCACCTCTGCGACGGCGGCTTCGTCAAGAGCTCCTTCATCCTCGACTTCCAAGGCGGCGAAGGGGTCACCGGCTTGTGGATCCGCTCCGCCGGCACCGCGCTCATCCTCGCCGCTCCCAAGCGCAAACTGGCGATCACCGGCAATCCCGATCTCATCGCCAAGAAGCTCAAACCCGGCGTCCCCTGCCGCGAATACGATCTCTTCGTCCGCGACTTCTACGCCCGCAACCTGTCGCTCGCCAAACTCGTCCTCGGCCCCAAGGCCCCGGCCAGTATCGACACGGTGCGCAAGGAACTCCTCGCTCTGCCCCGCGACGCCAGCCTCAACCGCGCCCAAGCCAAGCTGCTCCGTCAGCGCCTGCCGACCTTGATCACCGAAGTCGCCGCCATCCCCGGCCTCGCCGACGAGACCCGCGGCCACGCCGTCGAACTGGTCTCCGGCGTCGACTTCCAGATCCGGGTCGAAGAAGGTAAGATCCACGCCAGCGCCTGCTCGCCCTTCCAGCAGCTCGCCTGGGCCGACAGCGATGACGAGATCAAAGGCCAGCAAGCCCCGCTGCTCTTCAGCGCCCGCCTCAAGATCGCCGCCGCCGGCAAGCTCGACAAGGACCTCTCCTTCGCCTTCGACGGCGGCAAGGACTTCAACGTTCGCGAAGGTCGCTCGGAACAAGGCCGCGACTTCAAGAACCTCGGCGCCGACACCCTGCCGATGGACATCGACTTCAATCTCGGCATGACCAAGATCAGCTACAAGCGCACGATTCAATTCAAGAATCCCGACGCCCAGGGAGTGACCAATTTCCGCCGTTTGAAGATCCGCACCCGGATGGCGCCGCGGCCGATCTTCCAGAATCAGCCGGTGATGCTCGACGGTCTCGCTTATGAAGCGATGATGCTCAACGAAGGCCAGAACTTCGCCTCGCTCAACGGACACCGACCCGCCGGCGATCCGATCGCCATCCACGACGGCGACGAGGTCGAAATGGAATGTGTCTCGGGGCAAGCGGTGTGCATCGAAGTGATCAAGATGAACATCCTCAGCCGCCCCAATTTCATTGCCGTGAAAAACTATCGCATGGTAAGTCCCGGCGGCAGTCTCGAAGGCGATCTGGCGCTTCTCAGCGACGATGCCAGCGACGCAAAAATCAAAGTCAAGACCGCAGCCGCTCAGTCACTGTGCACCCTCGAGCTCGATCTTGGCGGCGACACCGCGGTCAACGGCCTCGACTTCCACTGGAAGGGCTGGGGTATGATCTACATCTGGGCCCTGGTCAAGGATCAATGGCAGCCCATCGCATGGGACGGCTATCAGCTCAGCGGCGGTCATCATCCGACCTTCGCCACCATCACCGCCAGCAAGCTGCGCGTGGTCATGAACTGCAATAATTTCCAGCCCGAGATCGGCGAGCTCCGCCCCTACTTCAACTCGCGCCAGCAGCAGCTCTTCAAACCTCTGCCGCCGAGCTGGCCCGAGTGCTTGCCGAAGCCGGAGTGAGCGGCGTCATGCCGCTCTTGGCGGGGCTTCGCGATTGCCGCCGCTGAGCAACAGCAGCGTCGAGCAGAAGCCGGCGCACAAAAGCAGGGTCAGCAGCAGCAGCGGCCGGTTCTGGGCGGAGATCTCCGCTTGGCGGGGATTGAGATGGAAAACGAGGCTCCAATTCTGATCGAAGACGGCGACCTCGCGACTGCAACTGATCGAGTCCGCTTCAGGCTCGGGGCTCGACGTGAGGAGGGTGGCGCCATTCCGCTCGTGCAAGCTCCAGTGGATCGACTCGCCTTCCTTGCCGATCAGGAGACTGTTAAAAATCCGCAGATCGAAAACCGCCACGACAAAGCCGTGATCCCGACCTTGCCTTTGCACCGGCAGGATGAAGAGCAGCGCCCCCGGCCCTTGGGGATCCTGCACCAGCTTGATCACCACCGAGCTCGAGCCCCTCTCCTTGGCGCGGGCCAAGGCCGCCCCCCGCTCCATCTCGGCACTCATCACCATGCCCAAAACCTCTTCGTTGCCGGAAAAAGGACAGATGTAAATCACCGGCACCATGCCGTCAAGCGGCTGCAGGATGGCCCCAGCCGGGCTGCGCAAAGTCACCGGACGGTGATAATGATCCGCCGCCAGAGCCTGGATCCGAGGCCAATCAGCCGCCTGGATCAAGGACGCATATTGCAGGGCCCGGAAGGCACTGGGATAAGGCATGGCGGTGCGACAGAAGCGCTCGAACTCTTCGTGACTGACCTCTCCTTGGCGGAAGAGGGCTTGACTGGCCTGCAGAGCCGTCAGATGGGAACTCAGGATGCGCGTCAACTGGGTCACCTGGATGTCGGCATAATCCTCCAAATGATCTTGAATCCTCTGATTGACCGTGCGTTTTTCCTGGCTGTAGACGAGGCAGCAAACGAGAAAACTGGCCAAAAAACCGCCCGCGACAATGGCGGCCCGGCGGTCCGGCCACTTCAGCCCCTGTCGGAACAGCAACAGAATCATCAAGCCGAAAATCTGACAGCCGAGGACATCTCCCAACCACCAGGAAAACCAGTTGGCGCCGCAATCCTGCTGGCTGATCACGCCCGCCTGAAGCAGGCTGCCGCAGCCCCAGGTGGCGGCAATCAGGCAAGAGGAAAAACTGATCAAGACAAACAGCCCGACGGACTGGTGATGGCGGAATCCTCCATCGTCCTGATCGAAGCGACGGAGCAACGCCGCCGCGATCCAGGCCTGCACAGCCGAACCGGTGGCGATGCTGTAGGGCAGCCAATGACCAAAATCTGGCTTCGGCGACACCACTGCCGCATTGAAGATGAGCGAACCCAGCCACAGTCCCGGTAGATAACGCCAGCCACCGAGAAGGACGGCGGCCAAGGCCAGACCGGCGGGCGGAAAGATCGGCATGGCATAGCCCGGTGGCAAGCTGAAGGCCATCGCCATCTTGCCGCCAAGCAGATAGGCCAAAATCAACAAAAGATTGATGACAACTAACCTGAACACGGAATCAACCTCCGGATCCATTCTACTGGCAAGCAGATCGAATCGCAAGCTGTTTTATCCGAAATCGGGGCCCCGCCCACAACACGAAAAAAAAGACCGCAGACTGTCGTCTGCGGTCTCGTAAAGAGACTGGTGAGAGGTCAGGGGCTCGAACCCTGGACCCGCACATTAAAAGTGTGCTGCTCTACCGACTGAGCTAACCTCTCATCCTGTGTTGTTTCGTCCGCCTTACGGCCTCCGGAACGGCGCTGAAACTACAGTCCTTCGACCTCGCGTCAAGCTGTCGCCAGCGCTTTTTTGGCTTTTTCTGAAATCACTTTTAGAAACGCCAAATCCACTCGAAACTGAGACCGGTCGCAGTGGACTGGTGATCGCTGACACGATGAAGCAGAGTGGTGGCGAACTCGGTGTCGGGGCGCCATTTCCACGAGTGCTGCAAGGCCAGTGCCGCAGCATGGGCGTCAGCAGCCGTCGCGCCGGCGAGCTCCAAGGTCAGCTCCTGATGCTCACCAAGCGAGCCCGCGCAGCCAAGCGCCGCTCCTTTCACGAAGCCGTCGCCAGGGCTTAAAACCGGCAGTGGCGCCAAGGGGTCAAAAGCAAACCCAATGCCCGCCTCGCGGAACAAGCCGGGCCGACGCCGGTCGCGCAGCAAAGCCTCACCTTGATCGCCGCAAAAGGTGTTGACATAGGGCGAGCAAGACTCGAGATCAATGCGATTCTTCGCCAAGACGGCGAAACCCGTGGCGTCATCGCCCTGCACTGTCGTGCCGGTGAGCGAAGGGCTCCAGGCACCGAGCTGCCCCGTCCAGCCCACCATCGGGGACAGGCTCTGCCCGTCATCGGTCTTGAATCCGGCAAAGCCCCATTCGAAGCGGCCGAGGCGAGTGTCGAAATACTGCTGTCCGCCGACAAGTCCGTCCGCCTGCTCTTCGTCGAGCGGCGCCCAAGCCTGGCCGGCACCGGCAAACACCACCGTGCCGGAAGCCGTCGGATCACAGCCCGGCAGCGACCAAGGGCTATTGATCACGCCGCCCGTGATCGAGTCATCGATCCACAATCCCTGGCCGAGACGGATCGGGATCAGCCCCAGCGCCAAACGCGATTCAAAGGCCGCGGGCTGACGCGACAGAGATGAGACCATGGCCCCCAAGTCGGTCTCGAAATACAGCGATTCCGGCCGTAAATCAGGGCGATGAGAAGACTCCTCGTTGCTCCAGGCGAAGGCGCGACTGCCATCGGGGTCGAGTCCAGGCAGGAAACGCGCGTGAATCCGCTCGGTCGAGGTCAATTTCAAGTCTGCCTGCAGATCACCGGCCAAAGCGGCTCCCTCGGCAAGATTTCCGTGGCGGCTCCAGGCCGCGGCGCTGCGGATTTCGCCCCAGAGATAAAATGAGGGCCGGACGAGATTGCGCTCTCCCCAGAGATTGACGCCACTACCCGGCTCGGCCGGAAACAAGCCGGGGCCAAGACTGAGCCGGGGACGACGATCCTCGGGAGCTTCACTCGGCGACAAAGGTGCGGCATCGACGGCTGGCGGCACGGGGTCGGGCGGGAACGCCGGCTCGGCGGCAAGGAGGAGGACGGGCAGAATCATGGCTGCGCCTCCAACTGGAGTTCCCGTCGGGCGAAGTCATCAATCTCGGCGCCGAGACGCGCGACGAGCTCGGCATTGGCTCCGGCGGCCGCGGCCAGCTGCGGCGAAGTCGGGCGGCTACGCATCCGGAAGAGCAGGGTCGCGCCGCCGGCCGGAATCAGCGCCATCGGCAGCGACCAGGTCAAGCGGCGGGAGCTTCCCGGCGCCAGGCGTCGCTCGAGTTTCAGCAAAGGTGCTTGCTGCGCCGACAAGGCCGCAGGTGCATCCGCAGGCCGCAGCAGCTCGCCTCTAGGCGGGGCGCCAGCGCTTTCGAAATATTCCGGATGAAAAGCCTGCAGCTGCTCCGGGACGATCCGTCCCTGGGCATCAAGCCCACCGGAACGCCAAAGACAGCGGCCATCAGGACCGATCAAGGCGATGTCCGCCCAAGTCTCTGGCGCGCTCAAATACGCTCCGGCAGGAAAACTGTGGCCATCGTGAGCCCGGACCTCGATGTCGACGCGCAGCAGTGCGCCGGCTCGCTGGCTTTCCAGCTTGCCCACCCTGAGGCCATTTTCCAGCAAGGCCTGGCGGCGCAAGCGAGCCGCGCTCCTCGCCTTGAGATTGGCGGCCACCACCGTCGCCGCGTCAATCCGCTGCCGCACGCTGCGCCATTCGAGCGGGAATTTCTGGGTTTTCGGACCGGACTCGAAATCAGCCTCGAAAGCGGCGCCACCCCAGTCGGAACGCCAGTCAAAGAGCTGCCACTCAGCCGGCGTGAAAAGCTCGCCGTTGCGATGCGCCGGATAAATCCCCGGATGCAGCACGGAAGTGCCGGCCGAGTGAAACGAATGATCCGAGCAGCGGCGGCTCGGATTGAGAATCTTGGCATCGACCATGGCACTGGCCCCGAGCGGCCGCAAAGACGGCCGACCCGGCTCGGACCCCATGTGACAGTCCTGGCAGCTGACGCCTTGCTGATGCGCCGGCGAGCGCAGATGCGAACTCCAGACATCGGCATGAAGGACGCCTGGCGCCAATTCCGCCTGGTGACAGGTGGCGCAGAAATCCGACTCGCGGATCGGCGCAAAAACCACCGTTTCCAAATGCACCTTGCGGCCCGGCTCGGCGTCACTGCGGGCGACGCCATACTTCTGCGCCTCGCCGAGGACTTCCTGAAGAGCGGCACCGTCATGTGGCCCGAACACCGCGCTGAACATGCCGCCGGGGATCAACTGGCGCTCGCCGTTGACCCTCCCGAAGGCTTCGCCAACGCGGTGGCAGGCGACGCAACCGACACCGTCGCGAGCGCTTTTAGGCAGCTCCTCGACCGCCTGGAGCATAGTCAAGCCGCTGCTGCGTCCGGCAGGCAAATGGCAGCCGGAGCAGCTCTGCACCGCCTCGAGCCCTTGATGCGCTGCGATCCGCCCGGCCAGCTGAAACATCGGCGACAGCGAAGCCTGGGCATGCGCTGAGCTTCGCCACTGCTCGAACTGCCGCTGGTGGCAAGCCGCGCAATCCTGCGAAGCAGGGAAGTTCTTTTCGGTGAAAAACTTTGCATGCGCCGTCGCCGCGGGTGACGGCGCAGGAGTTTGAGCTTCCGCGTCGCTGGCAGGCGACAGGTAGAGCAGAATGGCGGCAAACAAAGTCATGGAAGTTCCCAGGATTGAACAATAAAAACTTTATGACTCAGGCCACACCGCCGGGTTCCCCGCGCCCAAGAGAAAACCGGCCGGAAAACCGGCCGGTTTGAGCAGGATTGAGGTGAATCAGGCGTCTTTGCCGATCGACGAGACCGGGCAATCGTCGAGCTGCTCTTGGCAGAGCGAGATCTCGGCGTCGGTGGTGGGCTGCTTCCAGACGTAGGCGTTGCCCTGATCGTCTTCACGGAAAAATTCGGGGGCGGCGCCGTAGCACAGGCCGCAGGCGATACAGCCTTCGCCATTGCTGTCTTCGGAGTCGGTGCAATACCAGCCGCCGGCGATGTTCAGTTTATTGACAGCAGTCTTGTTGGCCATGATCGAGTTTCCTTGGTTGTCATCATTTGTTTTGTGTCGGCCGCAAAACTAGAGCCATCGCGGCAAAAATGCAACGCTTGCGATTGAGCTGAGAAGATGAATGACAAGAAAAAACGCGCCCTCCGCGAAGGGCGCGTCAGCAATTCTGCCGAAAAAATCAGGGAGTGATTTTGCCGGTGGCGATCATGTAGCGGACCAGGAGCTCGGCTTCGGCTTGGGTCAAGGTGGGGTGGGGAGTCATCATCGCGGGGGTGGGCAGGCCGTAGGTCGAAGGAGTGCCCATCACGCCTTTGATGATATTCGCGGCGGCAGCGGTGATCTTGGCATCGTCATTGGCCATTTTGGCGACGATTTTTTTGACCGAGGGGCCGACGCCATCAGCTTCGGGCATGTGGCAGGCCATGCAGTCAGCCGCTTTCGGCAGGACGGCTTTGGCTTTTTCGAGATCAAAAGCAGCGGCCTTGGGAGCTTCGGCTTTAGCGTCAGCCTTGGCTTCAGTTTTAGGCGCTTCGGCCTTGGGCGTTTCAACCGCGACGGCGTGGATGCCGTTGTGGTGATTATAACCTTCATGGGCGTGCGCGGAGAGATTGACGGCTTCAACGGCGATCAAGGCGACGCAGCCTGCGGCGACGCCGAGGGTCATGACGACGCCAGTGTTCCAGACGGGATTGGACATAGAGGCTCCTGTTCTTCTTTTTTGTGGCTTAGGTTGACGGACGTCGCAATCTAGCACGAGTCGCCCTCACGGCGAGGGACCCTCATCAAGAAAAAATCTTCCGAACATGTTGAAAGCAGATCAGAGATGAGGTTTGACAGGGCTGAGAATGGCAGTACACTGACTGCCCGCCGCCGAGTCCAACCAAAATTGCCCGGCTCGACGGACCCCATCTCAAGCAACCAAGATCAAAACCCCGGAGTTCCCCAAGTGCCGTCCGAAGTCAATACCAAGAAGGGTGAGCCCATCGAAAAGGCTCTCAGAAGGCTTAAAAAGAAACTGGACCGTGAAGGCGTCCTGCGCGAACTGCGCAACCGTCGTCACTACGAAAAGCCCAGCGAGATCCGCCGCCGCGAAGAAAAACGCATCGCCAAGCGCATCACCAAGCCCAGCTGAAGCCACAGGCTTTTTTGCAGGACTAGCACGAGTGCAGCCGGTACACCGCAAGGTCACCGGCTTTCCTCGTTTTTACCTCCCCTCACCCGAGCTCTTCCATGAAGCCTGCGCTCACCATCACGATACTGCTGACCCTCTGCCTGGCCTGGGGACTCTTTGCTGGCGCCCCCTTGCCGGCGGAAGACTGGCGCGATCCCGACGGCATTTTATGGAGCATCCGCGCCCCTCGCCTGGTGATTGGGCTGCTCTGCGGCGGGGCCTTGGCGCTTGCCGGCATGACCTTGCAAAGCTCTCTCCGCAATGAGCTCGCCTCCCCCTTCACCCTCGGCTTGAGCACCGGTGCCGCTTTCTTCACCAGCCTCGGCCTCGTCACGGGCGTCGCCGCCGCCCTCCTCCCTCCCCTCGCCTTTTGCGGCGCTCTCAGCGCTGGCGTCCTGGCCCTCGGCGCCGCCGGACGGCGCGGCAGCTGCCTACGCCTGGTTCTGGCTGGCGCCGCCTGTAGCTTTCTCTTCGGCGCCGGCATCGCCCTCGTCCAAGCCATCGCCGGCCCGGAAAAAGCCGGACGCCTCGCCTTGATGATGATCGGCCGCCTCGACTGCCTCGGCTGGCAGGCCCCGACCCTCCTCGGCAGCCTCCTCATCATCTGCACCGGACTCCTGTGGCGCCGCCGCCGCCGCCTCGACCAACTGCTCTGTGGCGACGATCTGGCCAGCAGCCGCGGCATCGACGTCGCCACAGAACGCCGGATTTGCCTGGGACTCGCCGCCTTACTTGCCGGCACCGCCACCGCCCTCTGCGGCCCGATTGGTTTCGTCTGCATCGCCGGCCCCCATATCGCCCGTCATTTCGCCGGCCCCGCCCACCATCGCCAGATCCCCGCGAGCCTCCTCTGCGGCGGCCTCTTCCTCTCCCTCTGCGACAGCCTCGGCCGCAGCCTCTCACCTCATTGCGAAATCCCTGCCGGCGCCATCAGCGCCCTCGCCGGCTGCCCCTTCTTCCTTCTCCTACTGCGCCGCAGTCGCGAATAATTAAGCTTGGATGATTGCCCCAGCCCTGAGCTGGGCGCAAGGGGGCCAGCAAAGCGGGCGGCAGAAAGTCAGAACTCTCCCCCGGATCTAAGCTTCTGATTCCGACTGGATTCAGATCGAATATTTGTTTCTATACACTATTCTGCACATGCTATCATCCATTAGGCGATCTCCTTGACAGCGGTTTTGGCCTTGCGGACCGAGGTCAGACGAATGGTTTTG